>CAYMME010000006.1:0-44381 GCA_964391465.1 uncultured Planctomycetales bacterium
CCTACTGCCGCGCGATCACCATCAATGGCTGCATGGGCACGATCATGCCTATTGCCGAGACGACGGCGTGCCTGTCGCTAAGCTTGCTGAACGATGCCGGCTATCTGGGCTTCTGCGAGTCCGATTTCGTGGTGATCCCGGCGGGGATTCTGCTGGCCTCGATTTCGGGCCGACCGCCGTTCCTCAACGACCCGACCTATCCGCACCACGGGCTGATCACGCTGGCCCACTGCACGGCTCCGCGGCGAATGGACGGCAAGACACTGGAGCCGGTGCGGATCCTCACCCACTTCGAGTCGGACTACGGTGCCGCGCCGAAGGTCGAGATGCACGAGGGGCAGAAGGTGACCAACGTCATTCCCGACTTCGCGGCCGAACGCTGGGTGGGCCTGTCGGCGGAGATCGTGAGCCATCCGTTCCTGCCCATCTGTCGCTCGCAGATCGACGTGCGCTTCGCGTGCGACAGCCACCTCTTGGCCGAGAGAATGCCCGGTTTCCACTGGATGACCGTCTATGGCGACTACCTCGAGGAAACCGGCTACGCCCTGAAGAAGGTGCCGATCGAGTGGGAGTGTCTGGGGTGAACGGCAGACTCCACACGCCCTTGGCTCCGGAGGTTCGATCATTCCACGCGGGGAGCCAGCCTCGGATGATTGCTCCTGAGGCGGTCAGTCGCTAGCATTCGTCATTCTCGTAGAATGCGGTGTCTCCCCACGCCTTCACCGGCGGGGGTCTCCTGGAGAACCCACTGATGAAGCATGGAACGATACGGCGTGTGTGTTCGATCGTGATCGGTCTCGCGGCAGTCGGGGGATGTCAGGACCGAGAGCAGGGGGACCAGAGGGCGGCGGGGGACAAGATTTCCCTGGCGTTCGTAACGAACAACCCGTCCGACTTCTGGAAGATCGCAACCAAAGGTGTCGAGAAGGCGGAGAAGGAGTTCGGCGTGAAGTGCGAGGTGCGGCTGCCGCCCAACGGTTCCGCGGCCGAGCAGAAGCAGATCACGGAAGACCTCGTGGCGGCCGGGATCAAGGGAATGGCGATCAGCCCAGTGGATCCGGCCAATCAGACCGAAATGCTCAATGCCGCTTGTGAGCGGATGCACGTGATCTGCCATGACAGCGACGCGCCTGACAGCAAGCGCATGTGCTACGTGGGGACGATCAACTACAAGGCCGGGCTCGAAGCGGGCAAGCTGGTGAAGGAAGTGCTGCCCGACGGCGGGAAGATCATGCTCTTCGTGGGAACCCTGGACGCGAGCAACGCCCGAGAGCGCCGTCGCGGCCTGATGGACGCGATCAAAGGCACGAAGATCGAAGTGATCGACACGCGCACCGACGACACCGACCGCGTGCGAGCCAAGGCCAACGTCGAAGGGACGCTTACCGCTCATCCGGACGTTGCCTGTCTGGTCGGGTTGTGGGAGTACAACGGCCCGGCCATCCTCAACGCCGTCCGGGATGCGAAAAGAGCGGGACTGATTCCGGTCGTCTGCTTCGATGAGAACGCCAAGACCCTCGAAGGCATCCGCGACGGACACATTCACGCCACGGTCGTCCAGTCGCCGTACGACTTCGGATACCACTCTGTGCGCATTCTTGCCGCCGTGGCCAAGGGCGACATGTCCGTGGTCCCCGAGAACAAAATCTACGAGGTTCCGGTCAAGGTGATCCGCAAGGATAACGTCGAAGCCTTCCGGAAGAAGCTCGAAGCCCTGCTGCAATAGCCCACCGCGATGGTCTCAACCGGCTCAAACTGCACCGTTCCGCCAGTGCTTGATGTTCGGGGCGTCTCGAAACGGTTTCCAGGCGTGCAGGCGCTGGACAATGTGGACTTGGTCCTCGGCCGGAACGAAGTGCTTGCGGTCGTCGGCGAGAACGGTGCAGGCAAGAGCACGCTGATGAAGGTGCTTGGCGGCGTGCACCTGCCGGACGCCGGTGAGGTTCTCCTGGACGGCAGGGTGGTGACGATCAACACGGTGAACACGGCAATGGAGCTGGGGATCAGCCTGCTCCATCAAGAGCTGAATCTCGCGGACAATCTCGATGTGGCCGCCAACGTGCTGCTGGGGCGCGAGCCGCGACGGGGCGGGCCGCTGGGCTGGGTGTCGCGTCGCGAGGTCGAGGCCGAGGCGGCGCCGTGGCTGCGGCGAGTGGGGCTCGATGCGTCCCCACGGACCGTCGTCTCCGATCTACCCATCGGCCAGCAGCAACTTGTCGAGATCGCCAAGGCCCTGTCGGCGAATGCTCGCGTGCTCATCATGGATGAGCCGACGAGCAGCCTCTCGGCCCGTGAGACCGAGCTGCTATTCCGTACCGTGGCCGATCTGCGCGAGCAGGGGGTAAGTATCATCTACATCTCGCATCGACTGAGCGAGGTCAAAGAGGTGGCAGACCGCGTGACGGTCCTGCGCGATGGGCGAAACGCCGGCGATTTGAATCGCAGTGAAGTCAGTCATGATGCAATGGTGCGGCTGATGGTGGGGCGGGACGTCTCGTCGTACTACCAGCGCGTCTTCCACGCCCGCGACGAAATAGTGTTGAGGGTCGACGGACTGCGCGTGGCCGCACATCCGGACCATGTCGTGAGCGTCGATCTACGCGCCGGCGAAATCGTGGGACTGGCCGGTCTGGTGGGGGCGGGGCGGACGGAACTGGCCCGGACGCTGTTTGGGATCGACCCACCGCTAGCCGGCAGGGTCGAGTTGGATGGTCATGCGGTCACGCTGTCGTCGGCTGACGCGGCCATTGCGGCCGGGATCGCGCTGGTGCCGGAGGATCGCAAGCTGCACGGGCTCGTCCAGGAGATGACCGTCAAGGAAAACGTCTCGCTGGCCGGCTTGCGATCGTTTCAGAAGGTCGGCGTGATTGACCGTGCCGCCGAAACGTCGTTGGCCGACGAGATGATCGAACTACTGGGGATCCGAACGCCCGGGCGGAACCAGGTCGCGCAGTACCTCTCCGGCGGCAACCAGCAGAAGGTCGTACTCGGCAAGTGGCTCGCAACGCACCCGCGGGTGCTGATCCTGGATGAGCCCACGCGCGGGATCGACGTGGGCGCGAAGGCTGAGATCTATCAGCACATGGAGTCGCTCGCGGCGAAGGGCGTGACGATTCTCATGATTTCCAGTGAAATGGAAGAAGTGCTCAACATCAGCGACCGCGTGCTCGTGATGCACGAGGGTCGCCTGGCCGGAGAGCTTGGGCGCGACGAACTGAGTGAAGAGGCCGTGATGCACCTGGCGACCGGCGGCAGCGTACGCTAGCGCCTTCCGTCAACCTCGCGAGTGCCGCCGCGGGCAGACCGCCTAGCAGTGTCCACCGGCGGACTAGTCGCCGGGGGCACGCTGTAGCACAACGACATGCGAAAAGTCCTTGGCGTATTCGTCTTCTTCTGCCTGCTGGTGCTCGCGGTGTCGGCCGCCAACCCGCGGTTTCTCACCGCGGAGAACCTCAGCAATCAGGGGCGATGGATTGGTGAGTTCGGCATCGTCGGTCTCGGCGAAGGCATTGTCATCATCACCGGTGGAATCGACCTGTCCGTGGGATCGGTGATCGCGCTCGTTGCGACGGTGCTGCCGATGCTCGTCACCGATGTCGGGCTCCCGTCCCCCTTGGCCGTATTGATCGTCTTGGCGATCTCGTTGGGCATCGGGCTGATCCACGGGCTGCTCATCACGAAGGTGCGATTGCAGCCGTTCGTCGTGACGCTATGCGGCCTGTTCGTCTACCGCGGCGTGACGCGTGTCATCGCGGGCGATCTCACGCAAGGATTCGGTACGGGGTTCGAGAACCTCTTCTATCTCGTGAAGGGCCGGCCGCTGGGTGTGCCGATGCCGCTGTTGATCCTGATCCTGGCGACGGCCGTGATCGGTGTGTTCCTACATCGGACGGTCTACGGACGCTACCTGTTCGCACTGGGGCGGAACGAGGAGGCGGCGCGGTACAGCGGAATCCGCACGGATCGCATGGTCATCGTCGCGTACACGCTCTGCGGCGGGTGCGCCGGAGTCTCGGGCGTGCTGCTGTCGCTGGACATCAACTCGATGCAACCGTCGAACTTCGGGAGCTTCTACGAACTCTACGCGATTGCCGCGGCCGTGCTTGGTGGATGCAGCCTTCGCGGTGGGGAAGGGCACGTGTTGGGGATCGTGCTGGGCACGTCGATCCTGCGGGTCCTGCTCAACGCGATCATTCTGCTGAAGATCCCGTCGTCGGCCGAGTTCGCGGTGATCGGCGGCGTGCTGCTGATTGGCGTGACTGCCGACGAACTGATCAAACGCTATGCGGCGGCTCGGCGGGCACAGGATGCGTATCAATCGGAGAGTGGACCATGAGAAGGCTCGTCGTTGCGATGTCGATTCTGCCGTTTCTGCTGGGGGCGGATGCGGTGCCGCTGCCTGAGCACCCGCGGCCGGACTTTCGGCGTGACGCTTGGGTGAATCTCAACGGTGCGTGGCAGTTCGCTTTCGACGCCGAGGATGTCGGCCAGAAGGAGGGCTGGTTCGACAAGGGTAGGCACACGTTCTCGAAGCGGATCACGGTGCCGTTTCCGTGGGAGGCGAAGCTGTCGGGGATCGGGGACACCGAGTACCGCGGCGTGGCCTGGTATGCCCGGGAGATCACGATTCCCAAGGACTGGAAGGAGAAGAACGCGTGGCTCGTGTTCGGGGCCGTCGACTTCGAGGCCACCGTGTGGGCCAACGGCTGGCTGGTCGGCAAGCATGTCGGTGGGTACGCGCCGTTCGCCGTCAACCTGAGCGGTGTGGCCCGGCCCGGGAACTCCGTGTTCGTCGTTGTGCGCGTCAAGGACGTCACCGACCCGCACCAGCCGACGGGCAAGCAGGTTCGCTGGTACACGCGTACGAGCGGGATCTGGCAAACGGTCTATCTCGAAGGTCGTGGGGCGGGGTACATCCAGCGGGTCCACATCAGCCCGTCCCTGGCGAAGAAGCAGGCAGCGTTCGCGGTCGAAACGTCGGGGCGCGGCAGTGTCGTGGTCGAGACCGCAGGCCAAGTCCAGTCGGTTGACACGGGGCGCGAAGGGAACGCCGAACTGACGATCACGATCCCCGAGCCCCGTGCCTGGCACCCCGACGATCCGCATCTGTACGACGCAACCGTCACATTGAAGAATGCGGACGATGAGGTCGTCGACCAAGTGCACACCTACTTCGGTCTGCGCGACATCGGCGTGGTGGAGGCACCGGCGGGTGGCTATAAGTACATCACGCTCAACGGCAAGCCGATCTACCTGCGCGGCGCGCTCCATCAGTCGTTCCATCCCGACGGCATCTACCAGTACCCGACCGACAAGCTGCTCCGCTGGGACTACGAGTACGCCAAGCGGATCGGGCTGAACTTCTTGCGTATCCACATCAAGGCCGAGATTCCCCGTGCCCTGTACTGGGCCGACAAGCTCGGGGTCCTGATCATGGAGGACATGCCGAACCCGTGGGAACACTCCGACCAGGCCCGCGTGTGGTACGAGGCGATGCTTCGCGAAGTTGTCGACCGCGACTTCAATCATCCGTCCATCCTCGCCTGGTGTGATTTCAACGAAACATGGGGGCTCGGGTCGCACCGCGACTACAAGAAGAACCGTGACATGCAGGCGTGGGTGCGGAAGATGTACGAACTGACCAAGCAACTCGACCCTACACGCCTCGTCGAGGACAACTCGCCGTGCCACTACGATCACGTGGTCACGGACATCAACTCGTGGCATTTCTACATCAACGACTACCAGCGGGCCCGCGATCACATCGCCAACGTCGTGGAGCAGACGAAGCCCGGTAGCGGGTTCAACTACTGCCCCGGACTCACGCAGACCGACGCCCCGCTGATCAACTCCGAGTACGGCGGAATCAGCGCCGGGAGCGGCGACCAGGACATCAGTTGGTGCTTCAAGTACCTGACCAACGAGCTGCGGTTGCACGAGAAGGTCTGTGGCTACATCTACACCGAGCAGAGCGACATCGAGTGGGAGCACAACGGCTTCCTGAACTACGACCGCACGGAGAAGGAGTACGGATACGACTACTGGTTTCCGGGCTTCGGCCTGGCGGATCTCAACGCGGGCGACTTCCTGGTGCTCGACACGCCCCCGTGCAGGACGGTCAAGCCCGGCGAGAAGGTCAAGGTACCGGTAGCCCTCAGCCACTGGTCGTCCCGCGAGGCGAACAAGCTGACGTTGCGGTGGCAACTGCGAACGCACGACGGAGGTGCGTTCGCCATCGCAGCGAAAGGCGAGCAGGCCGCCCGGTGGGAAGCCTATCGTGTCGTCCCGCAGCAAGCGCTCTCGGTGAAGATGCCCGACCGAGCATGCGTCGCGTCGCTCAACGTCGAGGTGGTCGACGGTCAGGGCAGACGTGTGGCCGCCAACTATGTGAACTTCCACGTGTACGACAAGCCGTCGCCGCGCGTCGAAGTGCTGGACGAGAAGACGATTGCTTTGCGAATGCGGCCGGGCGACTTCTCGGCGTGGTCGTTTGCCGGCGGGACCTATCCGGTGGGCAGCGGGATTGCCGCGGAGAAAGTGGCGGGGCGCGGCGCCGGGGCGGCGGGCTACGAACTGGCCATTCCACAGAACATACCCGTCGACAAGCTCGATCGCGTGACCTTCCGGGCTGAGCTGTCGGCCAAGGCCGGCGACGAGAGACTCGACTGGCCGGCGAGAAAGAAGCCGGTCGACTACCCGCAGACGGACCGCGAGCGCAAGTGGCCGAGCACTCTGCGCGTCTCGCTCAATGGAGCGACTGAGGAGCAGGTACTGCCCGACGACCCGGCCGACGGTCGCGGCGCGCTGTCGCACCACTATCGGCACCAGCCGGGATCGTACGGCTATCTCGCCGAGTCAAGTGCGGCGGCAGGAAGCGAGGCCCTGGAGCAGATCGCCAAGTCACGCCGCATCGAGCTCCGATTGGAAGTGCCCGCCGACGCGAAGCACCGGGGCGGGCTGGCGGTATTCGGCGAGCGGCTCGGGCGGTACCCGCTGGATCCGACGATCGTCCTGGCGTTCAAGAGTCCGCACGGGCTCGATGCGGACTACGGTTCAGACGAGTGCGTGGCCGTCAACCGGGTAGCGGCCACGCGGCAGGTGCTCGTGCCGACGGCCGAGGAGAAGGGAACGGAGTGGCGATACACCACCAGCGATCCGGGCAAGCGATGGGCGGATCCGGGCTTCGACGACACCAAGTGGAAGACGGGCCGCAGCGGCTTCGGCACGAAAGGCACGCCGAACGCCATCATCGGGACGCGTTGGGACACACCGAACATCTGGCTGCGAACGAAGGTGAGGCTGCCGGCGGGCGGTGAGGTGGTTGCGGCGTTTCTGCGGATGTATCACGATGAGGATGTCACGGTGCACATCAACGGCCGGGGCGTGGCCCGTCGAACCGGATACGTGACGAACTACATCGAGGAAACGCTTGATGCGGAGGCTTGCGGCACGCTACGCGAGGGTGAGAACGTCATCGCCGTCCACTGCCGGCAGACCGGCGGTGGGCAGAATATCGATGTGGGGCTGAGTGTGATTCGTGGAAAACGATAGCCGCATCCGCGGCGACACAGGACAACACGATGGCCGGGCGGCGGTGAAGGTGCTCTTCGTCTTCGGCACGCGGCCGGAGGCGATCAAGCTTGCGCCAGTGGTGCAATGTCTTGCCCAGGACACGGGTCGCTTCGTGCCGCGGATTTGTGTGACGGCGCAGCATCGGGAGATGCTGGATCAGGTGCTGGAACTGTTCGAGCTGACACCCGACCACGACTTGAACCTGATGCGGCCGGATCAGAACCTGCACGACCTGACGGCGCGCATCATCAGCGCGATGCGGCCGGTGCTGGTCGAAGAGCGCCCGGATTGGGTGCTGGTGCAGGGCGATACGACCACGGTCTGGGCTGCGGCGCTGGCGGCCTTCTATCTGAGCATCAAGGTCGGGCACGTGGAGGCGGGGCTGCGGACGTTCGACAAGCGCCAGCCGTTCCCGGAAGAGATGAACCGTCGGCTGTGCGGCCGGCTCGCCGATCTGCACTTCGCTCCGACGCAGGGGGCGAGGCGGAACCTCCTGGACGAGCACGTTCCCGACGAGGACATTATCGTGACCGGGAACACGGTGATCGACGCCCTGATCCGGGTGCTCGACCGGATCGAGCGCGACCCACCGAGGGCGGTGGGGCGACTGCAAGAACGACTCCGGCCCGCTATCGGCGACGGACGGATGGTGCTCATCACGGGCCACCGGCGCGAGAGCTTCGGGTCCGGGTTCGAGCGCATTTGCACGGCCATTGCCGAGTTGGCGAGCGTCTACCCGGAAGTGGCGTTCACGTACCCGGTGCACCTCAACCCGAACGTACAGGACCCGGTGCGGCGCATCCTATCGGGATTCGAGAATGTGCATCTCTTGGAGCCACTCGGCTACGCTCCGTTCGCCTGGCTGATGCAGCGCAGCACGCTGATCCTGACCGATTCGGGTGGGATTCAGGAGGAAGCGCCGAGCCTGGGGAAGCCGGTGCTGGTGATGCGGAACACGACGGAGCGGCCGGAGGGGGTGGAGGCCGGGTGCGTCACGCTCGTCGGCAACGAGACCGAACGGATCGTGACTGCGGTACGGGACTGCCTCGACGATCTGAACCTGGAAAGCCGCACGGTGCCGCAGAATCCCTACGGTGATGGTCAGGCGTCGCAGCGCATCGCCCGGGCGTTGCTTGAACGCCGGTAGCCCGGTGGCTCCCGTGCATCACCATTCGCAGTGCGCCGGTGGTCCGTCACGGCCTGCTGCTCGGGTGCCACGGGCAGCTTGTCTGCCCCTGCGGTTCCTTACGTCGGCACTGGCGGACAAGCCGCCAAGCGCAACCAACCTGAAGACCGGAGAGCGACGGGTCACTAGCCTGCAGTGGCAGCGTGGCGGCGCCGCATCACCGCCACACCTGCAAGCAGGAACAGCACCGCACAAGCAGGAAGTCCCCAGCCTGACAGCGCCGGCACGACCGGATCTTCCGTCACCGACAGCAGCCGGAACGTGAAGGTGCCCAGCGGCGGTGTGCCCGTGAACGGAAAGGCATCGCTGAGGTTCGTGATGGGCTCCTGGGGGTCCGTGTCGTCGTTCAGGGACGTGAAGGTCGAGCCGCTGTCGGTTCCGGAATCATATGGATCCAGATCAACGACCACGTTGTCCTTCCATGCTCCGTTCTCGAACAGCCGCAGTCCGGACACGCCTACGAACCAGTCCGGGCTCGGCGCAATCATCGTCACGAGCGTCACCAGCGGATGCGTCGAGCGCATCTGGAAGGTCTTGACCGTGCTGCCGGGAGACGGATTGACGGCGAAACCGGAGATCAGCGAGAAGCCCGTCCCCGCACTGATGGCCGCGTTGACCTCGGAATCGAGCGGGCTCTTGTCTCCCGTTTCCGCCATGTCCTCTATTCCCGGCGAAGCCGAGCCGCCCACATCCCAGAAGCTGACGCTGCCGTTGTGTGTGCCTCCGATGAGGCCGGAGAAGTGCGGGTTCGACGGGAAGTCCTGGGGGTGGGTGGCCGCACTCCAGGTCGCCTGGAAGGTTACTTCGTACTCGGCCTCACTGGCCATCGCCGTCGCCGTGCCCAGAGTGAGGGCCAGCGCGATCAGGTAGCGGCTCGTGCCCATTCCTTCTCTCCTTTCTATCCGGTTCGGCGCCCGAAGGCGCACACATATTCCGACCTCGAAGGCTTCGCACCAACGCGTTTGGCCGCGGCTTCACCACGCGCCCCACGCCATTGGTCGCGGGATCGCGTGGAGCCTTACAGCAGAATCGTAAATCGAATCGACCGTCGAATCGGATTTGCGGCGATCGACGGAGTCTGGGGTCGCATTACGGTCAACGCGACCGTACAGGCGGGCGGCCGATGGAGTGGTACTCGAACCCGTGCCGTTGCATTGACGCAGGCTCGTAGAGGTTGCGGCCGTCGAAGATGAGCAGTGATTTGAGCAGGCTCTGCATCCGGTCGAAGTCCGGGCTGCGGAACTCGTTCCACTCGGTCATGATCACAAGAGCGTCGGCGTCCTGCAGCACGGCGTAGGCGTCCTCGCCGCACTGCACGCGATCGCCGAACTCGTCGCGGAGGTTGGCCAGACCTTCGGGATCGTAAGCAACGACGGTTCCGCCGGCCTCCAACACGAGGTTGCTGAGCGTGCGGGCGGGGGCCTCGCGGATGTCGTCCGTCTTGGGTTTGAAGGTGACGCCCCAGACGGCGATTCGTTTGCCCGACAGGTCCGACCCGAGTCGGGCGGCGAGCTTGTCGAACAGAAGGCGACGCTGGGCCAAGTTGCGATTGTGCACGGCATCGAGAATCGTTGCTTCATACCCCGCGGACCGGGCGCTGTGCGAGAGTGCCTGCACGTCCTTTGGGAAGCAACTCCCTCCGTAGCCGGCACCGGGGAACAGGAAGTGGAACCCGATCCGGGCGTCGGTGCCGATGCCGCGACGAACCTCATCGACATTCACGTCGTAGCGTTCGCAGATGTTGGCGATCTCGTTGATGAAGCTGATGCGCGTGGACAGATACGCATTGGCGGCGTACTTGGTGAGCTCGGCCGCGGCCCGCCTCATCACCAGGATAGGGTGCTCGTTCCGGACAAATGGTTCGTACAGCTCGCGGATGACCTCACCGGCGTCGTCGTCCTCGGTGCCGATGACCACGCGGTCGGGTCGGAGGAAGTCGTCGACGGCGCTGCCTTCCTTGAGGAACTCAGGATTGCTGACGAAATGAACCGCGTGCTGGGTCTGCGCCCGCACACGGGCCTCCATCTTCGCCCCCGTGCCGACAGGGACGGTGGACTTGATGACGACAATCTTGGGCTCACGCATGGCGGCGGCAATCTGGTCGCAGGCCGACTCGATGAACGAGAGGTCGGCCGACCCGTCTTCGCGCGGGGGTGTTCCGATGGCGAGGAAGATCACCTTCCCGAACTCGACGGCTTGGCCGACGTCCGTGGTGAACGTCAGCCGCTCAGCCCGTAGGTTGCTGTGGAGCAGTTCGGTCAGGCCGGGCTCGAAGATGGGGCACTCGCCTTCACGCAACCGGGCAACCTTGTCAGCGTCGATATCCAGACCCAACACATGGTTGCCCGAGTCGGAGAAGCACGCGGCCGTTACCAGCCCCACATACCCCGATCCCATCACGGTAATCCGCATGGCGGTACTCCTACAGTGATTCCCAAGCATCCGTACGCGCGGCACAGCACACGAATCGGCTTACCGAGCAGGTGTGTACAGCTCTGACTCCACCCAACCTGCACGCCTGTGCTGCAATGCAGTCCGATAAGCCGCCGTCGTAGCGTGCTACGCGGTCCGGTCCGAGTCAGCGGCCACGCCTTCGAGGAACCGCGTGAGGCCCTCGTTGATGATCCGCCGATCGTAGACTTCGTCCGCAAGTCGCCGCGCCGCCGTACCCATCCGGGCGCGGTCGTCCGGGGACTGCACCACACGGCAAACGGCATCGAAGCAACTCTGCACATCGCCCGCAGTGTAGTTCAGCCCGCACCCACTGCGCTCGATCAAGTCGGCACATTCACCCGGAATAGTGTTGAGAATCGCGGCCCCGGCGGCGAGGTAGTAGAAGAGCTTGGTGGGGAGATAGATCAACGCGTCTGGAAACGATGCATTGAACCCAGCGTCCGTCTGCGACATCAGGTACGCCCACTCGGGGAAGTCCAGAAATCCAACCATCCGCACGTTGTCGAGGTTCTGGTCGCGAACGAGTTGCCGGACGGCTCCGGTCAGTTCGCCGGTTCCGGTAATCACGAACTGCACCTGCGAGCCGAACCGCCGTTTGGCGAGGGCCGCGGCGCGGACGATTGTGAGGACATCGTAGTTGTGGCTCAGACTGCCCGAGTAGAGCAGCCAAGTCTGCTCGGCCGGCCTGCGCCATCGGTCGGCGTGCTCGGCTTCTCCCTTGGCGATGGCTTCGTCGACCTCGCGCACGCTTACTCCCAGCGGGAAGACCCCGGCGTGGCGCTTCGCTCCTCCAACCTCGGTCCCGCGGTTCACGTAGCCCTGCGCGACGCCGATCAGCCCCATCGCCTGCCGGTATGCGGTGCGCTCGAGCGCATAATACGGTCGCAGAATCACGCGCGCGAACGGCCGCAGAATTCGAGGCATCACGCGAACGAAGTTGTCCGGCCACTGATCCTGAATGTCGACCACGGTCGGAATCCCCCACGCCTTCCCCAGGCGGGCCGCTTCGGCCGCCAACTCCAACGGCGGGGAACTGGCCAGAATCAAATCCGGCGGCGACTCGTGCTCGGCCCTGCGGCGAAGCGCCCGTCCGAGCAGGCGGTGGTTCCACAGGCGGCGGAAGGACACGCTGCTACGGTAGGCCGGCGCGAGTAGCAGCTCCACGCGGATACCCCATTCCTTCGCGCCGGACGCGACCCTCTCGCGGTCGAGTTGTTCTTTGAAACGATGGGAGAACGAACTGGACCACCAAGTCACTTCGTGTCCCCCCGCGCGGAGACGACGCGCCAACTCACCGTACCGGGCCGGCTGTTCGCGGTCCTTCGGAAGCGGATCGAAGGGATTCACGAGCCAGATTCTCACCGTCCGGCCCCGTCCTCTCGTCCGAGTTCCTTGGCCTTGTTCGCCAGGCGTTCGACGAACCGCTCCAGCGTGTGGCTCCGCGCTGCGGCGAAGCCGCCAGCCATGCACCGGCGGCGCAGCGTCTCGTCGGTGACGAAGCGATCGACGGCCGCCGCGAGCGCGCCGGCATCGCCCGGCGGAACGAGGAGGCCGCTCTGCCCGTCCTCGATCAAGTCCGGCACGCTGCCCACGTTCGTCGTGACCGCCGGGAGGCTGTGGGCGAGGGCCTCGAGGACGACGCGCGGACTGCCTTCAGAGAGAGACGGGAACACGAAGATGTCGGCAGTGTCGTAGTGTCGATTGAGATCCAGCCCCATGGGGACGTACCCGTGGAACTGAACATGTGACGCGAGGCCGGCGTCCGACACCGCTTGCTCGATCGTTCGTCGCTCCGGCCCCGCGCCGACCAAGCGCAGGTCCGCATCGATGCCGCGACGGCGCAGGATTCCCAAGGCCTCGATCAAGTTCCCGAGACCTTTCATGTGCTTGAGGTAGCCCACGTACAGGAGACGAACGGGGCGATGCAGCGTGCAGTCCCTTCGCTCTTGAAAGTCGTCCTGTGCCAGCGTGCTGGAGATGATCGGCTCGCAACGGTCGGTCACGTGCCGCAGGCGCTCGTAGCCGCGACCGCCATTCACGAACGAGTACGTCCGTCGCATCACGTATCGCTGAATCGCGAAGTCGACGGCGAACAGGCTGCGGGCCACGCGCCCGCGCAGTCCGCGGTACTTGGCCCCGACCTCCAGGATTTCGATGGGATCCGATGTGACATGGTAGAAGAAGCCAATGCCGCGAGGTCGGCCAAGGCGGTACAGGAGGTAACCGAACGGGGCGGTATTCCGGCAGTTGACCACATCGACGCTGTCGATCTCGCGAACGAACGTCCGGTAGATTGTGGGTAAGTGCATGCTTGCGGCCACATGCGTGCGGAAGTCGGGAAGCTCGACGACGCGCACGTTCGCGGCATCAATGGTGCAGCCACGGTAGTCGGTGTCGCCTCGGGCCGTGGGTGCGAGGACGACCACTTCGTCGAAATGCCGAGCAAACTCAGAAACGTACCGCGCGTACGGTCCGTACGTCTCGTAGCCGCGGGTCGCGCGGTAGAGCGGGGCATGATACAGAGCGATGCGCATCGACTGCCTGTCCTCGGCGTCTCTCCCACACGAATAGTGAACGTCCGTCCGAGCCCGGCGGCGGCCCGTCACGGTTCCGTTCCTGCGAGCGACAGTCGGGTGGGAAGCGACGAGAGGTGCGGACCCGAAGCCGGCCTCGCGCGATGGAAGTGCGCGATGCGCCCGACAGACGTCGCGACCTCTGCGCGCTAATCTTGCGGGGGACCGATCTGCGCGATGAAGTCCACAGTTCGCCTGGCGGTCTCGGCGTTGGCCCGAGGGTGAACCGGGAGGTTGACGACCTCGCGGCTGGCTCGCTCGGCCTGAGGGCACAAGCCCGGCTCGTAGCCGTAGTCCCGCAGAGGCGTTTCGATGGGATGAAGAGGGCACTCGAACCAGCTCCCTAGCTCGATCAGGTGACGGGCGGCGGTGGCCAGGGCCCGCGGCTTGTCGGCGACCCGGACCGGGTACCGCACCAGGACCGGATTCGTGTGAGCCGGTACGCAGGGATGCGGCCAGCCGAGTTCCGCGAGCAGCGTGTCGTAGATCTGCCGCATGGCGGACCGATGGGCGACGAAACGGTCGATTTCGGAGAGCTGATCCAGGCCGACACGAGCCTGGAGTCGGCTCATGCCCTTGAAGAAGTCCTCGCCCATCGTCGGGGCGTACTCGGCGCGGCTCGACGAACCCACGACGGCGCCCTTCTTCGTCAACCACCGGAAGATCGTTTGGGCGAGGGCGGTCGTGCGCGGGTAGACCAGGGTGCGGTACGCCGCCAACTGGCCGCCGAGCATGGCCACTTCCTTTGTTGTCGGCGCGACCATCGCCGCCGTGCAGACCGACTCGATGCGTTCGGCGAGATCGCGGTCGGCAGTCGTGGCCATCCCGCCCAATCCCGTGGTGAAGGGCTTATTCCACTGCGACGACCAGTAGGACGCCACCCCGAAGCTGCTCACCCTCTTTCCCTTGTAGGTCGAGCCCAGAGCCAGGCAGCAGTCCTCGACCACCGGGACGCCCGCGGAGGCGGCCAGCCCCATGACTCGGTCCATCTCGACGGGATAGCCGTAGGTGTGCTGGGCGATGATGACCTTGGTTTTCGGAGTGATGTGTTGCTCGAGCAGATCCGGGTCAATGTTGTAGGTGTCCGGCTCGATGTCCACGTAGACCGGCGTGGCCCCGAGGTACACGATCGGGTTCACGTCCATCACGCAGGTGTAGCCGGGCAGGATGACTTCGTCGCCCGCGCCGACGCCCAGGGCCTTGAGAATGGCGTACTCGGCGATGCGTCCCTTCCAGAACGCGAATGCGCGCTCGGCCGCGACGGTCTGGGCGAAGGCGCGCTCATAAGCAGCGAGAGCGGTCGACATCAGTCAGTGGGTCCATCCTGAGAGACATCCGCGTCAGAAGCGAGCGTGCCTTGGTCTTGTGTGCGATAGAGCCGGATCATGGCCGCCGTCTTGCGGACGAAGTAGCTCTTGGGGAAGGCCCGGGTGGCCAGCTTCAGCATGGGTTCGCGAACAAGGGCGAGCGACCGCCGGATGCCGGGCGCGAACGCGATTCTCTGTCGGACGGGCTGGAGGGTCCATCCCATCCGCTGCTTGAAGCGGTCGAGGGCGGCGACGTTCTCGAGCGAGCCCAAACCATAACAAATGCGCTTGTACTCGGTGTCCCGAAGGAAGTGGCGGGCCGTCTCGTAGACCAGGGCGTTGTTGGGGCGCTTGTTGAGAAGGGCGGTCGCGGAGTTTTGGACCAACCAGTTCACCCAACCGTCGAACGCCGCCACGATGAGGTAGGCACCCAGCTTCCCATCGACCCATGCCGCCCAGGCGCTGAACCCCGAAGTAGCCTTGGCTGAGTTACAGTACTTCCGCCAGTAGGCCGGGTCGGCATACTCGCTGTCACGTCCCTGCCGCTTCGCGGTGCCCTCGTTCAGAGAGAGGCCTCGTGTCATCAGATCGTCGAAGCTCAGCTCGTTGACTGTGCAGTTCTCCAGCGCGCGATAGGTTTGGTTCCGGGCCTTCTGGTGCAATGCCCCAAGGTCATAGACGGCATTCGTGTTGAGCGGCACGGTCGTGTCGAATCCGATCCCACTTGGTGGCGTCGCATACCGGAGGGCCCACAGTCGGTGGTGGCGCAACAACTTGTCGATTTCTACCCGGTCCGGCTCAAGCACACGGTAGTAGGGAAAAGAGAGAAGTACGCCCGGCTGCACTTCGTGCCACCAAGTGCTTTCGCTGCGGATCGTGCGCTGGCCGAACCGGCTGAAGAACTCAGCCATGGGGTTGTCCGGCGTTGCTGTCAAGCGTTCTCGATCCCCGGGGACACGGGGCGGTCGCGACGCCCAGCCAGCTCACGGAACTGCGCGAGCATGCCGCCGAGCGCGAGTTCCTAGCGGAACTCGTGCTCCACCCTCTTGCGTCCGTTGGCAGCCAGCGTGGCGCGCTGTGAAGGGTCGTCGATGAGTCGCTCCAGGGCCGCGGCGAGGGCGCCCGTATCGCCAAGGGGCACGAGAAGGCCCGTCTTCCCGTCGAGCACCGTCTCGCGGCACCTCATAATGTCGCTTGTGACGACCGGCAACTCCATAGCCGATGCTTCAATCGCCACGCTCGGGAACCCTTCGCGGTAGGTTGGAAACGCGAGGATGTCTGCAGCCGCATAGACCGGGGCGGGGGCCTCGCGTCGCGGCGGTTCAGTCATGTCGGGAGACGGACTCTCCGGGATTGTCCTCGCGTGATCGGATGACCTTCGCGGGGATGCCCGCGACCAGCACATCGTCCGGTGTGCTCTTGATGACGACGGAATTGGCGACCACGAGGTTGCCCTTGCCTATGGTGACCCCCGCCCCGACGACCACGTGAGCAGCCAGCCACGTGCCCCTTCCGACCTTGACGGGCGCAACGTGTGTGCCGCCGAAGCGAGGGGAATCGTCCTTGAATCCGTGATTGCTGGATACGATGACGACGTACGGGCCAGCCAGGACTTCGTCCTCCATCTCGACGCCGCCGAACGCATCCACCCACGTTCCCTTAGCCAAGTACACGTGATTCCCGATGATCAGTCGGTTCGGTGCGTTGAGGGTCACATCGCGGGCGAGGGCGAAACCCTTGCCGCACTTGGCGATGAACAACGAGCACAAGGCACCGCGAATCCGCGGCACGGGCCCGAGGTCAGGCCACCAAGCCGTGAGCAGGCGCACGAGCCAGAGCGGAAGGTCGTAGCGTGAGTACGTGCACAGAATGCGGAGGATCTTGGGCATCTCGGCTTGTCGTGGGCAGGACTCGGGGCGGTGCTACGTATGCCGCGTGTGAAGCGGGCCGCTTCCATACTCGCCCGCCTTGCGGACGTTTCGCTCCACGGCGTTCTTCAGTCCTTCCGCATCCCCGACCACGGCTGCAACTCGCTTTGCCACTTGACAGCAGACGCATTGGCTCACGTTTCGCAGACCTCTGGTGAGGCTCGACAAGTCATCGCCAGTCGCGTCGCATTTCGGCGAATCACGTGGCCCGCAAATCCAGGAACAGCCTGCGCATGCCTTCGAAGACGAGTTCCTGGCGAAACTCGTTCTCCACGCGTCTGCGTCCGTTGGTCGCCAGCGTTCTGCGAAGCGAAGGATCGTCGATCAGTTGCTTCAGCGCCGCCGCGAGGGAGTCGGCGTCGCCAAGCGGAACCAGCAGCCCTGTTTTCCCGTCAAGCACTGCTTCGCGACACCCCATGATGTCACTGGCGACCACCGGTAGTTCCATGGCCGAGGCCTCAATGGCCACATTGCCGAAACCTTCGCGGTACGATGGGAACGCGAGCATGTCCGCGGCGGCGAAAACCGGCGCCGGATCCTCCCGTCGCGCCAGGTGATGGATGCGGTCATTCGATTCGATCTCGGTGATCACTTCGGGATCCAGTGGATCGCTCGGCTCGTAGTCGCCAAGCAGGAACAGGTGGAGATGCGGATAGTCCTTGGCGAGGTTGACGAACGCGCGCACGGTTTCGTTCGTGCCCTTTTCCTCCCGCAGCCAACCGACGGAGAGGATCACCAGCGCCTCTTCCCCAACCCCGAGCTCTCGGCGGACTTCAAGACCTGCGCCCTTGTTCTCCGCGGTGGGCGCGAAGTGCTCCAGGTCCACGCCGCGATCCGATCCCGAGCCGATGAACTGCATCTTCCCGGGGGGGCAGAGACGTTTGTCGACCAGTGCTTGACCGAGTTCCCGGCAGATCGGAACGACGCGCCGGGCCAAGTGACAGGTTACCCATTCACAAGTGCTCATGACGGCGCGCCGCCAGCCTCGCATGTTCTCGTACGCCCGGCCGCGGACGAGGTACACCACGCGGGCATGCCCGCTCAGCCGGGCGGCCATTGCTCCTAGCAATGACGCCTTCGGCGTCGATACGTGCACGACGTCGAATCGGTTGCTGCACAGAAACCACCAGATTCGAAGGAGCGAGACAAGATCCTTGACGGGATGCGGATACCGCTCGATGTCCACAATGTGCGTGGCCATGCCCGCTCTGTGAGCGGATTCGTGTTCCTGGGGGCCGGAGCCGGTGACGGCGCAGAGCGCGCAGCCGTGGTCCATGTGGTAGGTCCATTCTCGCCGCAAGAGGGGCAGAGCAAGAGCAGGATTGATGATGACACAGACGCGTAGTGGTTCGGGGTTCCCCATGGCGAGGCTGCTCGTCGTCCGTGGCCGCAAAGTGTGCGTGAGACGGCGACTCAGTCAAGGCGGTCCCATTCCGTGCTTGTCGGCCCACTCCTGCGTGATGCTCCTCAGTTTCGCGTACGCTTCCACACGCCGTTCCTGAAGTATCTCGGCCCGATACTGCGCGGCTTTCTTCACGTTGCGCGTGACGGCCTCCTTCATCGCCGCGGCATCACTCAGCGTTTCGGTAATGGTGCGCGAGAGCGTCGCCGCATCGATCGGGTCAACACGATAACGTGAGTCCAATAGTTCTGGAAAGCCACCCCTGCTCCCACCGACGCAGGGGGCGCCTCTGGCCATGGCCTCGATCAGGGCGCGCGGCAGTCCTTCCGACCGCGAAGGAAGGATAAACAGGTCGGCGAGGTCAAACTGCTCGTACATGGGCTCGCCCGGCGGCAACTGTCCCAGGAACTGGACATGCTCAGCGATACCAGCCTGTCGCGTGCGAGCTTCGATCTCCGGGCGCAGCAGGCCATCGCCGCATACGACCAGTTCCAGACGCATGCCATTGCGAAGGCACTCGGCCACTGCGTCGATGAGTACATCCGGCGCCTTGCAGAGGTGCCAGAGACTCCCGGCAAAGCACAGACGCCAGGGGCCACCGGTGCGCGCCTTGACTTCGATTCGCGCGATCCGTTCCCGTACGGCAGCCTCGCTCGCAATGACCTCGCCTGGTAGCCTGACATCGGAGTAGTGTGTCGACCAACCGCCGGGCGGGTAGCGGTCCTGCAGAGCCTGAGCAGTCACGTAGGCGGAGACGCATGCGTGGCGGCATTGGCGAATCATCGCCGACTTCCATGTTCGTCGCAGGATCGGCCGGAGCACAGAGGAATGACTGCCGGGCGACATGGCTTCCCAAGGATCACCGAGCACCTCGACGCCATACGGGCGTCCGGTCCTCATCAGGATTCTCCAGAGCATCGTGCCAAGGTAGCTTGGCACGCGCAAGATACAGGCATCCGCACGACGCACAACACGCTGAGCCACGGACCTCAGACTGAAGTACGTGCGGAGAAACCCACGCGCGCCGTGGAAATCGGGCATGTCGACGAAAGTGACCGCATCACCGCTGCACGCGACAAGATGCGGAGATGGATCGGCCTCGCGGATCCGGGCAACGCGAGCGCATACAACCACCTCGTCGAAGACCTCAAGGTAGCGACTCAGGAATGCGTAGTCGATCTCAGAGTGGGAGTAGACAGTGCCATCGCGTGCGGCATGGAAGCGATGGTGAAGCGAGACGATGACGCGCATGTATAGACTTGCGGAGTGAACTTGGCCGGTCCATTCGCCCTCAAGCGACAGCTCCGGCTGGTGCGCCCGGCGTCGGATGCCGCCCGCAGTAGGTCCGGATCAGATCGGTCGACGAAGGTACCGCGCTGACCTCAAGGGCGTTTGACGTACACGTTCAACTCTGCCCCGTGTTGAACAACGACATCCACGTGATCGAAACCGCAGGCTCGATAGAACTGATTCGCCCCCTTCTGACCGGCCGCACTCAACACCTTGACGCTCTCTTGCCCTTCTCGTTGCGCACGCTCTAGGGCCATGTCCAGGAGCTTCCTGCCGATGCCTTTGCCGCGCGCCTTGCGGTCTACTCCCATGCTCAGAATTTCCGCGGGAGGCAGTTGTCTTGCCCGTTGCCTGCCGGCATAACGCACCGTTTCGAGGGCATTCCAGAGCACGCCGGGACTCAGCACCCGGGGAAGCGAGCCGATCGTCAGTGGCAAGAAACGCGATCGCAGAACATCCCGGTACATCGCTCCGACATCCCGGGCGTAGGCGCAGAATCCGATCAGCTCCTTGTCGATGCCTGCAACGAACACGCAGGACACTTCACATCGCGCAATGCCAACGTACAGTTGCCGCAGGAACCGAGGCCCCAGCCTAGCGAGGAACCCCTCGTCGATCGTCTCCGCGTGCAACCGAGCAACATCAGCAGCTTCAGCATCCTGCATTGCTCGAATCATGCACATGCTTGCGCTGCGAGCCTCCCCATCGATTCTTTCCTAACGGCAGGACGACACACATGTGATGAGCCCTGCGATTGAGTGAGTGGTCGCACGGATTCAGCTTTGGCCACAGCCGATCCGACGGAACTCACAGTAGAATGCCTTGCGTCGAGCGGCAAGAACAGGGCTTAGGTAGTCGCTCGCCAACCCGAGGTTTCTGCGCGCGGCGCTTGCCATGCGCTCCGGGTGGTCAATGAATTCGAGGATTTTGCGCGCCAGGGCGTCGACGTCGCCCGGCGAAACCATGTCTTCCGGTGGCAGCAGTTCCGGAGTACCTCCGGCAGTCGAACCGATGCACGGCAGGCTGCGGGCCATCGCCTCGATCATCGCGCGAGGCAGTCCTTCTTGGCGTGACGGCAAGACGAACAGGTCGGCCGCGTCCAAGGCCTCGCGGACGCGCCGTCCGGCAGACAGCGTCCCGAGGAACGTGATCTGTTCGCTCACCCCCAGCGATGCGGCCAACGCCTCCAGGCTGCTTCGCTCCCGACCATCACCAACAACGGTCAGGAGCACATCGGGACGTCCGATCTGCGCGAGCGCCCGAATCAGGACGTCGGGTGCCTTGTACAAGACGGCAAGTGTCCCAACGTACAGGAGACGGCGAGCGCGATGGAATTCGGTCCGGGGCGTGTTGACGACCGCCTCAGGTGGCAGTTCGATACTTGAGTAGTGCGTAGTGAATGCACCGGGGCGCGGCGCATATCGACGCTGCAGCGCCTCTTGCGTCACGTACGCGGTGGCTGCCGCCTCACGGCATTGTGCCCGCAGCGCACGTGCGAAGGACCAGCGGGCGACCGGCCGAAAGACGGACCGTGCCGTGCCGGGACCGAGCGAGTCCCAGGGGTCCCCGACCACTTCGAGTGCGAAACGCTTGCCGCGGCGGCGCAGTTCGCGCCAAGCGAGCGTCGCAACAGCACAGGGGGCGCGCAGACAACAGGCATCGTGACGGTCGATGGCGTGTCGCAGGCGGGTCTTCAACTCGTGACGGCATCGGAGGTGCTGCAAGGGCCCGACGTAGTCGGGCAGGTCGTGGAACCGCACGTGGAGGCCGTCGGCTCTGGACAGTTCCGCGGGCACAACGTCAACCCGGCGGACCCGGGCTGCGACGGTCACTTGATCGAACGCAAGAAGGTATCGTCGCCAAAAGGCGTACGCGACCGTGGAGACTGGCGCATAGACTCGGTCGTCCGGTCCTCGGAGAAAATGCGACGGATGCGTCACCAATACCGCTGCCACGATTGCCCTCAAGAGCACACGCCACGCATGGCCATCTCCGATTGATACTCCGCGAGGAGTGCCTCCCAGATCACGGCTGGCTTGAAGTCCCGAACCACTCGTTCTCGGCCCGATTGGCCCAATGCTTGCCGGTAGTCTGGGTCGTCCGCGAGTCGCAACATGGCTGCTGCTAACGATTCGGCATCGCGCGCCGGAACCAGGATCCCGGTCTGCCCGTCCACCACGGCATCGACGCACCCGGGGATCTTCGTCGCCACGACGGGCAGCGCCATCGCTGCCGCCTCCAGCGCGACGTTTGGAAAACCCTCACGGTACGTCGGCAGCACGACCACGTCCAAAGCAGCGTAGTATCGCGGCGTGTCAAATGTTTCACCCATGAAATGTATACTTGGCTCCTGCCTGAAGTAGTCGAGTACTCCTCGGGCGACCGGATCCTGCAACTCGATGGGCCCGATGACGACCAGTCGGAATTCCCGATGCCGCTCCCGCAATTGGCGCCAGGCGGAGGCCAGTTCGCATACGCCCTTATCTCGGACGAGGCGCCCGACGAAGCCAAAGACCAGCGCATGGGGCGGTATACCCAAGGCATGTCGTACTTGCCCTCGGTCATTACGGCGACGTTCCGGATCGAAACGATCGAGGTCTACTCCATTGCTTGAACCATTGCCCAGGACACGGATCTTGTTCGTTGGGCACACTCCCTCTTCAACCGCACTACGCCGCATCGATTCTCCGACCGCGATGACCCGATTGGCGCAGCAACAGGAAGCCCACTCCGTCCAGAGCAACAGCCGTCGCAGCAACCCTCGTTTGCCTAGAAAAGGAAGGCCTCGGATCGTATATATCCTCACTTTCACGCATGTCAACCGGGCCGCCAAACCCACCAGCAGTCCCGCTTTGGGCGTGCTTGTGTGAACGATCTGCGGCTTGATTCTGATGAGGAGGCAGGCCAATCGCCAAAGCGCGATCGCGTCGGCTATCGGACGAATCTGGCGCGTCATCGCGACCGAGTATACCTTCACCCCGTCGCGTCGCTCCACCTCATCACAATCAGGGCCGGGGCTCGATAGGGCCAGCACATCAAAGCCGCGCGCGCGGAGGAAGGGGATCTGTCCTCGGTGGAGAAGCTTGAGTGTCAGCGGAACGGTTGTGGCGATCAACAGGCGGATGCGAGGCGGGCGCGGTCCATTGTGGACGGCGGTTTCGTTCTCACCTGCTTCCATGAGCGAAGGCCTACCGTTGGATGAAAGACTTGTTGGATGTGGCGAGTCCATTCCGAACGGAGCGCGACCCCTTCGCACATGAGTCGGACGCGGGGTCCGCAGTCGGGGAGGCAGGCGGAGTCGCTCCCTGCCTTGCCCCCCGAGCGGGTACCCCGATCCTCGCCACGCCACCGACGTGGGGCAGTGATCACCACGTACAACCGCGCAACGAGTCAGCCGTCAGAGGGCCCGGTCACCTGCTGATACACTTCCGCAAGCATGCGCGCAGACACCTCGCTTGAGAACGGAGATCGGCGGACGCTGTCTGCGGACTCGGCTTGTGCCGGACGTGGACCATCCAGTGCTGCTACAACCGCCTGCGCCCACTCCTCAGCCGGCCGGTCGACGGGCAAGAGCTTTCCCGAACAGCAAAGGTCATTGGCTTCGCGCATGCCGGGCATGTCGCTGATGACTACCGGCAGGCCGGCCGCGGTGGCTTCGATCATCGTAACGGGGAGGCCCTCACGAACCGAAGGCATGACCAGCACATCCGCCGCCATCATAAGTCGTGGCACATCCGACCGCACGCCGAGGAAGTGCACGTGACTCGCGAGCCCTTCGCGATTCACTTTCGACTCAATTGCTTCACGTAGCGGTCCACCACCCACCAGCAACAGTTGCACATCAGGGCGCAGCGTCTTGACCTTGCGAAAGATGTCAATCAGGTAGCAGTGGTTCTTTGCCTCGACAAAGTTGCCGACGTGTAGTGCGACGGGCGCATCGCCCGAGAGTCCGACCTCGGAACGGACGCCCGCGCGGTCCGGCGGTTCATCGAAGGGGCTCACATCGATGCCGTAGTACAGGGGCGCCGCCCGCGGTTCCTCTTCCCAACCAGAGCCGAGAAAGGTCTCCAAGACGGCATGCGAGCACCCCAGAATCGCCGTCGCGTAGCGGCGGATCATCGCGAGCATGGTCTTGCGATACACGATACGGGCAAGCGTCGTGCGTTTGCCGTCATGCAACGTATGCAGATGGGCAATGCGACCTCGAACCCCTGCCTTGGCGGCAATCCGCAGGGTGACGCCTGAGAAGTAGTAGCCGTGAGAGTGGACGACATCGTAGGTGTTCGTTCGCAGAATCTCTCCCAAGAGCCGGTGGTAGCGCCGCAGGCTGCGATTCCAAACGCAGGGCACGATCCGGCCGCCCAGATCTCTGATCTCTTCGTCGAAGACTCCCTGCCCGGGTTTGGTGACGCAGAAGTCGAAACAAAACCGGCGGCGATCGATGCAGCGCATGACATTCATGATCCACGACTCGGCACCACCCCGGTTCATGATTGCGTACTGATGAAGAATCCGAATGGGTCGATCCGTGATCGACATGCGCTCAAGCCTCCACGCCACGCTCCGCCCGCGCGTCCAGCGACACCGGAGCGGTTGGAACAATCTTGCCCCTCACCCACGGCACATCATGGTAGGAAGGATGAGGCCGCCCCCTTTCCCTCAGTCCGCATTCGCGAAGGGCCTCGCGCTCCCCCGGCCCCCGCGAAGAGGGCGTGGACCACCCACGCCACGAACACCGTCCATGCGACAGGTCGCAAGAAATGGTGCGAGTAGTTGCGCGTCCACATGGCAAGACCGGTAACGGCCACCAGCAACAGACACACGCGCAGAAAGGTGGGCGCAGCCAGCGCCTTGTCGTAGATGCGCCGCATGACGACGCCGATGGCCGCAAGCAAAGCGGCCCCGCCGACTATTCCGAAGTTCAGGTACGCCTCCATCGCGATGGAGGAACCGAAGCCGGCTTGTTCGCCGCCCACGCGGCCGGTCGCGCGGTACGTAACCCACCCGGACGGCGCGACGAAGACGCGCAACCCCGCCATCGGACTCGGAATGATGTTGATCGCGGACTGCACAAGCGACCTTCCGTACCAGAAGGGCTCATGTGAGGGAACGAACGAGCAGGTGACGTTGACGGTCGACAGCGTGCCGCCGGTCTCGTGCAGCGTCGCGACAAACGGGTCGACGCCGGTATCCTGGCGGTAGTTGTTGTACGCTTCGTACACGTCCACGGGTGAGAGCGACTTCGCGTTGCGGCCGATTCGCAGAAGACCTACGAAGACCAGCACCCCCAGGAACAGAGGGATGCCGAAGCGCAGCTTGATGGGCTTGACGAAGTAGTGGTGCGCCAACAATACGGGCAGCACCGCGACTGCTACTTCAGACCGCGCTCCGAGCAACGTGAAGAACGCCACCCACCCCACGAACAGAGTGGGCAGAAACCACCCCTTGAGCGCTTTGCCGTGACGCATGATACACCCGGCGATGTAGATCGTGGCGCCGAGCCGAAGCAACGTCAGCGATAGCGAAACGAATCGTTGCGCCTCGGCACCGACGCCATATCGTTCGAGGCGGCGGAACCCGTGGTAGCCGTACGACAGAAGGAGCGGACCGATGGTGACGGACAGGATCAGGGCCGCCGCGACGAAGACCGCCAGAAACAGCCCCTCACTCCCCTGGAACAACGAGTGGGAGATCCGCGGAACCCGCTGATGGAAGCCGACGGCCGGCCGCCCGAAGGCACCGAGTTCGTATCCCACGAGAAAGCCGATCAAGCACAGAACGACCACGCACAAAGCGGAATTCGCCGCAGCAGGCGAGAAGAAGATGCGATGACTGTAATCGGCCATACCCAGCAAGTAGAGCACCGGGTACGGGACGTGGAACAGGGTGAACATGATCCAGAACACGACGTCCGGAGAGAGCCAGTTGTGCGGCTTCGGTCGCGACAGCTTGCTGATCAGGAACACGATCGTCACGATCAGATACATCCAGCAGAAGCTCGCCTGTGCGCGCTCCGAGAACGCGTTCCCGAAGAACCAGACGTACATGGCGTAGTTGGCACCCGCGAGCGCCAAGAGACACAGCACGAGCGGGAACCGCGTGTGACGTTGCGGATGCTCCGGGCGCGGCAGGTCAAACTGTGCGTGCGACTTGTACGAGATGGGCGTATCGAGGGATGTCATGGTGTCACGAGCAGGAAAGACGGGTGTGGGGCCGCCGGGGCCTCAGCCGCTGCGGATGCCTCATCGAGCCGAAGTGATCATCGTCAGGCAGCGCGGTGAGGCGTTTCAGTCACGATCGACGCGTCTTACGCGTGCGATGAAACGCCCACCTTGCGCAGAATCCGTTCGCGCATCGTTCGATCCAGGCACCACAGCCACGCGGCGACGCCGGATGCCGCCACCGCCAAGGACCCCTCGACGCCGAGCACCAGCCAGTTGTCCGGAGGCCACAGCCGCGAAAGCAGCACGGCCAGCAGGACGCCGGGTATCGTCGCGGCCGCCGGTGGCAAATACGCGCGGGTGAAGTAGCGAACCACCGAGAGGTCCATCTGTCGGGCGGCGTACCAGGGCAAGTACACGGTGTGGCTCAGGAAGAGTGGAACCGTGGTGCCGATGGCGACCCCGGCGACGCCCAGCGATGTCCGCGTCACGAGGAAGATCGCCAGAAGAATGGTTGCGATCGCCGAAATCGACTGGGCCCAGGCAAGGCCGCGAATCTGTCCTCCTCCCAGGAGTACGTGGAGGGTTGGCGCCTGCGCGATTCGCCCGAACATCGCCACCATCAGGATGGCGTAGATCTGCCACGACCACGCGTACTCGTCGCCCATCCACAAGGCCAGGAACGGCTCGCAGAACACCAGCAGAATCGCCCCAAGCGGAAAGCACATGGTCGCCGCAGCCCGGGTCCCCTTGATGATCAGGGCGCGGAACTGCGCCCGATCCCCCGTCACCAGCGTGCCGGCCGCAATGGGCGCCAGGGTGCTGGCCATGCCTGCCACCAACTGCCGCAGCCGGTCGGCGAGCATGAAGGGGATCGCGAAGAAGACGACCTGATCGGCCCCCAGCGCCTTGCCCACGATCAGCGGGGGGGTCGCGAACGTAACGACGTTGCCGATCTGGACGATCCCGCCCCAGAACCCGAAGCCCAGCACTTCGCGGAAGGCCTCGCGCGTGGCGCGGCTCGGCCGGATTCCCAGTCCCGCTTGGGTCCGATGGCCCACCGCCCAGAAGTACGCCAACGACAGGAGGTGCGACGCCAGGACGGCCACCGCGAAGCCGCTCAAGCTTCCCCAGCCCAGTGAGAAGATCGCAACGACCAGCCCCGCCCGGGCAACCTGCTGGATGATCATCCCCACGTTGAGCAGGTCGTAGCGCTGGTGTCCGGTGAGCACGCCCCGATAGGCGAAGGCGATCAGATCGAGCAGAAAGCTCACGCCGATCGCCGCGAACAGGACCGAGGTCTCCAGCCCATGTTGCGGATCCAGATCGAAGAAGGTCGGAGCCGCCAGGCCCAGTCCACAGCAGATCGCCGCCCCCAGCACGCCGAGGGCCACGAAGAGGATGGACATCGTCGAAAGCGTGCTGTTCAGACGGCCGATGTCGTTGGCGAAGATGTCCCGCGCCGTGAACCGGTTCACCGCCGCTCGCATTCCGAGCGTCAGCAGATTCACGTACATCAGTGCCTGCTGGGCGACGACATAGACCCCGAAGCGCTCGTCCCCGAGCACGCCCACGACATACGGCACCAGGAGCAGGAGGATCAGTACGCCGCAAGCCGTACCCATCCAATTCGCGATCGTGTTTCGCGCGACTCGGAGCGCATTGGACATTTCGGTCGTGCTTGGCAATCGGCGCCTTCCGGTGCTTGCCGGCCTGAGCCTTGACTTGCACGGCGTGCCTTGTGCTACGCGCGATTGGCTTGTAATTGGCTGCCGGCTTGTTCCAGGCGTTCATACATATCATCGCAGAGCTGAGTGATCCCCGTGTGCTGCACCGGGCATGCTTCCTTGTTGATTGAGCGAGCGTGGATCGTGGCAACCGCCTCGGGCTGAAAAGCCGCGCCGAGGAACTCGCAGATGCGCTTGAACTCCGTTTGCGGCTGCGTCACCAGCTCCTCGTATTTCACGGGAAGCACATCCGTGCGGCGGTCCAATTGCTGGTCGAAGTAGATACGGTTCCGAACATACCAGAAGAGCGCAACGGCCTCGGGGTAGGTCAGGTCCGGCCTGACGAAGGGCGTGACGTCCGCCCGACACTCGTCCGAAATCCCTTCGTGGCGCCAACCCCAGTCACCGGTTCCCGCCGGCAGATCGCGAATGACGTGCAACCTCTGATCACCCCAACGTTTCACGTTGACCACGGAGTTCACCACATCTTTCCAGTGGCGGAAGATCCAGATCGCCCGGCTGTTCGGATGGTCTGCCATCAGTTCCAGCACGCGGTGCGACTCACAAATGGGCTTGAACACGGCGCAGACGGCGGTGGACCGGGAAAGCAGCCGGTCGCGTACCGCCCCGTCGCGGATGCGGATCTCATCGAAGAACGCCCGAGGATCTCCTTCCGGAAAGTGGTCGATCTCCATCATCTCATCGAGGATGCGCCCGAGCATGGTCGTGCCCGATCGCTGACAGCCCACGATGAAAGCAGCGATGGTGGCACTGGCTGCCGGTCGATCGACGCGATAAGCCCGCTTCTTCCGGGCCAGCGCGCGAGCCGCCCGTTTGCGCTTGACGAAGCGACGAATTCGCGAGGGTGTTGGAATCCGCATCAACCGCATCCTTTTCAAAAGGGTTGAAGCACCGTACGCATGCCGGCGCACCGTACCGGCGGATCGGAAGAGCAAGCGTCGCGATCTCAGACGTTCGGCAGTGCTCCCGTGACCCGGTCGTAGTGCATCAGCGTGAAGAGCGCGGCGCTGCCGCGCGATTCGTAGTCGAAGGCGTCGACGAGCTCCTTGCGGGTCAAGTCGATCTTCTCGATGTGACTGTTGCGCTTGCGGCCACGTATGACATCCTTGGCGACCTGGAACGCGCCCGCCCACTTCGTGCGTCGAACGCGGGTGAAGCCGATATAGGCGGAGCCATCGTGGACTTCCAGGCCCCGACACCAGCCGATCCTCGTTCCTTTCGGATTGAACTGGTTCAGATCGATGACTTCCTCGACCTTCCGCGTGGCGATGTCCGCGATCACGAGGTGGGCGCTCGTGGTGGTGAAGTAGACGTAGCGGTCGCGAACGATGCCGTCGTGGGGTTGGCCGACGCCGATGTCGATGCGGTCCTCGGGATCGCTCATGTTGACCGCGTCGCGCTTGAGGCACCGCGTCACCCACCACTGACCGTCGATCTGGAAGGCGTGGTTGGGGTGGATCTCGTGCGGCTTCGTGCTGATCACACGTCGATAGTCCGTGTCACGGTCGAAACGTTCCCACGTGGGTACGCTGGCCGTGTTCACCTCGCGGAGTATCTCACCGGATGGGTTCAGGAACTGCACCATATCCAGGCCCGTGTTCACGACGGCGATTTCCTCGCCCACAATCGTGACTCCGTGGAGATCGTGGAAGCTCGGATGCGAGATGACACGTTCGACGGACCAGTCCTGCGGGTTGTAGATGACGACCTCCGTGCCGCTGGTCTGGTACCACTTCCCATGGTGCGGGCAGCCGCCGGTGAACCGCACGCTGCACTCCTCGCCGAGGTTCTCCGGCGGTGGCGTGTACTCGACGCTCTTGACGCACTTCTTCTCGTCCCAGTCGATGATGTCGATGCGCGCCCGCTTGAAGACGTATCCCTCGGAGCCTTGTTCGACGGCACCCAAGTCCTCCATCGGCACGGCCATGCTCACAAGCAGCTTCACGAGATGTCCTTCAGTTCGCAGAGGTACGATCCGGGGCCCAGCAATCGGTGCTACCCGCCTTGTGCTCGCGCCCTTTTCTCGGCGATAACGAACTCCAGGATCTGGGTCAGAGTCGTCTTTGGCTCGTAGCCGACGGCGGCGTTGACGCGGTCCAGGCAGGGGAGGCGGCGCATCATGTCGTCGAAGGGGCGGCCGTAGGCTTCCTCGTAGGTGAGGAACTTCTTCTCGCTCTTGCTGCCCGTCATTTCGATGATCTTGTCCGCCAGTGCCTCGATGGTGATCTCCTCGGTTCCGCCGATGTTGTACACGCGACCGGATGCAGTGGCCGTGTTCATCAGAGCGATCACGCAATCAATCACGTCACCGACGTACCCGAAGCAGCGGCTTTGTTTGCCCGTTCCGTAGATCTGCAGCGGGTCGTTCTTCAGAGCCCGCTCGACGAAGCGCGGAATCACCATCCCGTACTGACCCGTCTGGCGCGGGCCCACGGTGTTGAAGAACCGGGCGACGACCACCGGCAGTCCGTACTGCTCGTGGTAGGCCAAGCCAAGGAACTCGTCGATGGCCTTCGAGCAGGCATACGACCAGCGCGAGAAGCGCGTCGAGCCCAGCACGGTATCGTCGTCCTCGCGAAACGGAACCTTCTCGCTCTTGCCGTAGACCTCACTGGTGGAGGCAACCAGAACCTTCTTGCGGAACTTGTTGGCGACGGAAAGGACCACCTCGCTCCCGTGGATGTTGGTCTCGATGGTGTGCACGGGCTGATCCACAATGAGTTGGACACCCACGGCAGCGGCGAGATGAAAGACCACGTCGCACCGCTCCATGAGCAAGTGGACCGTATCGGAGTTGCGAACGTCGTCGAGAACGAATTGGAGGTGGGGATTCTCCAGAACGGCGCCGAGGTTGGCGAGGTCGCCGGTGCTGAGGTTGTCGAGCACAACGACATCGTGGCCGGTGGCCAGGAGGCGCTCTGCCAGGTGAGATCCTATGAAACCTGCGCCTCCGGTGATCAATGCTCTCATACCATTCCTCGTCTCAAGTTGCGGTGCAGGTGGCTTCGGTGCTCCGGCCCGGACCGAAGCGGCCGGAGCGAATAGACTCCGTCCCCGTCGGCCGTCGCCTCGGGCCGAACATAACTTCTTCTTAGGGAAGCACTTGCATCCACTGCTCGTCGCGTCCCGCGGTGGGACTCCCCACATTCTATCGACCAGGCTCGACCGTGCCTAGAGGAGCACGTACCGACAGTCCCCCTGATGCTCTACCCGGAATACGGGCAGGGGAACCGCCGGTTCGAAAGAGGCGCCACACGGTACACCAATCGGCGCCCGTTTGCTCCCCAGCCGCCCGCCGGCCAGAGCTGCGCGGCGCCTCCGGTTTGGTGCCATGCTCGCGGCTCAGGTGGGTTCAGCGGGCCACCCTATCTGTGCCCGGGTGACGGCTCCGCGCTGCCCGCATCAAACCGCCGCACCGCCTCCCGGGCGCGCCGAAGCAATGGCACTGCCACCTGATCGCGGTATTCGGGCGTCCGCGCGCGGCGGACAACCTCCTCGGCAAGGCGCAAGGCCTCACGCGGTTGGTGGAGTTCCGGCTGCTTCGCGACCATGTGCAGATGGGCCAGTCCCCGCAAGAAATCGAGGGAATTCGGGTTTTCGTCGATGCCCTCGATGTAGGCTTGATAGGCTGCCTCTTCGCGGCCCATGCGGCGGTAACAGTGCCCGAGCCGACAGAGCGCCGCGGCCTGGAGATCGACCGGCATCAGGCGCCGGACCCGCACGTAGTACGCCGCGGCCGCGGCGGAGTCACCCTGCCATTCCAGATCGAGGCCGCGGCGCATCTGGCCCCACGCGTACAGTTCAACGCCTCCGAGCATCATGATCGGCAGGCAGGGGGCCAGAGCCAGCACCACCTGCACCGGACGAACACGCGGTCGTCGAACGAGCACCGTCAACAGCAGCAAACCTGTCAGCCCGACCGAAGCCGACGCCACGCAGGCGACGCGACTCTCTGGAATCGCCACGGTGAGCAGACTGCCATCCACGGTCAGGATGAACAGGATTGCCGCGCTCCACGTGACGTATCGGTGCGGTCGGGACCGCCAGAGGGCAATCACCAACCCTGCCCCGAGAACCGGGCTGAACAGCACGCACTCGCGCAGCGCGGCGACGGCTCGCGACCGTTCACCCCATCCCAGCCAGTCCGGTCCGACGTTCGTCGAGGACAACGGCCAAAGAAGCGGGATCCCTCCGTCCACCAGGTCCAAGAGGGGATGCGACCAGATCGCCACTGCGCCCGCGAACAGCACGACGCGATTGGTCTCCCGGAACACCCACCGCATCAATGCGAGGAACAGGCCGCAGTTGAGCAGCGTAACGCCAATGGACGCAGGCGCCGCATGAGGGAACCTCCAGCCGGCGAGCCTGCCGATCCACTCCATGAGATCCGGCAGGTATGCCAGCAGGACGGCGATGCCCAGCCACGTCCGCCGGAGCAATCGCGAGCGGGGATCGGCGCCGCTAGCTGTTCCGATGCCGGCCCCGACGAACAAGTGCCCCAGAATCGGCAAGACGAATCTCCGGAGGGAAGCGGTAGTGAACGCGCCCATGAGCCGATGCCGGAACCGTGTCGTCTTGCACATGAGCACCGTCGGCGCTCGGCTTGACTGCACAGTCCGCTTTTGTTATAATACGTTGCGTTTGTATGGCTTATCAAGGGGAGATGATTCGGCATGCCGAGCCAGCGTTCCTCACCGCGGCACAGTCCGATTGCCGTCGTTTCCGCGGGATTGATTGGGGTAGCGGCTTTCGCCGTACCCGCTCTTGCCCAGAGCCGTGGGGCCCTCGGGTCGGCCGGCGTCGGGCGGCTCGGACGAGGATACCCGTCCGCATCCGTCGGGTCTGTCGGTTTCAACCGGTTTATTCGGTTCTCCGTTGGCGCCGATGCGTTTCTCAACCAGCAGAGACCTTTGAACGTAGGCAACCTGCACTCGAGAATGCGCCAAAACATGCAGACGGGACTTGTCTCGCCACACGACCCAGTCCGGCGCGCCGCCGGTGGCGGACCGAACCGCTACGGCCCACGCGCTTCGGGAGCGGACCGCTTGGCCAATCGCCCCGTGGGACGAAACCCGCGTACCTCAAGGGGTGGCGTGTCGGCTGGAGGCGCATTCACAACGGAATTCGGCGGACTGCCGGCGTTTCCGCGGCTCCAGGGGGGCAGAGTGGCGGACCGCGCCGGCGGGTCGTACGGCTTGAGAAATCCGTGGGGAACATACGGCTTTCGAGGAAGCTCGGTCGCAGCAGCCGACATCGACAGGTCCGTGAGTGAGCCCGGCGTGGGCCTCTTCCCAATCCCCCACCCCGAGGCCAGGCTTCTCGTCAACCAGTCAAGCTGGTTGGCCGCGCGATCCGGCCGAGCGACGCCGGACGAGGGATTGCCGGATCCACCCGGAACCTCGGCCAGCGTCAGCGACTACCTGACCGTGCAGCGCGAAGCTCGGCGCGACGTGTACTTGCGTCGGGCGTGGGAGCACTTCCGCGATCAGGAGTATCAACGTGCCCTGGCCACGTTCCGTCTCGCCGAGACCATAGTCGTCGGAGGCAGCGAGGCGCAGCGGGGTGCGATTGGCGCCGCGCTCACGAGCGAGCAGTACATGGTTGCCGCCAGCATGCTCCGCAGGCTCCTGCGCGATGATCCCGAGCTCTTCACGCACAAGGACAGCCTCCGGTCTCGCTTCGCGTCGCCGGACGCCTACCGGGAGACGGCCAACCGCATCCGCGACAACGCGGAACGTGCGGACGCCTCCGTGCCGGCCCGTGCGCTGTACGCCTTTCTGTTGTGGCAGGACGGGGACTGGCAAGGCATCGACCACGTCCACGCCCGCGGACTGGCGGGGGCCATCGCTGAGGCAGAACCCAACGGTGCGTACTCCACGATGTTGCGTCTCATGCTCGATGCCGAGGCCGCGGTCGCGGGCGACGACGCGAAGAAGCCGTGACCGGGCGTGCGGTCTGACGGGAGGCGGCGGGCATGGAGCCCGCGTTTCCGGTGCGGCACTACTGCAATACGCCGACCTCACTTGGTATTCGTCAGTTCGATGACCACTCGCTCGAGTTGTGGATAGCGGTCTCCGTTGTCCGATCCGAACCGGGCGCGGTATTGCAGGAACCGAGCGCGGGCAGGCAGAGGGAACGCTCCGTGCGCAACTTCGCGCCACGCTTCGCCGCTCAGATCCGCCTTGTTCTCTGCCGTCCGTACCTCGAATGCGAGCGTTGCTCCCGTGGGAACGTCGGCCTCCCGACGCAGACGTCCGGTGGAGGCGGGCCGGTCAAGCGGGCAGACCGACGACTCGTAGGTCTGACTCCAGTTGCGATGGTAGATGTGGCCCATGTCCTGCAGCCACATCCAGTGGGGTCCGTGCGTCGGGAGTCGGACGATGCGCGGCTCGGTGAATCGCCGCCCGTCGTTGTAGAAGATCTTCGAGTTGGTGTAGTGGTCGCCGTTCTTGCTGTGATTGGAGACGGCAAGGTCGAGCCGGCCGTCCCGGTCGAAGTCGGCGGCCAGGGCGTCGTGACCCGCGTCACAGATCAGCACGGTGCGTCGCCGCGCCGCGAATCCATCGGGCCCGCCCCAGTACAGAAACGAGGGCAGAGTCTCGCGCATCTTCTCACCCTGGTAGCAGGGGACGAATAGGTCGAGATGCCCGTCGGCATCAAGGTCGGCCACGCAGTGTCCCACCGCGGCCCAACTCGGCAGGCGCTGCGCGTCCCAGGCCCGAAAGCCCGCGTCGCTGCCCCAGAAGATCACCGTGCCCGTGTCGTGTTCGAGGGTGACGGGATCGCGGTAGCTGCCCACGACGAGATCCAGGTATCCGTCCGCGTTGAGGTCGGCGGTCTCGAGCGCAATCGGATCGGGCAGCTCGAGTTGGGCCTGCCGATCGGCATCGAATCCCTTCGCGCCGCCCCAGAAGATGCGCACGAGGTCCTCGTACATCGAGGTGACGGCGATGTCGAGCCACGTGTCCCGGTTGAAGTCGGCGATCGCCGTCCCGATCGACCGGCCGGGACTCGGGATGGCAACGCGCCCCGCGGGCTGAAAGCCGTCGGCCGAACCGTAGTGAATGACGAGCGGCGTCGGCTTGTCCGGGGACACCGCGTCGAACGCGCCGAGCACGAGATCGAGATACCCGTCCCGGTTCAGGTCGGCGGTGTTGCTCGTCCCCAGGAGTTGCTCGCGCAGGATCGTGCGGCGACGCTGGAAGTCGAAGCCGTCGGGTCCGCCCCAGAAGATGTTGGCGCCGCCGGTGGGGTCGGCGCGGGCAAGGACGCCCCCGTGCTGCGAGTTGATGGCGACTAGGTCAACGAAGCCGTCGGCGTTCAGATCGGCGGCGGTGGCTTCGTATCCGCTGCGGAAGGGGATCTCCACTCGGCGGGAGACGTCGAACCCCTCCGGTCCGCCCCAGTACAGGTGCAGCGGCACCTTCTCCCCGATCATGCCGCCGAGGCTGTTGGCGAATATGGCCCGGGCCCGGAGCTTGCCTTCCGGCGGAGCAATGGCCACGTCGGTGGGTCCTTCACTGCCCAAACCGTGCGGGCCGCGCGCGAGCTTCCGTGAGCCGGTTCCGAAGAACACAACCGATTCGCCGGCAAGCGTCTGTTCCCCTTGATGAATCGCCGCCGCGAGGTCGGAGCGACCGTCGCCGTCGAGGTCGCTGATGGCGGTGGCGGCCGCGTTTCGGACGGACAATTGGACGGACGCGCTCTTCGAGAAGCCATCTTGTGCCCCCCACAGGATGCGCACGACACCGACGTCCTCCTCCGTCCCGACCGCCTCGCCGCCCGAGGCGTGCACGATCGAGAAGTCCGTGAGCACGAGCTCAGGTTGCGCATCGCCGTCCAGATCGCCCACCGCAATATGCGAGGCCGGGAACGCGTCGACCCGCTTGGGCTTGCTCCACTCTCGTCCGTCAACCCCCGAAATCAGAAGGACCTGCGCGTCACCCTTGGTTGTCCCGACGACGAGGTCGGCCCGACCGTCCGCGTTGAAGTCGGCTGCGGTCAGGCACTGGGCGTGCTTCTCATCGAGCGGCAGGGCCGACGTGGCGATCTTGTCGGTCGCCTGATCCGAGGGAGTCGACCAGAACAAACGCACGGTGCCGCCGGTTCGCAGCACGGCCAGGTCGCGGGCACCGTCGCCGTCGAGATCAGCGGCGGCCAAGTCGAGGGCGTCGGGGACGCCCACATCCCGGCGTCGCGTCAGCAGGTAGCCGTTCGGGTCTCCCCAGTAGATTCGCAGAATGCGGCCGTCCGGCTGGCCGGGGATCCAGGCCGGCCCGTTGAGCACGGCGATGTCCGGCCATTCGTCCTTGTTCAGGTCGACGACGACCAGGTCGGCGGCCGCGTGCACGGGCAGAACGCCGTTGCTGCGCCGCGCCGGCCAGCCGTCCTCTCCCCCCCAGAGGATCGTCACGAAGCGTCGATCGTTTTGTAGGCCGCTGTAGTTCGGGCAGAACACCGCGTCAAGCCAGCCGTCACGGTTCAAATCCGAGAGGGCGACGCGTAGGCTTCCCTCAACGGCGAGTTTCGAGGTGGCGGCGCGCCGATCCTCGCCGACCGTCCCCATGGTCGCGGGGACGTAGGTGCGCAGGTCGTGCGTGCTGTTGAAGATGAGGTCGAGGTAGCCGTCCTGGTTGAGGTCGAAGCGATGGATGGTGCGGACCTTCCCGTCGCGACTGATGTAGAGGTTCTGTCCGGAGGCGTCGAGCCGCCCGTCCGCGAAATCGGCGAAGCTGTCTTCGATCCAGACCTGCGTCTCCGCTCCGGCCGTGGCGGCGAATGCGACCCAGCACAGCAGGGCGACACACGGTTTCGCTCGCATCGTTCGCGCTCCTTCGTTCAGACAACCGGATTGATGGACCGTATCATTGCACTCGGTGAATCCGAGGCGTTTCGCTGCAGGCATCTTACCGGCACGTTCCGGTCTCTGCACAGTCGGGTGCCCCACGGTCTCGAAGGTGAGATCACGGTCGGGGCGTGTCACGCCTTCGTGCGCCACGTCTGCCTCGTCAGTTCGGAAACGCCGATTCGATACGATTCCCCACGTGGCCTGAAAGATGTGTCAGGATGATTCCTTTGACGCTGTCGTCGGTGGTGGGTAGTGTCGCGGGATGCCTCGACCGCCGCGGATGACGGCGTCTGGCAGGCCGGGTTGCCGACAACGATGCGGCCTCGGATGGAGGTCGAAAAATCATCCTGACACCTTTTGACCGGGAGATGGGGCATGCGTGTGACTTTTGAAGTGTTCCGGGGGGCGTGGACTACATGGCAGAACTTGTTCGAGCACGCCGCGGAGTTCGCCAGTCGATTGCCTCCCGACCGCCTCATCTCCATCTCCCACTCGGAGGACGAGCGCGACGGCGTGGTCACGGTCTGGTATTGGGCCTAGATCTTGACGACGAAACGTGCGTATCTCACTGAGCGCTGGCCCACGGGTGCGTCAATGCAGCGTCGGAAGATGAAGATGGGGGTCTGAGAGCCCCGAATCTTGAGTGCAGGGAGTGCAGTCGTATGTCGCAACTAACGTACGTGATGGCCATTGCAGTCAGCTTGGCGGCTTCGGCCGTGACTCTCGCCGCGGACGACGGGGAGAAGCGGTACGTAATCATCCATTCCGACGACGCCGGAATGTGCCATTCGGTCAACGTCGGCACGATCGAGGCCATGGAGAGGGGGATCGTCTCGTCGTGCAGCATCATGGTGCCTTGTCCATGGTTTCCCGAGTTCGCGGCCTACGCGAAAGAGCACCCGGAGAAGGACTACGGCATCCATCTCACGCTGACCTCGGAATGGGACGGCTACCGATGGGGGCCGGTCGCGCCGCGCAGCAAGGTGCCGAGCCTGGTCGACGAACAGGGGTACCTGTGGGACAACTCGGGCCTGGTGGGCAAGCATGCCAAGGCCGACGAGGTGGAGATCGAACTGCGGGCGCAGATCGGCCGGGCGAAAGCGTTCGGCGTTCCCCTCACGCACATCGATACGCACATGGGAGCGGTGTTCTCCCGACCGGACCTGACACGCGTCTATGTCAAGCTCGCCATCGAATACGGCCTACCCGCGCTTTTCATTCGTCTGCCCTCCGCGGTCCTGGAAGCGGAATACCCCACGCTCGCCCCCGTTGCCGACGAGATCATCAGCGAGCTCGACAAGGCGGGGATGCCCGTCCTCGATGCCGTGAGCACGGACAACTACGGCGTGGAGCCGGACAAGAAGAAGGCGCACTTCCTGGATGCCCTGAGCAAGATCAGGCCGGGGTTTACGCAGATCATCATCCACTGCGGGAAGAGCGGTGCGGAGCTCGGCGCCATCACTGGCTCGGCGGCCCGGCGCGACGCCGATAGCCGTGCGTTCATGGACCCGGAGGTGATTGCCGCAGTGCGCAAGCATGGACTGACCGTCATCACCTGGAAGCAGTTGCGCGAGTTGACCAGGACCGCGGGCGCCGCCAAAGGCGAATGAGCGTTCCCCTGGCCCACACGCGTCTTGACGCTTGACGCTCGCCACGGGTAGGCGGTCCCGTTTCAGTCGCTCGGAGGTCCTGCTTTCAGCGGGCGCTGGGTTGGGCGTCGAGCGCGGCCAGCGCGGCCCGAATGGCGGGATTCGTGTTCTCGTTCACGGGCTGGAACTGGCTGAGCGGCTTGTCCAACTCGAAGAGTCTTCTCTGCTCACCCAGACGCGTCACTACACCGTAGGGATGAACCAGGATGATTCGACCGTCGTTGAACTCCTGATTCCGCTTGCCGCGGGTCTCGAGCTCGTCACCCACTCGGTACGAGACGGCCGTGGGCTTTCGCCCTCGCGTGCCCCTCACGCGCACTTCCTGAATGAGCGCCTTGCCATCGGGGTCGTTCGGATCGACGTACGAGAACAAACCGACGACCTTCACGTGGATCCGAGGGTCGGGGGGCGGACGTCGCGGCCCGTCACGCGGACCGGACTCCTCCGGCCCGTCCGGGCCCTGCGGCTCAACGGGCGAACCAGCCCGGGCGAGGAAACCGAACGGGGCCTTGTCCACCAATGCCGCGTACGCGGCGAGGGGTTGGCTCAGCGCCGACGGGTCTCGCCGGCGGTGCTGCGTCGAGTCCGGACGCGAGGCGAACGTCATGACATCCCCGACGAATGCCCGGCTCTCCGGCGTCTCGGGCAGAGTGAGCGACTCGAGGTCGGCGGACAGGCTCACATGGTTGCCGCCGCGCCCGCCGACACGGGCGAGCCTTACGCCTCGGACGCGCAGCAGGTAGGGCAACTCGTAGACCTCTCCGAGGAACCGCACGACATTCCCGAGCGTCCCTTGGGCCGTCACCGAAACGGGAATCCGTAGGACTCCCTTCGTCCTCTTGCCTCCCAGTGGCTTCCGCGGCCGCACCGCCTGCGTGGTGAGCTTGCTGCGCACGGCCAGGCGCGTCACATCCTGGACGAGCCGGTTCCTGACCTCAGTCGCGTCCCTCGAGAGCGTGCCGCTCACCAGGTCCTTGAATCGCCCGACGGCCTGCGGCTCTTGGCGCCGCTTCTTGTCTCTCAGTGCGTCCAGCGTTTCCCTGCACGCACGGACGGCCTGACGATCCTTCTGCAACGGGTCGTAGAAGAAGGCCTTGCCCACGGGCCAGCCGACGGCAAGCGCGGCCATGCCCGCCAGCGTGAGCGTCACGCGCTGTTGCCTGGCTCGGGTCATGTTCATCCTCAAGAGAAAGTACACTGCGTCGAGGATCCGGTTGCAGCGTATCGGCAAGGTTTGCGGGAAACGACGCAGAGGCTCGGCCGTCTAACGTACAATGTCCGGGAGGAGGCCCGGAACCGTGCGGTCGCAATGCTGAGTGCTCGCATCGGCTAAGCTGAGGGAGGTGGCAGTGACTACTCGTACGGGGCTGTGCATCGGGCTGGCCGCGCTTTTGGGGCTGGGGTCGGGGAGCGCGTTCTCGGCAAAGCCGGCGGCGGACCGGGCCGGCGCCGATTACGTGTGCGCGGTCGTTCCCATGTCCGATTCGGATGTCGCGGCCGCAATGGCGGACGTGCTGGAAGGCCAACTTGCGGGCGAGAGCGGCATCACGTTCGTGAACCGCGTCGATCTCAAGGCAGTCATCAGCGAGCAGATCCTGAGTGCTGTGGTCAGCCCGGAGGGTGTGGCTTCGCGGCTGGAGTTGGGCAAGGCGACGAAGTCCGACTTGTTGATCTTTCTGCGCGAGCGGAAGGGGGAGGACGCAACGGCGATCGAGGTCGCGGTGGCCGAGACGAAGGGCGGATTGCGGTTGGTCGTGCAGAGTGCAGTCTGGAATGCGGATGCGGTCGAGAAGATCGCTCGTGACTTCACCGCGGCGGTGCACCGGGCCCGATCGTTGGCGGGGCGCGACGACCTGCGCATCCTGGCCGTCTCGCCGTTCGAGAGCCGGGACCTCGGCTCCGAGCAGCAGCACCGGCGACGGTCGTTCGCCGTGCTCGTCGAGGCGTTTCTGATGACCGTGCCGGGCAACGTGGTGGTCGAGCTGCGCGAAGCGCAGGCGTTCGCCCGAGAGATGGCCTTGGCCGGCGGCAAGCTGCGCCGCAAGATGCCGCACTACGTTCTCGGCTCGTACAAGTCGGTCCGGACGGACCGCGGCGTGGCGTTCGATCTCGCGGTCGCGCTCCGGCACGGAACGGACGTGATCGGGAAGTGGTCTCGTAGAAGAGTGTCGCCGACAAAGGTGGCCAGGGTACTGCAGACCGCAGTTGGCAGCCTGGCGGCGCGCATCCCCGATCATCCGACCGCGCCGACCGGCGTCGAGGCCCGAGTGCTCAACGAGCGCGCGGACGTCTTCAAGGATCTTGGGGAATGGGATGAGGCATCGCCGCTCTACGAAGCGGCATTGCTGCTCGACCCGGAGAACCTACATGCCCACCTGAGCCTGTTTCGAGGTTTGTCGAAGCAGATGATCAGAGGCGGGCGGCACACCCTGCGATCGGGTCAGTTGTCCTACGATCCTACGGGTAGAACGCGGTACGCGAATCAGGCGCTGAACCATCTTGCTGTGCTGCTCCAGGCCGGCCACGTCACAAGGGAGGTGCTCGGTCGGCTGAGCCGGTACCAGGGTTATTGCCATATTAGCGGCTATGATGTCGAGAATGATCCTGACGGCGTCGTCCCGGCATACCGACGCGTGCGTCGTCGCTGGGTGGAGATGGTCTATGCCCTCCTGGCGGATCCGCAGCGGAGATCCGGGCTGAAGCGCAGTCAGATTCATTCGCTGGCGCCGTACGCTGTCCTGCCGCCGATTACGCAGTCGTCGGCGGACCGTCAGGCCCATTTCGATTCGATTCATCGCCTGCTCCCGGTGCTCGACGAGGCCGGGTGCAGCCCGCCGACTCTGCTCTATTGTGCGTCGACGGCGGGACGGCAATCCACCGAAGCGGACGCATTGCTCACCCGGTTCTGGGACGGGCTCGATGACTCGGATTCGGAACAGGTCAGACGAGCCGGTCGGATCGCGCGCATCCTGCACCGGATTCACGATCAAGAGACTTTCGACGTCGTGTGGAAGGAGCTGACCGAGTCGGGACCTTCGGCAGACCTACTCGGGAATTACAAATCCCGAGTCCGTGCGTTGGCCGAACGACGTCTCACGTTCATGCTCGGCAAGGCCGGCGCGACCCCGACCGAGGCGAGCATCGTACCCACGTTCACGCGCCTCGATGAGGTGCTGCGCGTCGTCGACGACAAGAGACGGAAGCCTGAGCATCCGAGCGGCATTCTGACTTGGCAGTGTTGCGGGCCGAAGTCTGAAGTCGTCGGCACGAGCAGGGGGCTCTATCGACTGGAGGGCAGCCGGAACCTGAGACTGATTCTGCCGGGGCAAACGGGCACCCTGTGGTGGGACGGGAAGTACGTCTGGACCAGGACGGGCAGAGAGGTCATTGCGGTCGACCCCAAGCGCGGCGAGGTCGCCCGGTTCGTCGGCCCCGACTTCGCTCCAGGGATCACCAAGTTCGGAGGCTTGCTCGCGCCGATTCGCCCGGGAACGGTCTGTCTGTTCGCCTTCGTGCGGCACGGAGAGCCGGCAGCGCTGCGCACTTGGGCGTCTCTCCTGACGGTCAAGGCCTCTCGACGGGGGCCCGCAAAGAAACGGATCGAAATGGTTCTCGAATGCCGCGAGCAGAAAGACCACGGGCAGTCGACGGGTCTGCGGAACGCGGAGACCGCGTTCATACCGCAGTGGACGGTGACGGTGCCGGCGGCGAAGGGCCAGGGCCCGTGGGTACTCGTGGGGAGGAAGACGCTGCGGCCCCTCGTTCTTGACCTGGCGACAAAGGCGGCACATGTCACGCCCAAGGTGTGGCCGCAATGCCCCAGGGTCGTTCGTCATGACGAGAAGGTCCTTATTGCTTCAGGTCGCATCGGGGCATACAAGGAGCGTTCAGTGATCCAAGGGATCAACCATCCCGATGAAGCACCGGCGTTGTTGATTGGTTTCTCGCAGCGCCCCTCTCGCGTGCAGGCGCATATGCAAGAGAGCTATTACCAATCGCTGGTCGTGGTGGATAACACGCTTCATCTCCTCGCGTCGGCCTGGACCAAGGGCCGCACCGCCGTGCCCGCTTGGGTGGCCGTGGACCTCGATACGCTCGATGCCCACGTCATGGTCTCCGAGTTTCCGGACGACATCGGCCGGTCCCACTGGGACAGGCTGTGCGTCTCGCATCGCTTCGGATTGGTGGTGATCGCCCGCTCCCGTGCCTACGGCGTCAAGCTGCCCCCTTCGAAGGCTTGGCCCAAGTTCGGGGCCGCGCATCGGTCTTCGAAACGGTAGGTCGGCCTTCGGTGATGTATTCGTGCGAAACGGCCGGCGCCGGCCGCGTCTAATAGAGTGACGGCAGCGAGGTCCGCGGCATCCGCCATGTGTGCAGAGCCCAGCATCGACTTCGATGAGCAGATGCCCCGGATGTACCGCGTCGCGCTGCGGATCCTGGGGGACAGCGAGTCCGCCGACGAGGTGGTACAGGAAGTGTGCGTGAAGGCCCTGCGCAAACGGGCATCCTTCGACGGACGCTCGGCGGTGGCGACTTGGTTGTACCGGATCACCGTGAACTGCGCAATGGACCAGATGCGGGCGAGGAAACGGTGGGACCGCGGCGGCGCGGACATCAATGGAGAGCTCGGCGGGCTGCTGGCATGCACCCAACCGACACCGGCGGCCTCTGCGGAGCTGCGGGAGCTGCACCGGATCGCAAAGGCGATGGTCGAGGCACTGCCGGAGGAGTCCCGCGAAGCGTTTGTGCTGACCCAGTTGGACGGATTCAGCTATGACGAAGCGGCGGCGATCACGCAGCAGCCACGCGGCAGCATCGCCTCGCGCGTTCATCGGGCCAAGAGGATTCTCATGGAACAGCTCAACCAAGCATCGAAGCGGAGGTCCGGGTCATGAGAGGATCCACCGAGGATGTGCATCTGTCCCGACTTGTCGACGGTGAACTCGACAGCGATGAGAGCAACGCGGTTCTGCTCGAGGTGCTGGACGACGGCGAGGCCCGCGGGCGATTGAAGGAACTGCTCACGCTGCGTTGTGCGCTGGCGCCATGGAGGCAACAAGTTGGCCCGTCGCCTTCGCGGGCTGCTACGCCGCGTCCAAGTGCCCGTGTCGACCGGAGCATGCTTCGCTATGCGGGGAGCCTGGCGGTAGCGGCGGCAATCGGGGGCTTGCTGGTCATGGGGGGCTTTCTCATGGCTCGCCACCCTGGAGGCGGGACGACGACTGCACCTCCGGCGGATTCCTGGGCGAGCCCTCGGCTGCCTGCGGAGGCGATCATGCAAACCGCTCGCGCGTTTGCCCTGCATGAGTCGGTGGGGGGGCCGCTCAAGTGGTACGCCCATGACGATCGGAGTGTGCAACTCGCCTCGATCAACGGTGGCTCAGTCGACGCGGTTCCGGTAGCGCTTTTCGTGCGTGTCGGCTCGGCCACACGACCGAAGCAACCGGTATGGAACCACGTCGTGGTCTGTCGCGTCGGCGAAGCGGCGACGGTGACGTTCCCCGCGGGAACGGAAGATCGTCCCGACGTACGCGTGCAGGTTGTTGCGGATCGTCTGGGCGATGGGGTGAACGTGCGGTACGGGGTCGCGATTGATGCCCCGGGAGACGCGTCGACACGATGGGGCAGCCTGGTCGGACAGCATTCGGTGGGGACGGCGGAGACGCCGATCGGCCAACTCGACCTCGGGAACGGCCGCGGGCGGGTTGCCGTGAGCGCATGCCGTCTGCCGGTGAGTATCAACGGATGAGTACGTTGCTGAGTTGCATGATCATCGCATCGCAAGCTCACGCGGCGGGTGTGCAGTCACGATCCGGCGAGCGGGTGGTGTTCGGCCGGGCGGGGCAGAGCGTTGCCATCCCGGCTGCCTTCGGGCCAGACGGCGGAGCCGCCGAGGTGGTTCTGACCTCCTTCGGCCGGCGATGGACCGAGCCGATAGGGGTGGAGCAGGGAGCTTACAGGGTCGCCATCCCGTCCGTGCGGCGTCCCACGGTGTTCGCGATCGTTTCGATGGATGCTCGGCGACGAAGAATCGGGGAACTGGTCGCGTACCCGTCCGACCCCTCCGTGGAGCAGAAGCCGCGTTTGCGGGTGTATGCGCTCGATGCCCCGGCCTGGTTCATTCAGTGGGCGATGGCAACCGGTGCCGTGCTGAGGCGGGTCGACCTCGAGCAGGTGCGCGACCGGCGTCGCCCGGCGGACGAGGGGGAAGGGGAAGTGTTGGTCCTCGGTGCAGCGTCGGCCGGGACACATCCGCGCGATGT
>CAYMME010000007.1:0-44302 GCA_964391465.1 uncultured Planctomycetales bacterium
CAACAGGATACCCCCTGACGGGAAGGCCTAGATGATTATCAGAGCGCATTTAGTCGTTAGTGCCGGTCCTCTTTGCCTTGTCGACAGTTCGCCGCGCGCCACCCGGCGTCGAGCCGTGCCGAGAGTCGCTTGACCAACTCCGCGTTCTGTGGCCGGCCGGCAATGTTGACGTTTTCCGTGGGGTCGGACTGGTGGTCGTACAACTCCAGCCCGGTGACGCGGTCCGGCTTGGCGGTCAGCGCCCAGCGGGTGAAGCGGTACCGGTCCGTGCGAATCGACCGGCCCATGTGGCGGCCGCGCGGAAACTGGCTGAATGCCGCCGACTTCCACGGTCGGTCGGGTTCATTCAGCAACGGGGCGAAGCTCGTGCCCTCCAGGTGATCGGGGCGCGGCAGGCCCGCCAGCTCGCACAGCGTCGGGTAGATGTCGACGAACTCCACGAGGGCCGTGGTCGTGCGGCCCGTCACCCTCATCCGCGGATCGCTGACGATCAGCGGGGCACGCGTGGAAAGCTCGAAGTTCGTGGCCTTGCCCCAGGTGTGGTTCTCGCCAAGGTGAAAGCCGTGATCGCCCCAGACGACGACGATCGTTCGCTCACGCAGACCCAGGCGGTCGAGGGCATCGAGCAGCCGACCGATCTGCGCATCCACATACGTCACACACGCTGCGTAACCGCGAGTCAGTTGAAGAACCTGATCGGCCGTAAGCTCGCCTTCGCGCGGGATGTCGGCGTAGCTGCGCAGGTGGCCCCAGTTGTGCAGCGCCATCGGTGGAACGTCGCGAGGCGGTTGCTGGTTGTCCGCCACCGCCACCTTCTCGGCCGGGTACATGTCCCAGTACTTCTTCGGTGCGACGAACGGTAGATGCGGGCGGATGAACCCCAGGGCGAGAAAGAACGGCTTGTCGTGAATCTCGTGCAGCGTCTCGATTCCGCGCTCGGCCACCTGGCCATCGTAGAGGACGGTGTCGGCCACCGCGGGCGCTTCGTAGGACAGGCCAAGCACGAAATGGTTCACCCAGTCTTCCGGCGCCAGGCCCTTCTTCTTCGCTGATTTCGCAAAGACCTGCCGAGCAACCTTCACCCCTTCTTCGGTGTAGTAGTACCGCGGACCGGGCCACCATGCGCGAGTCGACCACGACGCCGGATCGTTCCACTCACTGCGCACCACGAACGCGCCGTGATAGATCTTGCCCAGAGCCCGGCTCTCGTAGCCGTGGTTCTTGAACTGCTGAGGCAGGGTGACGATGTCCGGCAGATGGTCGCGAAAGTGCTTGTGGCGCGACCGGTTGGACCAGACCTCCGTGCTGTCCGGCCGCAGACCCAGCAGCAGCGAGGCCCGGCTCGCCCGACAGACGGCGGCTTGGCAGTAGGCATGCTTGAACACCATCCCCCGATCCGCGAGGCGGTCCAGGTTCGGCGTAATCATCTTCGGGTAGCCGTAGCAGTTCAGTTGCGGACGCAAATCGTCCACTGCGATGAACAGCACATTCAACCGCTCGGCCCCAAACACCGTCGAGCCGGAGATCAGCACCTCCAGCACGATCAGAGGAACCGATTGTCGCCGAATCACGGTGATATCCTTACGTCATTCGTGGAGTCCGGGTGAGCCCATCTTCCCCAACCCACCGGTTACTCCGGATGCGGTGGAAGCGATGCCCCTTGCCAATTCGCGTGGCCCGACGTCCCGTACCACATCTGGCCCAAGAGAGTGGCGTCGTTCAAGTTGACTTGGCCGTCCCCGTTCAGGTCGATCCGGTCAAACGGTCCGGGCCCGTTGAACTGCGTCACGAAGCTCGAAGCGTCCAGCAGTGTGACCTCCCCGTCCGGGACGATGTCACAGGGAAGGTGAGCGAGGAACAACGCGAACGAGCCTCGGATTCCGATCGGGCTGGCAACGGTCATGCGGACCTCCGCCCACTCGGCAAGAGGGATTGCCCGACTGAGTTGCACTCTATGGATTCCACCGCCCACATGGACCAGACCGGTCACCGTGGCGTCGGCGGGAGTCCCACCGAATGCCACGGTTGAATCCACATGCGTCGCGGGTTGATCCAACTCGATCTCGAATGCGGTCAGGGCAACATCGTCCGCCTTCGGCCAGATGTACGAATCCTGCTCGTCCGCCGGAGCCCCGAGGATGCGGACGAACCGGGGGCGTCCCGCACCCTTGGTGATTGCGAAGGCATCACGAATCTGGCCTGCGTCGTCCAGGAAGACTGCATCGAGTCGGTCGTGATCGAAATCCAGCACCATCGACCCCAACTCGTTGAGCGAGACGTGCATCACGGGATGGTTCAGCGGGCCACCGCTGATCAGCCCGGAACTCCCGGCCACCGCGTAGACTGTTCCTTCGTGCGCGCCGGGGCCGAGCGTTGCCTTCGCGTATGCCCCGTCGCCGTCCGGCCGTCCGTCTCCGCCGTCCAGAATCATCGTGTCATTCAGCGTCTCGGACGTGCCGTAGTGCGAGTCGATCAGGACCGAGCGCTCGTACGAATGACTGTGACCGCACAACACGAGGTCCACCCCGCCGGCCTCGAGGATCGGCAGCGCGAAGGCCCGCATCTCCAACTGTGTCCCCTCGGAATCCGAATCGTGCGACCCTTTACTGTACGGAGGATGGTGCCAGAACGCTACGATCCAATCCTGCATCGTGGCCGCGAGGTCGACTTCGAGCCACTGGAGCATCGCCTGATCGGGCGCACGGCTCGACCCGGTGGAGTCCAGGCATATGAAGTGGATGTTCCCGTAGTCAAACGCGTAGTACGCTTCCGTGCCGGAGGCGACTCCGCCTGCCTCGGCGGCCGTCGGGAGGGAGAAAATGTCGAGATACGGACTGCTTTGGGTCGTGGGATCGGCGCCGCGCGCGTCGTGGTTGCCCAGCGTCGGCCACAGAACCGACCTGGCCAGCATGCTCGGGTACATCTCGAAAACCGCAATCTGGTATTCCCCGTCCGACCCACTCGTGTACGCGTTGTCTCCGAGCATCAACCACAGGTCCGTATGGCGGGCGCCGGTGAAAGCTTCGTACGCGGCGCGCACATGCTGCGCGTTGACGTCCGCGGTTCCCGAATCACCCAGCACCCACACGCGCGTCGGTTTGGGCGTGCCCGTTTGCGGCGGGGTCACGAAGTAGCTGTTGGGGTGCCCGCCCGCCAGAACGCTGGTGGTGGAACCGACGGCGTAGTAGTAGCGCGCGTCGGGTGCCAGTCCCACCAGCCGGATCTCGTGCTCGGTGGTCGATGTGTGATCGACCACGGCCCCCGCAAGGGCGGCCTGATCCAACCCGAACAGCACGCGGCTGTCCGTGGCTCCGTCGGTACGCCAGCGCACGATCACGCTCGTCGGGGTACCCTGTTGCAGGTACGGTCCCCGCGTCACGCCGGACGCGGCTACGAGTTCCAGGTCAAAGCTGATGTCGGGATCGGTACCGGCGTACTGGTGTACTTCAACGGCGACGACGGTGTGACCCCGTCCGACCGGAAACAGAGCCGGATCGATGAACGTCTCAACCCAGGCCGCCTCGGCATCGCCGCTGACCTCGGATTGTGCCCGCGTCAGATGCGTGATCGGCCCCTCCGGCATGTTGGCGCGAAGTACCTCGGTCCCGCCGAGGTGGACAACCGCGCCGTCGTCACACTTGAGCCGGAGAACGACCGCCGGTTGGCCGCCGGAGATCAAGGCACCAACGGCACGGCGGAAGTACGTTGTGATGTACTTGTCCTCGGCATCCGGTCCGAAGCCGACGACGGTCGCCTCGTCACCGTCGCCGTACCCCAACTCCGCCGATCCCGCGGCCCACGCGCTGTCATCGAACCCTCGTTCGCGCCACGCCGTCCCCTGGTCCGACCCGTCGTCGAGGTATCTCCATGCCGAGCCCGGCGCGATCAGCGTGCTCTCTGTCGCCCACGCCGGTGCCGCAAGCAAGCACGTAATGGCCAGGACTACGCTTGCGAAACGGAGGCATACCGCAACCGGTCTGACGTGTTCTGCGATCATGACGATCCGATCTGAGCACACAGTGCCACCACCACTCCAGGTACATCATAGCCGGGTCGGCGAAGCTTTCCCATCGCCGCCCAATGCGGGCGAGACCTTGCTCGCTTCGCGCCCCCCCCAAACCCAGCCTGCAAGACACGAAAGGCCTAAACGGGTGACCCCAGGACCCCCAGCACAATCAGAAAGCCGAACGGTCGCCACCTCACGGGGCAACCCTGCGTCATGACTATGGCGAAGCGCCTTCTACCCGGTGGCTGCGCCACAGGGTGTTGAGAATGCGCCCGGCACTTTCCACAATCTTGTAGCCGGCGTTCGGCTCCAATCGCGCCCAACTGATCGGCTGCCCGGAATAGCCGCCGCCCAGGATGCCGTAGATCGTCGGGCAGTAGCCGCCAAACCCGTCCGTGAGCCCGACGACCGCCGTGATCGGGGCGGGGCTGCGCCGCTTGATATCCAGTCCGAACTGACAGTACAACTCGCAGGGCTGAGTGATCAGGGCCACGTCTCCGATCCGCACTCCGTGAATCGGAAGCGTGTCGATCGGATTCTCGCCATATGTTTCCTGCAAATGCACTGCTCCGAATGCCATGATCATCTGCATGCCGCGAATCTTCTCGCCGGCGTCGATTCGCGCCAGGACACGGCGAGCCTCGACCAGTCGTTCCGGCTTGGGCAATCGCACGTCGACCCGCAGATCTTCGTACGTATGGGCCAGGATCGGGTGGTCATGGTATTCGACGCCCTTGTGGAGTCGCAGGGTTTCGTCCGCCACCATGCGGCCGATGCGCTGGAGTTTCTGCTCCCTGGATTCCTTGCGGCGGTGCAGCATATCGTTAATTGCGATATCACCTTGGGCGCCGTTGAGGTATAGCACCGGAATCTTACCGAACGCTTTCCGGAGAGTCTTGCGGGCCACACCGGGGAAGTCGGCCGAGTAGACGCCAGCGGCATAGAAGACCGTCGGGTGCGTGGTGTTGTGGTGGAGGACCGCGCTGAGCTTCCCGCGGGCGTCCGCGACAAAGAGTGCCAGATGCTGGTGATCGTCGGGCCCCTCCAGGCCGGCGAAGTCCTCGCGGGTCGCATCGCCGTGCATGGTGTGCGAACCGTCGCTCCAGCATAGGCGGCGATTGAAGCCGATTTGAGCGACGCCCCTTCCCCAACCGATCTTCCCCGGGCCACTTGATCTCACCGCGTCCCGGGCGAGCTCGACCAGCCAGCCTTCCAGCCGGTCCATGTATTCAACATCGAGCGGCATCAGGTAGTTGGTCTTCAGCAGCGAAGGGCCGCCATGGGTGTGCGTGCAGGAGATGAGGATGTTGCGAGCCGGGATTCCCACGGCTTTCTCCATGGCCTTGCGCACGCGTGCCGTATACACCGAATCAAGGCCGACCAGATCGCAACCGACGATCAGGATCTGTGTCTTGCCGTCGGACAGATACAACCCGTTGGCCTCGAGATCGTCGCGAATCTCCGTCGCCCGTCGCGGTACGCCCGCGCCCTGCACCCAACCGCCGACACGAGGATTGATGACCCTGGCGGCGGCGCCGACTCGCAGTGAATCCGGATTCGCTGCGAAAGCCGGGCGTATGACCAGTACCCAGATCATCACCGCGACTGCGGCTCGCGTCATGGCGCACTTCAGTGTTCCGGACCGCCGTCGCATCAACAAACAGATCGGGACGTGCAACAAGTTACCCTCCCAACAAGAACGGCAGGAATGCGCTCTGCCCCCACTTCCTCCCCGTCGTTCGTCTTCACCGAGCCACGAAATGTCCTCTGCACTCCAGGTTGACATCTTCGGCGACTCGCTGGACTACGGTCAAGGCGAATGGCCGCGATTGCGTGAGCGGGCCGAGTGGGAGCCGCCACGCCTGCCAACACGAGGGATAGGTCTTCTTGCCCAGGACCGGCTGCCAGGCCGCGGGCTTGTCGCCCAAGCTGCCCTCGGCCGTGAGGAGTTGCCCTATGTTCCGGTGCTCAGCCGGCTCGTCGTCCTTTGACATCTCCGCGGTGACGACGACCATCCCGCCCGTGGGGGATGCGGGCACACGCCCACGGACCACGAGCCGAGGCGGCTCTTCTCGAAGATACCGCACGTCGACCTCAACAGACCGGCTGGCAACCGAGAAGCTCACGGGCATCGGTCGTGTCTCGAAGGCGCGGTCGAGAGACGGGGTTTGGCCGGACGGCACGACCTCGAACAACACGACATCGAAGGGACGCAGACCGATGACGGCCGTCTCGCGAAACGTCTCCTCGTCTCCCCGTAGCTTGGCAGGGTCCGGATACCAGCGATAGATGTTCCAAGTCCGACCGGACGGCAGGCCCCAGCTCGGGTTCAGCCGGAGCGTGATTGCGTTGTCACTCCACGAGCAGTTGTGCAGCGCGACGAACGCTCGGGTCCCGTCGCTGCAACAGTATCCATAAGGCTCGTCCCTCCGCGGATCGCCCACGACGAAGCGCGGGTTGCGGAAGCAGTCGGGGCGAGCCTTGAGCAGCGCGATGAACTCTGCCATCTGCTTGCGCTCGGGAGGAGTGAGCCACGGCGCGTCGCTCCACGGCTGGGCCAGCAGGCTGCCGCGGCAGAGGTCCATGACGAACCCTTCCTGCCAGCGCTCCTTGCCGATGGAACTGTTCCACCACCAGTCCGACAGCCAGATGCCGAGCGAGTCCTTGCCCAGCGATGGCACGTCGCCGGCATGCCACTGGGCCTGGTCGAGCTTCTGAGCCACGCTGTCGCGGGTGTGGGGGGCGGAGAACGTGCTCGGGCTGGCCGCTTCGATTCCGATCCCCGAATCGAACAGCGTGTCCCCATGCAGCAGCCACCAGGGCGAGCGGTAACCCCAGTAGAGCATCAGGAACACTTCGGGGCATTCCCGGTCGAGCGCACGCAGGAACTCGATCACGCCGTCGTAGATCGGCTCGGTGGAATACATGCCCGGCAGGTGATCGTGGTTCGGGTTGACACAGACCGACGCCAGGTTGTCGAACTTCAGCAGTCGAACGCCGTTCTCGCGGATGTGGTGTCGGAACGCCTGCGTGTACATCGACCGGATCGGCTCGGTGGCCCGGCAGAACGACTCTCGACCCCACGTCACCTCCTTGCGCGACTCCGGGCGCTGAGGATCGACGTTCAGGCACGGCCGAACCTGCGGGTTACCGCCGATAGACCATTTCTCCCAGGAACTGTCGATCCATAGCCCAAGCTCGGTCCCGAGCCTGTCGAGCTCCTCACGAATCGGCTCGAGGCCGTTGGGGAATCGCTGAGGATCACACTCCTTCAGCGTTCCCCGGTAGTCCACCCAGAAGTCCACCGAGTACAGATCGAAGCGGCAACCCGAGTCCCGCTGCCCCTCGGCCACCTTGGCGATGCTGTCCAACACGAACGCCTCGGTCTCGTCGAAGTCGCCTCCCGGTCGTGCTCCGAACGGCTCGAAGATCGCGTAGGGTTTGTCGTGGCCGCGAACCGTGCGCCGCATGCGACTGGTCACGTGGTCGAGGAATACTCTCCTCGCCTGCCCGACCGGGGCGACGCCGTAGACGGCCTCCATACACGTGAACGTTCCCCCCGGTTTGACCCGAGCACCCGGATTCTGCTGCAGGACCACCCTGCCGCCCTTCGCTTCCGCTGCTCCCGCGGGATGGGCAAGGGTCAGGAAGTACTCGCCCGCAGCATAGACGGGGAACCCTCGCTCAGCGCCGGCCGGGGCTGGGGCGTTGCCGTCAAGCGCATAGTCACCCAGACGCACGTTCAGCAGTCGATTCCACTCCTGATCGCCGGCGTTCGTGATCTTCACCACCTTGTGCAGCACGGGTTGCTTGGCATCCCAACGATAGGTCAGCGTGACCGACGCCTTCGGGTTGTCCGACGCCAGTTCGAATACGGCCTGCCCGCCGGCGCCCTCGGTCGCCGTCGGCGACTTGGTCACGCGGAGCTTCGGCGTCCGGAGTGGCTGGCCCGGCAGGCCGATGTCGAACGCCACCTCTGGCCCGTTGCCCAGGTTCAACGCGCGTCCAGTCAACCGGTTCTCCCATGACTCGGCGCGCAACCCGTCCTCCGCACTGAGCCGGTACACGAAGAAGGGAGAGCAGAGTGAAAGGCGGCCATCCGCCCGCACGACACGGCACGGCGGATCGTCGGCGGCGCGGGCGAGGGATGCTGGTACGACCGCCAGGAGCAGGGATGAGGTCAGCACGCACTTGGTCATGAGCAGAGATGAGGTCAGTTCGAGTCCGGCGGGCTCCACGGGACCAGCATCGGCGGCTTCTGCGACAGGCGGTCGCGGGTCAGCCAACGCATCTGCCCCCAAAGAACCGGCCAGTTGTCGTCGTGGCCGATGGTTCCGTTTGCGGTCCACCCTGAGTCTCCCACAACGATCACTCTGCCGGAGCCCACCTCGGCCGCCGCCATGAGCGGCACACGGTCACCCGGCTTGCCTTCGAGCGTCGGCGCCTGTGGATCATTCCAGGCCCAGACTTCGCGTCGGCACTGTCCACTCTTCGTCAACGTCACGCCTGACCCGAAGAAGAATCGCCAGCGCAGCCCCCCTACCGCAGAGTTGGTTTTGGGAATCTCCAACTGCTTCACCCCGATGTCTTCGTTCCCCATCCGCATGCCGAAATGTTGCAGGAGCCGGTTGCTCTGCGGCTTCTCGATGTTGTGCTTGTAGTCCTGATTCGACGCGAAAAGGAGGGCCCCACCGGTCTTCACATAGTCGACGAGCACCTCGATGTCAGCGTCCTGCATCAGGCGCGGCGCGGCGCCTCCCTCCCAGGGCTTCGCTTCGGGGTTCAGGATCACCACAAGATCCACATCCCTCAATCGCTCCTTCGTGGGTGTCTCGGCATCGACTCTCCAGCGCACCTGTGACGCCGATGAGGCGTGTACGCGCGACCAACCCCGGTCACTGGTCTCGTCGACCTTGTACTGGAGGTTGTTCGGTGTGTTGTAAGCCAGGCAATACCAGACGCTCGGCTTGGGCTGTGCGCAGCCGACAAGCAGAAGCCCCATCATGGCAGTCGTGAAACACTGCCGGAATCTCGAGCGATACATACCGTTGCACTCCGCGTCGGTCAGGAACAGACGGCCCCGCCACGATCCGCACACAGCCTGCGGAGCCTAGCGACGATTGGATTCGCGTTCCGCGATTTTGGCCAGGCGCTGGGCATGCTCGCCGCCCTCGAATGACGTGGCGAGCCAGACCTCCACCATGCGCAGGATCAACTCTTCGCCGATCAGGCTGACGGGCAGGCACAGCACGTTGGCATCGTTGTGTTGCCGAGAGAGCTTCGCCGTCAATTCGTCGTGGCACAGGGCGGCGCGGACGCCCTTCACCTTGTTGGCCGCCATGGCCATACCGATTCCCGTGGCCCCCATCAGGATGGCCCGCTCCGCCTCGCCGTCAGCAACCGCCCGCGCAGCGGGGAACACGAAGTCCGGATAGTCGCAGCTCTCGTCGCTCGACGATCCGACATCGATGACATCATGGCCGAGCGACTCCAGCGTCGCCTTCACCACCGCCTTCACACGGAAGCCCCGATGGTCGTTGCCAATGACCACGCGCGTGCTCATCGTGGAACCTCACAGAACCTGCCCGCTGCGCCCTGCCCCTCGCACGGTCTCCCCGGCGGCAATGGTTCAGGGTGCGCCGGAGACGCCGCTGCGTGCATCGTCGTTCGTCGATGCATCGTCGTCAAGCCAAAGCTGAACCGGGCGGGGTCAGCCATTCAGCAAAACGCGCCTTTGCGGGTTCGGATGATGCCGTTGTGCGCTCCTTGCCTGAAACGAATCGGCCGCTATGGCGGCGCTTTCTTTGCCGCCTCGAGGCGTTCGTCGAACCATCGCTTCCACTTGCGTTCATACCGCGGTCCGGGTTTGTAGTAGGTGTGCAGGTAGCCGGGTTCGGTCGCGAGTTGTCCATGCGCGGCCTTGACAGCCTTCTGGCCGGCGATGAGGCGGTCGGCCGCGGCCTTGCCCTTCCCTACGGCCGCGCCGGCTTCAAACGCGTCGGCGATCGCCGCCGTGAAGGCAAAGCCCTTCTTGATCCAGGCAATGCGCTCCCCGACCTTGGGGTCCCGTGCTGCCGCCGCGGCGGCATCCAGGTGCGCGGCCGCCTCGCGCAGCAGAGAGACGTCGGCCATGGCCTCCTCCGCACTGAGCCGGCCCAGGCCCTCGAACCAGCGCCCCGACCGTTTGCGCGTCCAGTACCGCTCGCAAGCGTCGTGATACGCTCGCATCCTGACCGCGGCCTCTCCGAAGCAATCACGGTGGAACTCGTTCAGGATGGCATCGACATCGGCGTTCACGTCCCATTGCAGACGTGCCGCCACATAGTGCATCGGCCCGCACCACGCCCAGAACGGATACGACTCGCAGTAGATCGCACCGACGCCATTCTGAGCCGCGAACCGCAGGTCCTCGGCCACGAGCCGGGGAGACATGCGGGGTGTGAACCACCCCAGGCCGTAATACACGTAGGTGTTCAGGTGCCGGGCGTAGCCCTTCCAGGCACGTATCAGCGATCGGTCTTTCTCCCGGTAGTCCGGATCGTAGTGCTGCAGGATGTCCTGCGTCAGGGCGACGATCACGTTGTCCGGCAACCGCTTGCGGTTGCGCGGCGGCCGCTCGACGTTCCAGTACGCGTACACACCAAGGAACCGGCCGGGATGCGATTGCGCGACGGCGTCGGCAACCTTGGAGACGTAGTCGTAGTAGCTCTCGCAGTACTGCCGACCGACGGGCAAGTTACGATATGGCTTGTCGAGCGCAGCGCAGGCTTCGCACTCGCAGTACCGGGCGTTGTCGTTCACGCAAAGCGAGAACGTGTCGCGCTCGGGGTGCTTGTCGAAGTAGGCACGCGCGGCCTCGATCGTCAGGCGGATCACGTCCGAGTTCGTGAAGCAGGGTTGCGTGGTGTCGCCGACGTTCGTGCCCCGGGGCTGGCGAGCGCCTTCGCGGAAAGCGAAGTACTCCGCATGCTCCTTCCCGTACTCGGCCGTGGAAATGAAGCGGGCGAGGTTGTGCCCGAAGCCGAAGTGCGGGACCGGCACCCGCGAGTCCGTCAGGCGGTTGCGGCGGCGGTAGGCGGCGGCGTCTCGCCCGACCATGCCGCTCCAGACGCGATAGGCGAACGCCGGGCGCACGGTGCGCGACCGGATCGCGATGTCCTTCGCCTTCGGAACGATCGTGAAGAGCGGCTCGGGGTAGTAGGTCCGGACGCCGATGTCTTCGAGCAGCGCGGTGGCGACGCCGTTGGCCGTACCCGCCGGGGTCGGGCCCGCGATGACAATCCCCGTCGAGGTGGCGTCGACGATGGCGCCGTCATACGCGAGATCCGCCAGACGCGACGCCAGTGCCTCTCCGCCGTGCTCGAGCGCTGCCGCGCCGATGCGAATCGGGATCTTCCCGTCGTCGGCTGGAGCGCCCTCACGAATCTCCAGGGTCACTCCCGCGGCGTCGCGAACTGCCCAGCGCAGATCATCGGCCGCCTCCCGCTCCAGGGCATGCGCGCCGGGTTTCAGGACGATGCAGGCCTGAGCGCGACCGTCGCGAGCAATCGTGATTCCCTGCCCCCGAGCAGTTTCCGTGACCGACACTGCGATCAACGATACAACCGCAAGCCCCCCAAGACTTGCGGCGCAGCGGCGATCGATCATCGTGAAGTCTTTGGTGGTTCTCATGGGCTACACGATACCCCTGGGGCACGGCGGCGTCACGCATCGGGAAGGATCAGAGCGGGTTTGACCGTTGGCGACGGCCTTAGCCAATCTCTCGACGATCCGCCGGCGGTTCGTGGCGACGGCTTCGTCGCGTCAAACGGCAGGGGCCACGCAGCCGTGGAAGGTCTCGCCTACTCGGTTGCGGGGGAAGTGGCTTCGCTCGCCCACCATGCCTCGCGGGCCGCTTCCAACGTCGGACGGTAGTAATCGTCCCACTGGCGGAGCGAAGTCCGGAACGGCGGGCCCATTCTCTTGACGCAGTGCAATTCTGCCAGGCGCGGATAGAGCTCGGACACCGGAAGCGTCGCGTCCTTCGAGAGTTTGTGGTCGCCGAAGGCACCGGAGAACCCACGAGTGTAGTAGAGCAGGTACGGGTCGTCGGGCTCGGTTCACCTCGCTTTGCCGGGGAGAATTGCCCATGCGTACTGCGGGATTGGGGACGGAGACACCAAGACTGAGGTCACGATCAGCCGGAAAACCCCTGGGGGATCCGGCTCGAGTGCGTTCAGGCCGTGTGCTCGGACGGGCGGCGGTCAGGGTCAGCGTGCGGCCCAGCGGGTGCCGGCGGCGATAAGCTTCTGGAAATCGGGCACGCGGTACGCGTCGGGCCAGTGGGCAGGGAGGATGGTGACGACGCGGCCCTTGCCGTACTTGCGTGTCCACACCGACGGGTGTTCCTGTTCCGTGTCCTTCTCCTTCGCGCGGGCCAACACGCGGCAGTCATCGGGCAGGGGTGTGGACTGATACAGTTCGCTGCGCACCTCGAACGAGTCGGCGAGCCCCTTCATGATGGGGTGCGCCTTGTCCACCGTCCGGACGACAAGCGTGACCTCTGACTTGCCGTGCTCGGTGAACCGCGGTCCGAACAACTCGTGGAACTCGGCCCAATCGACGAACGAGTAGTACGAGGCGTGGATCGCCACGACGCCGGCGCCGCCGCGGACCAGGTCGAGCAGGTTCTGCTTCTGTCCGGCCGTGAGCACGCCTTCGTCCTTCTCGTGGCAGTGGTGCATGAGGATCACGTCGAGGCGCTTGGCCTCCGGTGCGTCGAGGAAGCTGCCGTCACGGACCACCTTGATGTCGATCGGGACGCGCTTGGGCAGGTCCTCGGTGAGAATCGTGGCCGCGGCCTCGAAGTCGTGGGCGAACCCGCCGATCCACAGCACCGCCCGCAGCTTTCGGGCCGGGGCTTGGTCGCCGGTGGACGCGCCGGGTGGAGTGCTGCAACCAACGACGGTAACGACGAGCAGAAGCGATGTGTATCGAAGCATCTGCGTAGCATACACAAGCGGGGCGGCGAGTGCCACCGCTTGGATCGGGCGGGTCATACCGCTAGGATGCGCGGCCGAGGTCTGACCAATGCGTACGACCGGCTTCGGCCCGAGACAACCGACCTGCGTGCCGTGCCCGGCGGCGCCCGCACGGTGTCTCGCATCGAGGTGACGCGATGCTCGTGCTTCGTGTCGCTCGGCGCGGCGTGATCCTTGGCGCAGGCCCAGGCCATACGTAGGAGCAGAAACCATGAGCGACTCGAAGAAGCTGACCAACAATGCCGGTGCTCCCGTCGCCGACAACCAGAACGTGATGACGGCCGGACCGCGAGGCCCGATGCTGCTGCAAGATGTCTGGTTCTTGGAGAAGCTTGCCCACTTCGACCGGGAGGTGATCCCCGAGCGCCGCATGCACGCCAAGGGCTCCGGCGCCTACGGCACCTTCACCGTTGCCCACGACATCACCAAGTACACCAAGGCCAAGATCTTCTCCGAGATCGGCAAGAAGACCGAGCTCTTCGTCCGCTTCTCGACCGTGGCGGGTGAGCGCGGGGCGGCCGACGCGGAGCGCGACATCCGGGGCTTCGCGATCAAGTTCTACACCGAGGAGGGCAACTGGGATCTGGTAGGCAACAACACCCCTGTGTTCTTCTTGCGCGATCCGCTGAAGTTCCCCGACCTCAACCACGCCGTGAAGCGGGATCCGCGAACCAACCTGCGCAGCGCGCGCAACAACTGGGACTTCTGGACCTCCCTGCCGGAGGCGCTGCACCAGATCACAATCACCATGAGCGATCGCGGCATCCCGTACTCATACCGCCACATGAACGGCTACGGCAGCCACACCTTCAGCCTGCTGAGCGCCGCAGGCGAGCGTCACTGGGTCAAGTTCCACCTCAAGACCCAGCAGGGGATCAAGAACCTGACCGACCAAGAGGCCGAGGCGATTGTCGCGAAGGATCGGGAGAGTCACCAGCGTGATCTGTACGAGAGCATCGAGAAGGGCGACTTCCCGAAGTGGACGGTGAAGATACAGGTGATGTCGGAGAAGGACGCTTCCAAGTGCCCGTTCAACCCATTCGATTTGACCAAGGTTTGGCCCCACGCGGACTTCCCGCTCATCGAGGTGGGCGTCCTGGAACTGAACCGCAACCCGGAGAATTACTTCGCCGAGGTCGAGCAATCGGCCTTCAACCCGGCCAGCATTGTGCCCGGTATCGGCTTCTCGCCCGACAAGATGCTGCAGGGGCGTCTGTTCTCCTACGCGGATGCCCAGCGATACCGCCTCGGCGTGAACCACCACCTGATCCCGGTCAATGCTCCCCGCTGCCCGTTCCACAGCTACCATCGCGACGGCGCGATGCGGGTCGACGGCAACCATGGCAGCACCCTCGGCTACGAGCCCAACAGCTACGGTCAGTGGCAGGAGCAGCCGGACTTCTCCGAGCCGCCGTTGAATCTGGACGGTGCCGCTGACCACTGGAATCACCGCGCGGACGATGACTATTACTCCCAGCCCCGCGCCCTGTTCCAGATGATGAGCCCCGAGCAGCGGAAGGTGCTCTTCGAGAACACGGCCCGTGCCATGGGCGACGCGCCGAAGGAGATCAAGCTCCGCCACATCGGAAACTGCATGAAGGCCGATCCGGTCTACGGAAAAGGGGTGGCCGATGCACTGGGCATCCCGCACAGCGAGATCCCCAAATAGGTACGAGCCGGCCAGGCAATCGGGGCGACCCGCGGCGGAGCGGATTGGGGCGGTGCTGCCGCTCTGCGTAGTGGAAGCGCAATCACTTCTTCGGGCTTCCGGGTGGGATGTAGAGCCGTCCGGTGGGCGAGTTCGGATCGTGGATCCCGAGTGCGATGCACATGGTGTGCGCGAAGAGCGCGTGGCCGTGATGATTCGGATGGATGGTACCGTCGTTCAACAGGTAGTTGAGCGGCGTGCCTCGCTCGCGCCAGGCCTTGTCGTGGTCGACGAGTGCGGTGCTGCGCTCGCGGGCGATCTCGCGGACGCGCGCGGCGTATGCGGGCAGGTCCTGGCGTCTCGTGGCCGCGGGCGTGATCGGGTTCGGCGTATGGAGCAGGATCAACGCCCCCGTCTCGGCCCGCACGCGGTCGATGACTGCGTTGTATGCCGAGACGAATCGTTCCCTGCCCGCCGGTCCGGCCGTGGCGTCGTTCATCCCCATCATGATCGAGACGACGGTCGGGCGGAACCGCAGCACGCGATGGTCGATGTCCTTGAGAAGCCCCGGCGCCGTGTCGCCGGAGATGCCGGTGTTGATCACGACGTCGCGAACGCGACGAAGCTCCCACCGGACGCGCTCGGCGAAGTGCTCCGGGTACGACCGCCAGCCGTGCGTGTGCAACGCGCCGTGGGTGATGGAGTCACCGGTGATCAGCCACGTAACCGGATCCGGCTTCTTGAACAGCGCCTTGATGCGATCAAGCTCGGGTGGCGCCGGTGGGTCTGCCGCACGGGCGACATGGGCAGAGGTCATGGCCGCAACGCCAGCCGCCAGCACTTCCCGCCGGCTCGGTGACGCCGTCGCTCTCTGGCGCGGGGCGTCTTGTCTCTTGGTGTAGTAGTCCATGTCCTTCGGGCGAGGCAGTCGGGGACCAACAATTCTGACAACGCAAGTGACAACAGGACGGCCGCGCAGGAGAGCCCGGCTCGATGCGCTACTTGCTTGCGCGTTTTGCCGGTTGCACGACGCGTCGGGCGGGGGCGCGCTTCTTGCTCGCCACGATCGGCACGCCGTTGGCTTTCTTGCCGTTGCCGGCGCCCGACCGGCCGTTGCCGTCCGTGGACTTGCTCGTCTGCCGACGCCCTTTGGCGGCAAGCGAGTCGAAGGCCCCGCCGACCTTTCGCAGCCGTTCGTATCGCTTCTGCAGCAGCGTTTCGGTACGGGTGCGCTTCAATCGGCGCAGCGTGTCGTTCAGGTAGCGCTCGAGGCTGGTGGCGGCGGCCTCCGAGTCGCGATGGGCCCCGCCCAGCGGCTCGGGAATGATGTCGTCGATCACGCCGATCTTGCTCAGTTCGGCCGAGGTGAGTCGGAGCTTGCCCGCCGCCGACTGCGCCTCGTCGCCCGTCTTGAACAGGATGGCCGCACACCCCTCCGGTGAAATCACCGAGTAGTACGAATGCTCGAACATGGCCACCCGATCGCCGACGCCGATGCCCAACGCCCCACCGCTGCCACCCTCGCCGATGACCACGCACACGATCGGGGTCGGCAGGCGGGACAGTTCCATGAGATTGACGGCGATGGCCCCGGCAATGCCTCGCTCCTCGGCCCCCACGCCCGGAAAGGCCCCGGCCGTGTCGATCAGGCATACCACCGGCAGCCGGAACTTCGCGGCCAGTTGCATCTTGGCCAGTGCCTTGCGGTACCCCTCCGGGTGGGCCATCCCGAAGTTGGTGGTCAGCCGCTCGGTCGTGTTCTTGCCCTTGTTGTGTCCGACGAGCAGCACCTTGTGCCCGGCAAGCCGGGCGAAGCCGGTGATGATGGCCGGGTCGTTGCGGAACTGCCGGTCCCCGTACAACTCACAGAAGTCGCCAAAGATCATCCGGATGTAGTCGGTGGTCAGCGGCCGGCGCGGGTGCCGGGCCACCATCACCGTCTGCCACGGGGTCAGTTTCGCGTAGGTCCGCTTGGTCAGCGTGGCCAGATCGGCTCGCAGCCGGCGGATCGCCGAAGACTCGTCGCGTCCGGTCTGGGCCTGACGCCCCTCCAGGTCGACGATCTCCTGCTCGACCTTGGCCAGGGGCTTCTCGAAGTCCAGGAGCGCACCGCCGCTGGACGCTGTGCTGCGAGACAGTGGTTCTACCGCCATGAATTCCTCGTCAATCAGCGAGACCAAGTTGGCCCCGCCCCTTCCGTACCACAGCCCGACCGTGGATTTCTACGAGCCAAATAGGATACTCCGCGGCGGGCCCCGAGCAAGTCGAAATTTGAAATTGACTCTGCCGGCTGGCCGTACTAGTTTATCGGCGGAAATCGCCCGACCGAATGACGGACATAAGGTCATATTGCTTAAGGACTTAGAGAGAATCGCCGTAGTGGGGGTAGGTCTGCTCGGCGGATCCGTGGGCTTGGCGTGCCGAGCTGCGGGGCTTGGCGCGGTGCGCGTGGGCATCGGACGGCGACGCTCGTCGTTGAATCGGGCACTGCGATTCGATGCCGTCGATGAGATCACGCTGTCGTACGCTCGCGGCCTCCGCGGAACCCGTTTGATCGTCCTGGCCTCACCCATCGGGAAGTTCGCCGCGCTCCTCGAGCGAATGGCCCCACACGTGGAGCCGGGGACCGTCGTCACCGACGTGGGCAGCACCAAGGCCGACGTCGTGCGGATGGCCGAGAGAATGTTGCCGAAGCACTGCCACTTCGTCGGGTCGCACCCGATTGCCGGATCTGAAAAGACCGGAGTCGAGTTCGCCCGGGCCGACCTCTTCGATGGGGCCGCCTGCTTCGTGACCCCCACGCCCCGCTCGTCCCAAGCCGCAGTCAAGCTCGTCCGCGCCATGTGGACCACCTTCGCGGCCCGGGTGACGACGATTACGCCCCGCCGGCACGACGAGGTGCTGGCCCGAGTGTCGCACCTGCCGCACGCGGTGGCCGCACTGTTGATCGCCATGAACGAGTCGTGTCTCGACTCGGCGGGGACGGGGCTCATGGGTACGACGCGGATCGCCTCGGGCGATCCCGGTCTGTGGCGTGACATCTTCGCGAGCAACCGCGTGCCGACGCTCAAGGCGATCGACGAGCTGGCTCGTCACCTCAAGACGTTCCGTCGCTTGCTGTCGGCCGGGGACTACGACGGGCTCGAGAAGCTGCTCGCCACGTCGAAGAAGAGCCGCGACCGCTGGATCGCACGCAAAATGGCCCGGAAGGAGTTGCCCTCGTGAGCGTGTATCGTATCGCCGTGGAGGCGCGGCGTCCGGAGCTGGACAGTCATGGGGCCGCGGTGCTCGGCGAGATTCACGACCGCTCACTGATCCATGTGACGGGTGTGGCATCGTCGCGGCTATTCCTGCTGGAAGGGCTCGGCGACCAGGCGGCGGCCGAACGAATCGCGGCCGAGCTGCTCGCCGATCCGGTCACCGAGCGCTACACCCTGACCGACGCGGCCGGCTTCACCCCCGACGCGCGGACACCGGCCGTCGAGGTCCACTTCAAGCCGGGCGTGATGGACCCCGTCGCGGCGTCCACGCGGCTGGCCGTACGCGATTTCGGGATCGACATCGACGACGCCCAAACCGCGCGGCGGTACGTTATCGACGGAGCCGCCTCCCTCGACGAGCTGCGCGACCTCGCCGCCCGCATCCTCTACAACGACTGCATCGAGCGCGCGTTCTTCGCCGGCTTCGGGCATGCCGATGCACCTCCGGCCGGCATTCCCCGGCATCGACCGTACAGCCTCGAGTTGCGTCACCAGCCGATCCGCGAGCTGGACGACGAAGGGCTCGAACGGCTCTCCCGCGACGCTCACCTGTTCCTGTCGCTGGCGGAGATGCAGGCGATTCGGGACCACTACCGGAACGTAGGGCGCGAGCCGACCGACGTCGAGCTGGAGACGCTGGCCCAGACCTGGTCGGAGCATTGCGTCCACAAGACGCTCAAGAGCGCCATCGAGTACCGCGGCGCCGCCATGCCCGCGGCATCACCGCAGAAGGGCGAGCCGAACGGCGACAACGGCGTGGTGATTCGATACGACAATCTCCTCGCTCGAACGATCGCCGCAGCCACCCACGCCCTGACGGATCCGGAGGCGTCGAGGCGTGACGGCCGCGAACCCATCTCGTGGTGCCTGTCCGTGTTCGAGGACAACGCGGGGATCATCACGTTCGACGACGACTTCGGCGTCGCCTTCAAGGTCGAGACGCACAACCATCCGTCGGCTATCGAGCCCTACGGCGGTGCGGCCACCGGCGTCGGCGGGTGCATTCGTGATGTCATCGGCTGCGGGCTCGGGGCGAAGCCGATCGCCAACACCGACGTCTTCTGCTTCGCCCCGCCCGACCTGGCTCCCGAGGCCGTGCCCAAGGGTGTGCTGCATCCGCGCCGCGTGATGAGGGGCGTGGTGGCCGGCGTGCGCGACTACGGCAACCGGATGGGCATCCCGACCGTCAACGGGGCCATCCACTTCGACCGCCGCTATCTGGGCAACCCACTCGTGTTCTGCGGATGCGTCGGGCTGATCCCGCGAGACCTGATCAAGAAGGCGGCCCGACCCGGCGATGTCATTGTCGTCGCCGGAGGGCGGACCGGGCGTGACGGCATCCACGGAGCGACGTTCTCGTCGGCGGAACTGACCGACGGGCATGCCGAGGAGTTCTCGCATGCCGTTCAGATCGGCAACGCGATCACCGAGAAGACGATGCTCGACACGCTGCTCCAGGCCCGAGACCATTCGAGCGGCTGTCTGTACACGGGTCTGACGGACTGCGGGGCGGGCGGGCTGTCGTCGGCCGTGGGCGAGATGGGCGAGCACATCGGCGCCCTCGTGCACCTCGAGCGCGTGCCGCTCAAATATGAGGGGTTGCGCTACGACGAGATCTGGATCTCCGAGGCCCAGGAACGCATGGTGATGGCGGTCCCGCCGGAGAACGTCGACACGTTGTTGGGCATCTTCGAGGCCGAGGACGTCGAGGCGACCGTCATCGGGAGCTTCACCGACGGCCGCGCGCTCACACTGCAATACGACGGCACGCAGGTCGGCGAACTGGAGATGGAGTTCCTCCACGACGGACTCCCGAAAACGACACGCGTGGCCGAGTGGCAGCCGCCTGCCGATGGACGCTCCGCTTGCTCCGGGTGGCCCACCTCTTCAGAGGGTACGTGTTCAGCGTCGGGTGCCACTGGCAGCTTGCCTGCCAGTGCCTCTGCCGAAGAACACGGGCGGGCAAGCCGCCCGTGGCACCCAGAGCGCACGGGTGCGGATGTCGTGGCTGAGTTGAAGCGTCGACTGTCGGATCTTGATACGGCGTCGAAGGAGTGGGTGATTCGCCAGTACGACCACGAGGTGCAGGGCGGCAGCGTGGTCAAGCCGCTGGCCGGGCCCGGCGACGGCCCGTCGGATGCGGCGGTCGTCCGCCCGCGCCTCGATTCGCAACGCGGCGTGGCCATCGGGTGTGGCATGTGTCCGGGGCTGGCCGACGTCGACCCGTACTGGATGGCCGCAGCCGCCGTCGACGAGGCCGTTCGCAACGTGGTCTGCACCGGTGGCGACCCGGCGCGCACGGCCATCCTCGACAACTTCTGCTGGGGCAACTGCACCGACCCGCAAACGCTCGGCGGCTTGGTCCGGGCGTGCCAGGGTGCGCACGACGCGGCGATGGCCTACCGCGTGCCGTTCATCTCCGGCAAGGACTCGCTGAACAACGAGTTCTCGATGGACCCGCAGGAGGCCAAGCGGCTCGGCTTCGACCGGGCCACCATCGCCATTCCGGCCACGCTCTTGGTGAGCGCGGTCTCCATCGTCGACGACGTGACGCAATGCGCCACCATGGACCTCAAGGCCGCCGGCGACTACGGCAGCAGCCTCTGGCTCGTCGGGTTGCCCTTCACGAATGAGCTCGGGTTCGATTTCGAACTGGCCGCGAAGATCCACCGCGCAATCGCGGACGCCATCCGTCGCGGTCTCGTCCTGGCCGCACACGATTGCAGCGAAGGCGGGCTCGCAGTGGCCGTGGCGGAGATGGCCATCGCCGGGAATGCCGGTGCATGGATCCATGATCTGCCCGGGCTGGAGACGCAAACCGTCCCGGACGCGTGCAGCCGGTTGTGGTCGTGGCCGAAGGAGCTCAGCGGACACGAGCTTCTGTTCTCCGAGGGGGCGGGCCGCTACGTGATCGAGTCCCGACCGAAGAACGCAGCGGCATTGCGAGAGCTGCTCGCCGACGTGCCGTGGATTGCGATCGGCGGCACGCGAAGCAGTCCGACGCCGGAGCTAAGCCCGGCCAACGACGGCGAGCGCGGCGGACCGTGCGTTGCGGTGGCCGACCTGCGTGAAGCGTGGCAATCGCCGCTGCGCTGGTGATGTTGTAGGGTGGGTCACGACCCACCTGTGATGAGACACCGGGTGGGTCACGACCCACCCTACCCAACATGAAGATTCGAGCACTGATACTTCGAGCGGCGGGCACCAACTGCGACGCCGAGACCGTCTACGCCTGGGAGCAAGTCGGCGCCGAGGCCGAGGCCGTGCATGTGGCCCGACTGCTGGAGCGGCCGGCCATGCTCGACGACCGTCAGATCCTGACGATACCCGGTGGGTTCTCGTACGGCGACGACATCGCGGCCGGCAAGATTCTGGCCAACCAACTCGAGCACCATCTCGGTGATGTGCTGCGCCGCTTCGTCGAGCGCGGCCGGCTCGTGCTCGGCATCTGCAACGGTTTCCAGGTCCTGGCCAAGTCGGGGCTGCTCGACGGCGACGGCAACGGCACGAACACGCAGTCCGTGACCGTGACGTTCAACGACTCGGCCCGGTTCGAAGACCGTTGGGTGCACGTGCGCACCGAGACCGACCACTGTGCGTTCCTGGATCGCGGGGCGATGCTCTACCTGCCGATCGCCCACGCCGAGGGCAAGGTGGTGGCCGGCGATCGCCGCATCCTGGAGAAACTCGCGGACAGCGGTCGGGTCGCGCTGCGCTACGTCGACGCCGACGGCAAACCAGGTGAGTACCCGGTGAACCCGAACGGTAGCGACGACCACATCGCCGGCCTGACCGACGCCAGCGGACGCGTCCTCGGCCTCATGCCCCACCCCGAGCGTCACATCCACCTCACGCATCATCCGTTCTGGACGCGTCTACCCAAAGACCGTCGGCCGGACGGTTTGAGCGTCTTCGAGAACGCCGTGCGGCATCTGCGCTGAGTGGCGGTCGCTTCTGTAGTGTTTCAGGCAGACTGCATTCCTTCCGAACCGTCCCGATGTACGTCGGGATAAGGGAGCGGCAATGCTTCGCCTTGCCGCGGCCGCTTCCTAACGGGCGCGGTTCGGATCAGACACGCGGCGCCAACTCTGAGACACTACGCTACTTGGCGTCTTTGCCGAGGCCGTAGGGTGTGGTCAGGATCTGAATGTCCTTGAACATCACGTCCATGTTCTGCTTGCCGTGGAGCTGCACCGCGATGTGGCCTTTGCGGCGGCCGGGGTCGTCTCGCAGTTCGGCCGACCTGTGGCCGTTGTGGTGCACGACGATCCGCTTGCCGATGGCCGTGACGGACATCTCGTTCCAGTCGTTCGGCTTGTACCACTTCTTGACGTCCTCGGGCTTGGGCTTGACCACCCAGGCCCGACCGCCGGTTTCGTACAACCCGCCCGCATCGCCCTCGGGGTCGATCTCCGCCTGGAAACCGAGCACGCCGGCCCCCCCGCCCTTCTCCACGCGGAAGTAGAGCCCGCTGTCGCCCTTGTTGATCTTGTACTTCAGGCGGACGGCGAAGTCGTCGTACTGCTTCTTGGTGATGAGGAGTCCGTGTCGCGGCTCGGTCTCGGCCGCCGTGCCGCGGATGACGCCGTCAGTGATGGCCCATTCGCCGCCGCCGATCTTCTCCCAACCCTCGAAGCTCTTGCCGTTCCACAACGGCTGCCACTTGCTGCGTCCCAGATCCTCGAGGCGGATGTTCCGCCAGCGGATCTGGCCTTGCTTACCGGAGTGCACCTGCAGGGCGATGAAGCCTTCCATGTCGGCGGTGTCGATCAGGTCGGCGCAGAGCACGCCGTTGATCCACGTCCGGATCGACGGCCCGATCGCCTGGATGACGAACGCGTTCCATCCATCGCGTTTGAAGGTTTTGCGACCGGCCTCGTTATCCGCGAGGTTGTACAGCCACCCGCGCCGGCCTTCGTCGTAGATGCCGCCTGACCAGGCGCGGTCGGACGGGTCGATCTCGCACTGGTAGCCGAACACGCGCCCGTCCTTCTCGCGCTGGTGGCTGCGGAGCTGAATGCCGGAGTTGCCCGGCACGTCGATGCGCACATCGACCTTGAGGACGAAGTCGCTGTAGGTCTTCTTGGTGCAGAGGAACGTGTTGGACCCGGGCCCGACCTTGCCGACGACGCACTCGTCCTCGACGTGATAGGTCGCACCGCCCCCGGCCTTGCGAAACCCGTCGAGTGTCTTGCCGTCAAAGAGCCGAACAAAGCCGTCGTCACCGCCCTCGGCCGCCAAGCTCCACGAACCGGCAGCCGCAAGCACGCCCATCGCAATCAGTGCCGTCTTCTTCATTGCCACTACTCTCGGTCCTTTCCGCATCGCGCCGATCATCCCCCGGCCCAGAGTATACTCGGCATGCCGGACCATGCTCCAGGCTGTGCGTGCCGGCCACCAGCGGGCGTCCATCAGTGAACGAGACGGGCTTGCCCACGGCGAAGCGCCGGCAGAACCGCCTGGCAGCGGGGCGTACGAATTGGTCGGGAGAGCCGGGAGACGGGTGGCACCTTCCGGAGTCGGAACCGGCTTAGCGCAAGATGTAGTGAAGAGGTGGGTCACCCTACTTGCTCGCGGCGTCGGCGGTTGGATTGTGCGTCCACCTTCCGTTAGGCTTCCGGGCACGTCCGCAAGACCCGACCGAATCCAACGCGGTTACACAGGAGCGTTTGGCCATGCCCATTTTCTTTCCCAGCGTGAAGAAGGTTAAGTACGAGGGGCCGGATTCCCGGAACCCGCTGGCGTTCAAGCACTACAACCCGAAGCAGAAGGTTCTCGGCAAGCCCATGGAGGACCATCTGCGGTTCGCGGTGTGCTACTGGCACACGTTCAAGAACCTCGGCGGCGATCCGTTCGGGCCCGGGACGATGATCCGCGCGTACAACGACTCGTCCGACCCGATGGCGGTGGCCGAGATGACCATGCAGGCCGCGTTCGAGCTGTTCAGCAAGCTCGGCGTGAAGTTCTGGTGCTTCCACGATCGCGACATCGCGCCGGAGATGGAGACGCTCGCCGAAACCAACAAGTGCCTCGACGCGATCACGAAGCTGGCCAAGAAGCTGCAACGGGACACGGGCGTCAAGGTGCTCTGGGGCACGGCGAACCTGTTCTCGAACCGGCGCTACCTGGCCGGGGCGGGCACCAATCCGTCACCCGACGTGTTCGCCTACGCCGCGGCCCAGGTGAAGAAAGCAATGGATGTCACCAAGCAGCTCGGCGGACAGGGTTACGTGTTCTGGGGTGGCCGCGAAGGGTACGACACGCTGCTGAATACGGACATGAAGCGGGACCTCGACCACTTCGCCCGCCTCCTGCACATGGCCGTCGACTACAAGAAGAAGATCGGCTTCCGCGGGCCGTTTTACATCGAGCCGAAGCCGAAGGAGCCGACCAAGCACCAGTACGACTTCGACGCCGCCGGCTGCTACGCGTTCCTCCAGGACTACGGCTTGCTCGAGCACTTCAAACTGAACATCGAAGCCAACCACGCGACGCTGGCGACGCACACGTTCCAGCACGAGCTCGAGTACTGCGTGGGCAACGGCATCCTGGGTTCCGTGGACGCCAACCGCGGTGACTTGCTGCTCGGCTGGGACACCGACCAGTTCCCGACCGACATTTACGAGACCACGTTGGCGATGTACACGATCCTGCGTGGCGGCGGCTTCACCACGGGCGGGCTCAACTTCGACGCCAAGGTCCGGCGGCAGTCGATCGATCCGTTGGATCTGTTCCACGCCCACGTCGGGGCCATGGATTCGTTCGCCCGCGGCCTGAAGATTGCGGCCAAGATGATCAAGGCCGGCAAGTTCGAGAAGTTCGTCAAGACGCGCTACGCCGGTTGGGACACGGCATTCGGTCGCAAGATCGAAAAGGGCAAGGTCGGCTTCGAGGAGCTTGAGCAGCACACGCTCAGGCACGGCGAGCCCAAACTGCAAAGCGGCCGGCAGGAGATGCTAGAGAACATCCTGAACGAGTACATCTTCTAGCACCGTGTGCGCTCGGCTCGTGTGGTAGCGGCCTGCGCCTCGCAGGCCGGACGTCCGGCGAGGGCGCCGGCCGCTACAGCCACAGACGCTAGACCCACTGGGGAATCCGATTCGATTGTGTCTCCGCCCACGCGCAAACCGGACGTAAGCCATGTCGACGCCGCGGCCTTGGAGCGCGACTTGCGCGCGGCGGTTCGCGGCGCGGTGCACTTCGACGCCGTCCACCGGGCTGTGTACTCCACCGACGCCAGCCTCTACCGAATCGTTCCGTTGGGCGTCGTGATGCCGGTCGACGTGACCGACGTGGTTGCGGTCGTGAAAGTCTGCGGGCAGCACCGCTGCCCGATCACGCCGCGCGGCGCGGGCACGGCGCTGGCGGGGCAGACATGTGGGCCCGGCGTGCAGCTCGATCTGTCGACGCATTTTCGTGACATCCTCGAGATCGACCCGGCCGGGCACACGGCCCGCGTGCAGCCGGGTGTAGTGCTTGATCAACTCAACGCGGCCGCAGCCGAGCACGGCCTGATCTTCGGACCCGATGTTGCCACCGCGAGCCGAGCCACGCTCGGCGGCATGATCGCCAACGATTCGTGCGGCGCCCGGTCGATCCGCTATGGCAAGACCGGCGACCACGTCGACGAACTCACGGTGGTGCTCGCCGACGGCTCACTGAGCACGCTCGGCCCGCTCGATGCCGCAGCTCTCGACGCAAGGTGCGAGGGCAACACGCTCGACGCCTGCGCCCACGCTGTGGTTCGCGAACAGACCGAGACGCTGCGCGACGAGATCGTAACTCGCTACCCGAGGGTCATCCGCAACGTGGCCGGCTATCACCTCGACCGCTTCGTCGGCGATGAGCCGTTCAACCTCGCGTCCGTGGTCGTCGGCAGCGAGGGGACGCTGTGCATCGTGGTCGAGGCGAAGCTCCGTCTCGTTCCGCTGCCCGCGAAGAAGGCCGTCCTGGTCGCGCACTTCGACAGCCGGGTCGAGGCCGTGCGGGCCATACCGGTGGTCGTGCCCCTCGGGCCGGCCGCGGCCGAGCTGCTCGACGCCCGCATCCTGAACGCGACGGCGACCTCACCGACGCTGGCCCCGCTGCGCGAGCGCTTCCTCGTCGGCGACCCGGGTGGCGTGCTGCTCATCGAGGTGCACGGCGACGAGAGCGACGACATGGACGAGCGGCTGGCCGTGTTCGAAGCGGCGATGCGCGAGCAGAAGCTCGGTCACGCCTTCACCCGCTGCGTCACGCCCGAGAGCCAGGAGGACGTGTGGACCGTGCGCAAGGCCGGGCAGGGCTCGCTCATGCGGGCCACCGGCGACTTCAAGTCGCAGCCGTTCGTCGAAGACACGTGCGTGCCCATCGAGCGGCTGCCCGAGCACGTCGAGCGTTTCGAGGCGCTGCTCGCGCGTCACGACGTCGAGGCCGGTATCTACGGCCACGCGTCGGTCGGGCTCGTGCACGTGCGGCCGATCCTGAACCTCAAAACGCAAGAGGGCGTCGACAAGGTGCAGGCAATCGCCCGCGAGGCCTGCGAGATGACGCTCGCGGCCAAGGGTTCGTACTCGGGCGAGCACGGCGACGGCATGGCCCGCTCCGAGTTCCTCGAGCCGCTGTACGGACCGCGGATCTGCCAGGCGTTCGCCGACATCAAGCAGGCCTTCGACCCCGACGACATCATGAACCCGGGCAAGATCGTCGACCCCTACCCGATGACGGAGAACCTGCGCTACGGGCCCGACTACGCGGCGGCGATCCCGTCGGATCTGGCGTTCGACTACGACCACTGGGGCTCGATGACCGGTCTCGTCGAGATGTGCAACGGTTTGGGCCAGTGCCGCAAGACGCTGGTCGGCACGATGTGCCCGAGCTACATGGCCACACTCGACGAGCTGCACTCGACCCGCGCTCGCGCCAACGCCTTGCGCATGGCCCTGGCCGGCCAGCTCGCGGGCGAAGACTGGACCGGCGACACGGTCAAGCAGGCCATGGAGTTCTGCCTCGCGTGCAAGGGGTGCAAGACCGAATGCCCGACCGGCGTCGACATGGCCCGCTTGAAGTCGGAGTTTCTGCACGCCCGCCACCAGCGGCACGGCATCCCGCTGCGACGACGCATCTACGGTCAGATGGACCGGTTCAGCGCATGGGGCAGCCGCCTGGCTCCGGTGAGCAACTGGCTGGCCCGCAACCCGGTGACCCGACTGCTGAACGAGAAGCTACTGGGCCTGACGCGTCGCCACACGCCACCGGCCTTCGCGAGAGGAGCGTTCCAGCAGTGGTTCAAGAAACGCCGCGCGAGCGCGGGGCCGGGCGCGCCGCACTCTGCGCTCCGCGCTGCGGAGAGCGCTCCCCTTCGGGTCGCCGCTAAACGTGACGCTGCAATGAAAGTGGTTTTGTTCCACGACACGTGGATGGACTACTACGTTCCGTCAATCGGCATCGCGGCCGTACGGCTGCTCGAGGCCGCGGGGTACGACGTCATCCTGGCCGAGGGTCAAGTCTGCTGCGGCCGGCCGATGTTCTCTGCCGGCCAGCTCGACCGCGCCCGCGCCCTTGCCCACCGCAACATCGAAGTGCTCGCGCCGTACGCCCAGGCCGGCATCCCCATCGTCGGCTGCGAGGCGTCCTGCATCCTGACCATCTGTGACGAGTACACCGCGTTGAACACCGACGCGCCGACGCGAGAGGCCGCCCGCGCGGTCGCAAACAACACGTTCCTGGTCGAGTCGTTCCTCCGCCGCGAACTGGCGGCCGAGCGCGCGTCGCTGCCGTTCGCGGACGTGCCCAGAAAGCTGCACTACCACGGCCACTGCTACCAGAAAGCGTTGACCACCACCGCTGATGCGATGGCCATGCTCACTCACCCGCCCGGCTTCGAGGTCCACGAGATCCCCAGCGGCTGCTGCGGCATGGCCGGCTCGTTCGGCTACGAAACCGATCACTACGAAGTCTCGCGCCGCGTAGGCGAGGACAAGCTCTTCCCCGCCGTCCGCAAAGCCCTGGCCGACGATGAGAACGTAGGGGCCGCCGTGCAGACCGAAATCGTCGTCAGCGGCTTCTCCTGCCGCCACCAGATCGCTCACCACACCGACGCCAAACCAAGGCACCTCGTGGAGGTGCTGGCGGACGCACTACCGCAGACGCGACCGTGAGTCACGCCCGTTTCGACTTGAGGATGATGGTGGCCACAACTAGGCCGATGACACCCAGCAGGACGACGATCAGGACGTTTCGGCCCGCCGCGCCGAGACCGGTGGCGGCACGTGCACGAGGTGCGACCGGTCCGCTCGTTGGCTGGGCGGGAGCCGTGGCCGGTGCGGAGGCCGTAGGCGCGTCGCCGGCGTCGGCTCGCGGAAGCCCGGGCAACGGCGGGAGCGGAGCGTCGCGGACCCACTCACCGCGGATCATCGCGTCCCAGTTCACCGACATGACCAGGTCGGTGCCGGGGTTCAGCCACTTGACCTGACAAGAGCACGGTCCGACGAGGAACATGGAGTCTTCCTCGATGTTTGCCGCATTGATGCCCGCACCGACAAGGGCGAACAGCGCCCGCCCGCGCCCGAAGACGGCGAACGCCATCGGTTCTTTGAACTCGTGCAGGTCCGGCTCGCTGTTCAGGAGCGTGGCCAGGAACAACTGCTCGGCGGGATCGTTCCGCGACACGCGCAGCAGCGAGAACCCGATCTTGACGTCCGGCAGGTCAAGGCCGTCGGGTGCCGCATCCGGGTCTTCTCCGGTCGGCTCCGGGAGCTTGAGCATGGTCTGCAGTCGCTTCAACTCCTTGTCGAGCAGCTTGGCCGCGGCGTCGTCCTTGGCCGCGTTTCCGCTTTCGAGCAGGACCCAGACCGCGGTCTGCCCGTCGGCCAGGCGCTGCGCGATCCGTTTGCGGGCCGGCGAGTCGACCAGCCCGGTGACGGCCGCTTCGGTCAGCGGTCCGGCCCACGCGGGCTCCTTCATGCGCGCGGCGCGCGGGTAGCGCACCACCATCCACGGAAGCTTCGGCGACTTCTGTGCTTCCCACATCGGCCGCAGACTCTCATCGAGGTCCTTGGCCGGATCGACCGCGGCTACCGCTATGTTGGCCCCGGCCTCCGCGTCGGACGCCAGCGACGAGAGTCGCTCGACCAGCGCCCGCTCCGTCGATGTCGGCGCAGCGGACAGGAAGACGAACACTTCGTAGAGGTCGGCCGGCCAACGCTCGAGGGCATAGCGGAACACCGGCACCGAGCAGGCCGAGGCCGGGACGGTTGCGGTCAGAAGGCAGCCTAGAAGCATCGAGACGAGTACGATCGCCTCGTGTCGCGCTCTGCGCCGTGGGGAACGTGAGTTGAACGTCGATCGTGTCTTCCACTTCTGAAGATGGACTGTGTCTCGCATCGCGGGTGGCATGGGCAGGCGTCGCTCGCAAGCGAGCGAGGTTTGCCCGTGGGTTGCGTGGGGACGCTTCCAGCCACGGGCAAAACCCAACCCTGGCGGGTTGGGCCCTGCCCATGCCACCCCCGCCAAACGCGTGCGACCGAGTGGGCCACTCGCCTCGTGGTCAGCCGCAGAAGCACTGGCAGGCAAGCTGCCAGTGGCACCCGACGCCAAGCACCTACGAAGAGGCTGGCCACCCGCCGGATCGGGCGAATGCTGCGCATGCGATTGGAATCGCCGAATCGTCGTCACTGCAACCCCCAACTACGTCAGGACCCAGCCCGGGATACCGTCCCCGTACGCATAGGCTACTGCGAACCGCGGCCGCGGTCCAGCGAAGCGATCAACGTGTCATGCTCTTTCAGCGCGTCCGCGTTGCGCACGAAGCGACTGTATGCCAGCCGGGGCCGGATCGCAGTTCGCTTGCCGACGGCCTCCCGTATGTACAACTTCTTCGCATCGCCCGCGCCGAGCGCTGCAGTGATGAGGAACCATGTGAGCATGCGAATGACCTCCTTGTGTGCGGTACCGCATTACCGTGCGGGCACATCATCCCAGGGGGTTTGTGTTGCGGCGGTCTCCGCGTAGCATGTCACACTACGTGACGGCCTTGCCCGCAGAAAGATGGTAGGGTGGGTCTGGACCCACCCGATTCCGATGGATCACGATTCGCCTTTTTTGGTGGGTCTCGACCCACCCTACCAGTATCGAAGCAGTAATATGCTCGCTGCGTTTGTTGTGCTGTCCGTGCTTGCTCCGGCGGCTGTGCTTGTGCGCGAGGTGAGTGTTCCGGTCGTGAAGGACCCGGAGCTCGAGCTTTCGCTGTTCGCGGCCGAGCCGACGATCGTCACACCCATCGGGATCGCGATCGACAAGCATGGCCGCATCTTCATCGTCGAGTCGCACACGCACCGAACGCGGCCCGACTACCCCGGCCCCAAGCACGACCGGATCAAGTTGCTGCAGGACACCACCGGTGACGGCAGGCCGGACCGTGTCTCGGTCTTCGCCGATGCCTTGCCGTACGCCGCGATGAACCTCCGGTTTGACGGGGGCGGTCGGCTCTACCTGAGCCACCGCGACGGCGTAGTCATCTTGCACGACAACGACGGCGACGGCGTCTGCGATGCGCGAACGACCGTGCTCGAGTTGGACACGCCGGAGAAGTACCCGCACAACGCCATCGGCGGCATCGAGTTCTCGCCGGACGGCTGGCTGTACGTCGGGCTCGGCGAGAACCTCAGCCAGGACTACACGCTTCGCGGCCGCGACGGTTCGTCGTACAGTGGCGGAGGCGAAGGCGGCAACATCTTCCGCTGCCGACCCGACGGCTCGAAGTTGCAGTACGTGGCTACCGGGTTCTGGAACCCGTTCGACCTGAAGTTCGACGGGGCCGGCCACCTGTTCTGCGTCGACAACGACCCCGACGCCTGCCCGCCGTGCCGGCTGCTGCACATCGTGCCGCACGGCGATTACGGCTACAAGCGGCGGTTCGGCCGGAGCGGGCTGCACCCATTCGTAGCGTGGAACGGCGAGTTGCCCGGCACGTTGCCGATGGTCGCCGGCACCGGGGAGGCTCCGTCCGGGATTCTCGACTGCGACGATGCACAACTTCCGCGCGACTACCACGGCGCGTTGCTGGTCACGTCGTGGGGCGACCACACGATCGAGCGTTACCGCCCCCGGCCGCACGGTGCGTCGCCGCGGGCCGAGCGCGAGATCATCGTGCAGGGTGACGAGTCGTTCTGGCCCGTCGGCATCGCCGCCGCTCCGGATGGCAGCGTCTACATCACCGACTGGGCCGACAAGGAGTACCCCGTCCACGAGAAGGGGCGAGTCTGGCGTCTGCGGGCCAAGCCCGGTGTCGACACGCCCAAGCCACCGGCGCGATCGCCGGCTCGCGCGTCGAACCCCGAGATGGGCCGGATGCATCGTCTGCTCGACGCCGTTACTCCGAGTGACTACGCGCGCCTTGCGGCTGGCGTTGCTGACGCTGATCCGTTCATACAGGTCGCGGCCGTCAGCGCGCTGGCCCGGCCCGTGTTCCGCTCGCGCGTGCTTGCGGATATCGAGCACGAGAAACCGGAGGTGCGGCTCGGAGCGCTGCTGGCGCTGCGCCGGGGCAAGCATGAAGACCCCGTGCCGGTTCTGCGCAAATGCCTGGCCGACCCCGACGACCGCGTCCGGTTGATGGCGCTCGTTTGGATCGGCGAGGATGCGCTCGTGCCGCTGGCCGGCGACATCGACAAGGCGTTGTCGGCCGGCGCGATCACGCCGCGCCTGTTTCAAACATACATGGCCGTAACGAAAGTGCTGGTCGGTCACGACGCGAAGACGGGCAAGGCCCGTCCGATCCCCACGAACCTGCCCGGCCCGACGGGAGCGTCGCTGATCGAGGAGATCCTGGGGGACGGCTCGAAGCCGGCGACTTTGCGGGCGATGGCCGCGGCGATGGTTGCGGACCCGGACGACGAGAAGCTCCTCCGCCTGTTGCTGAGAATGATGCGGAGCGACGATCCGGAAGCGCGGGTGGCCGCGGTGCGCACGCTGGCCGCTTCGAGGAGCGAGCACGCTCGGGCCAGACTCGGCGCCGTCGCCCGGCGTGCGAGCAACCCGGCCGATCTGCGGGCCGAAGCGATCCTGGCTCTGGCGAATCAGTCCGCAGACGGGCTGGCTGAGTTCGTCGGGTTGCTCGATGATCCGCAGCCCGTGGTGCGGATCGAAACGGTTCGGGCGTTACGACGCGTCGCCAGCGACAGTTCTGTGCGCAAGGCGCTTCAAGCGAAGCTGACAGACGTGGGCGACCGACCTGCGGACCGCGCCTTGGCCGAGCAACTGCGGTTCGCGCTCTACCCGCCTGGCGTGCCGTCGGATCATCCTGACGCCATCGACGGGGACCGGCCGACGTCCGACGCGCAGTGGCGCGCGGTACTGGCCCGCGGCGGCGACGCCAAGTCGGGGCGGCGCGTGTTCTTTCACCCCACGATGCCGTGTTCGACGTGTCATCGCTTGCGCGGCCGCGGCGGCCACGTAGGCCCCGACCTCTCGATCATCGCCCGCTCCGCCGATCGCGAGAAGCTGATCACGTCGATCCTGACGCCGTCGCAGAACATCGCCCCGCTCTTCGTGCAGTATGTGGTGTGGACCAAGAGCAACGAGGTCCGCACCGGGCTGCTCGCCGGACGCGGCGCCGACGGCTCGATCACCCTGACCACGGCCGACGCCGAGACGGTCACCATCCCCGCGGATGATATCGACGAGGTGCGCCGGTCCGCACTGTCGATCATGCCGGAAGACCTCGAGAGCGCCCTGACCGTCCAGGACTTCCGCGACCTGCTCGCGTTCCTGCTCACGCTCAAGTAGCGCCCGCCGCGCACTTGGGTCGCCCACGTCTTCAGACGTAGGCGACACGATCGGCGGGTGCCCCATCCTTCGCGGCAGTTTGCGAAGGGTGGGGGACGAAACGCGTGCGGTTGGCCACTGCTCAGTCATTCACGCAATCGTTCAGTCCCCCACCCTTGTCGCGCCTTCGGCGAGCCAAGGATGGGACATCCGCGTTGCGATTGCTGCCTAGCTCACGTGGCGCAGCTTGGTTACCCGGCCGGTGGAGACCCACTCGACCACCAAGATGTTGCCGTCGGCGTCGTAGCAGGCGTCGGGAAACGAACGGACGCGAGGACGCGCCCCCGCCCGGCAGGTATCCGCGTCCCTCGCGGCTGCATGCGATGGCGGGGGGACGCAACTCCTACCTCCGAACCCGGGCGGAATCCCTCGAGCATCCGTGAAGGGTCATTTTTCTGTTGCATTCATCTGCGAGCGTCGCTAAATTGCGCAAGTCGCCGTATCCAAGCGGCTCACGGTCGCGCGGCGGCGGATCGGATGTGGGTCAGGCAGCCAAAGCAAGCTCGTAGAAAGTGTGTGTGGCGATCGGGGTCCGGTTTCTCTAGAGGAGGTGCATGCGATGCGAACTGGACACGGTAGAGTAGTGGTGGTCTGCGCGGTCACCGTCTGGAGTCTGGCGGCGTTCGGACGCGTTGCCCAGGCCGACCAGGTCAGTCGGGCGGACTTCGGTCCCTCGGCGGTGGTGGAGAGTTTCGAAGGAGTTCTTCCGGGCCCAAATGTGAACAGCCAACTCGTCGGGAGTGAGGACAACGCCTATCTGATTCCCGGCACGTCGACCCCTTATGCGTTTGCCTCGGGGGTGACGATGACGGCCCCGATTCCCAACACGAGCGTCGCCAGTGTTGTGATCCCCGACTTCGCGTACGCCGCGAGTCTCGACCCGGCGACCAGCACGGAATGGGGTGCCGGGGTCGCCCACATCGAGGTGGCAGAGCACGTGCCGTTCGGCGACGCGTTTCTGGCCGCGGGCACGTCGGCCGCCTTCGTCGAATTCACGTTTGCGGAGGACATGCTGCGGGTGGGGGTCTCGGTCCTCGCCACGACACCGTATGACGTGACGATGGAGGCGTACGACTCGGGCGATGCACTGATCGAGACGCTGGCCATCGAGGGCGTCGGGTCGGGCGTGTCGGCCCCCCTCCCTCAGACCCCCACCAATCTCATCGCGGACGCCTGGGAGGCCAACTTCCTTGGCGTAGAGAACGAGGCCGGGATCCGCAAAGTGCGGATCTACGCCACGAACCCCGCCCTGGACGGCCTGATCTTCGAAAACCCGGATCCCGACGGGGACGGTATCGCCGGTGCGGCGGACAACTGCCCCGAGGTTCCCAATCCGGGTCAGGAGGACGAGGACGGTGACGGCCTGGGTGACGTGTGCGATACCTGCACCGACACCGACGGCGACGGGTTCGGCGATCCCGGGTTCCCGGCTAACACCTGCCCCGAAGACAACTGCCCGGCGGTGGCCAATCCGGGCCAGGAGGACTTCGACGGCGACGGCTCGGGCGACGCCTGCGACCCGGACGACGATAACGACACGGTTCCGGACGGCGAGGACGACGACCCGTTTGATGCCTTCGTCTGCGCCGACGCCGATGCCGATGGCTGTGACGACTGCACGTCGGGGCTGGACGATCCGGCCAACGACGGTACGGACACCGACAGCGACGGCCTCTGTGATCTCGGCGATCCGGACGACGACAACGACACGGTTCCGGACGGCGAGGACGCCGACCCGCTGAATGCCTTCGTCTGTCGGGACGTCGACCTTGACGGTTGCGATGACTGCAACTCAGGCGTGGATGATGTCGCCAACGACGGAGTCGACGCCGACGGCGACGGTCAGTGCGACGTGGGCGATTCGGACGACGACAACGACGGTGTGCCCGACAGCCAGGACGACGACCCCTTCGATCCCTTCGTCTGCCGCGACACCGACGCCGACGGCTGCGACGACTGCGTCTCGGGCTTCGACGATCCGGCCAATGACGGGGGCGACTTCGATGCGGACGGGCTCTGCGACGCCGGCGATCCGGATGACGACAACGACGGTCTGGCGGACGCCGACGAAGCCCTCTTCGGCACGGACCCGTTTGATCCGGACACCGACTTCGACGGGTTGCTCGACGGGACGGAAGTCGACACCGCCGCGGGCACCGGCTGCCCCGACCCCCTCAATCCGGATTCGGACGGCGACACCCTGTCGGACGGTGACGAAGTCGCCGGCGGCACGGACCCGTGTGACGAGGACAGTGACGGGGACGGCCTCCCGGACAACGTTGACCCGCTGCCGACGGAACCGGGCGCCACGACCGGCTTCCTCGAGGACGAAGCACGCGCAACGGCGCGCGACATCCTAGCGCTTGACCTCGAGCTCTTCACGGGTGCCAGCAGAAACATCAAGCGGGCGCAGCGCGTTTTGTTGGCCATCCGCGCCTTTCGCGCCGCGAACCGAATCGCGGCAGGCGACATCGAGAGCGCCATCGACAGGCTGGAGAGTCTGCTCAACAGGATCGACGGTGAGGCGCCGCCGCGGGACTGGATGGTCGATTCTCCGGAGAAGACCGACCTGGCCGATCACGTGGACCTGTTGATCTTGCTGTTGGAGTTCATGCTGTAACCTTCCGCGGTCTGTCAGGGGTGCGGGGGCGAATTGTCAGCGGTTGACAAGCCGGTAGCGCTGGGGGCCGCGGGCCCTCAGCGCTACTTCTATGCGCCGGCTCTGCAAAGGAAAGGCGGGCAAACAAGAGGCGTCAGGCCACTTCAGCGCAAATGCAGCCTGCCCCGTTCTTCTCGCTCACGGCCGACTGGAATACCCGATCGTCGGGGCGTTCGGTTCCACGTGGCGTCGAACGCGCGTCATGGGCGCGGCGTCTTGATGGTAGTGGTCGCGCTTGTAGAGCGGAATGCGACTGCCGGGCGGATCGATGGCGATGACTGTGTTGCCCTTGATCGTGAGCTTGTAGTTGCGACGCCCGATCTTGGTATCGATGCGCTTTACGTTGATCGGGAATGTGAGCGTAACCGTGTGGCCGGCGGTGACGGCGCCGACCTCGACGTAGCGACCTCGCCACGCTACGGGTTGGCTCTTGCTTTCAACGGTGCAGGTGATGTCTTTGCCACCGGACGACACCCATTCCGGGGCCCGGACGCTGATTCGATCGCACGGCTGTTTGACGCGGATGTCGACCCGGCCGGTGTAGGGCAGATGACTGTCGATATCCGCCCAGGGCGATGCGCGGTTGAGCAGCAGGTGCACCTGCAACCGTCGCCCGACGTAGTCGATCATCCCCTCCCACGTGTAGTACAGGGCGCGGGTGCAGTTGCCCAGGCAGCAGGTCATTATGCCGGGGCCGGCCTCGGGGATGTGCCATTCGTTGACGCTGGCCCAGCCGCCGAAGTTGCCGACGAGCGGTCCGACCGCTGCCTCGATGTCGGGGTTGGGGAAGCGCCAGCCGTGCTTGCGGTTCTCGGGGATTTCGTAGAACCATCGCGTGTCGGTCAGTTGCAGGGCGGCGATGTGGTTGCGGACGAAGCGGTCCACGTCGTCCCAGTGGTCGCCCCCGCCCGCCTGCGTGAGCCGCAGGGCCATCATCAGCAGGTCGGCACTGCAACACCCTTCGGTGTTGTCGCAGTCCTGCTTGCGCGGGAACCGTCCATAGCAGTACTCGGGCGCAAAGCCGATCTCGCGCGAACAGAACGTCAGCACGTGCGCGTACACGGTGCGGGCGAAGTCGACGTACTCGCGACGGCCGGAGACGATGCCGAAGTCGAGCAAGGCGGCTGCCGTGTTGAAGCAGTGATGGAAGTGCACGACGGGCCAGTCGTGCGGGTGGCCGGCGAGGAACCGACCGTCGGAGGCGAAGATTCCCGCGTAGTCCTTCATGTATCGAGCGAGTTTGCCCGCAAGCTCGAGAGCGGCAGCGTCGCCGGTGGCCGCATGGAACTGGCACAGCCCCTGCAACGTCCAACTCATGAACGTCGCGTTCCAGCCCAGGCAAACCTCTTCGCGATTCGCCTCTCGAAGGGCGGCGAGATGCTCGTCGCTGGCGACGGGCGCCTCCGCGCTCGGGCAGCCTTCGTCGGCCGGTGAGATCTGCATGCCGGGATGCAGCCACGCTCCGTCGCGGTGGGGCACGGCGTTCGCGGCCAAGCGCTCGACGGCCCGGCGGCCGAGTTCGGCCCAGGCCGGATCCTTCTCGCGCAGATGGTTGATCGCGATCCAACTGAGGCGCCGGCCGCCCTCGGGGCCGTGCATGATCGGGTTCGTCCGCGCCCAAGCGAGCCACGCCCGGCGCCAGTCGGCGTCGACATGCACGTTCTCGCCGCTGCCCGTAGCCGCTCGCGCCAGGGCGGTGGCTTCCATGAACTTGCCGTAGATGAGCACGGTGCGGAGCACCTTCGGCCAGGGTGAGACTTGGATGAAGTGTTGGCATGGGTATTGCGTCGGTGGGAACGGCTTGGCCGGCGGTTCGGACACGCAACGTGTCAGCCCGTTCAGCGAGAGCTTCATCCGCTCGGCCAGATCGAGTGTGGCGGGCACGAGCGCCTCGTAGCGCTTGCCGGCCGACGCAGGTACGTCCGACGCGGGCTGCGTTTCCGCGCGGGCGACAGTGCATAGAAGCATCACGAGAAGCACAAGTGCTGACCCGCTCGCTTGTCCCGACGTACGTCGGGAGGGCTCGGATGGGTGATGGCGACTGAGTCCTATTCCACGCACAGCGACAGTCCCGAGACAAGCATGGTCTCGACGGCACTCGCGCTGCCGACCAGGAACGCGATGGCGAAGCGGTCGGTTCCCTCGGCGACGACGAACACCGATGCGGTTGCCCCGTCCTCCGATCCTCCGCTGAGCACGTGGGCATCGTTGCCGCTGTCGAGTACGACCGCCTCGTCGGTCAGCAGCGTGTGGCCGAGTTCGTCGGTGATCGTCGCACGTTGGGTCTCGATCGCGGCGTCGACGGCCTCTTCGAGATCGACCTCGAGCGGCGCGATGGGGTAGGTCAAGGCCGCAGCGATTGACTGGCCGATGGGGAGCACGGACTGCCACACCACGAGGCGCAGTGATTCCTCTTCGTCGGCCGTGTTCGGTCCGGACAGGCCCGCGGGCGGATCGTAGTTGACTCCGAACTCCGCGTCCGTGTACGCCCCACTGCATGGTGCGGACGGGACGGTCGACGCGGTGCCGTTCAACACGCCGTCGCAGCCGGCGCCCGCCAATGTGGTCAACACGACGAACAAACAAGCCGCCGCACGCAGAATCGAACGAGCACATGGAGGGTGCCCCATCCTTCGCGGCCACATGCGAAGGGTGGGGGACGGATACCGTACCCTTCGCGTCAGTCCCCCACCCTTGCCTTGCCTTCGGCAAGCCAAGGATGGGGCACCCGCTGTGCGGAGTAGCTTCAACGGCATGGCCACTTCCTCAGGGGCGCAGTTCGGATCGGGGGCTACCTGGGTCCTTGACGATGGCATCCACGAGCCCTTCCACGGTGTGGGTCACGGCTTCGACAGTGGGTGCGAGGGACACCGCCTCGAGCGCCTTGGACGTAATCGGGCCGATGCTCGCGACACGCACGCCCTCCAGCAGCGATCGGCGTTCCGCGCCGAGCAGGTCGAGGAAGTTCCGTATCGTCGACGGCGAGGTGAACGTGATCCACTCGACCTCGCGGCGTTCCAGACGCTCGATGACGCGAGCGGGCAAGTCGGGCGGAGCGACGGTGCGATACACGGCGACATCGTCGCACTGGGCTCCGGCTGCGGTCAGGTCGTGCGGCAGTTGCTCTCGGGCGATGTCGGACCGCAGGAGCAGGATGCGCTGCCCGGACACTGACCCGGTCGACACGATCGCCTGGGCCAGCGCCTCACCGACGAACACTTCGGGCTGCAAGTCCGCGGTGATGAAGTGCGCTTCGAGCCGGGCCGCGGTGACCGGGCCGATGGCCGCGATGCGCACGCCGCTCAGGGCGCGCCCGTCGAGCGATAGCGCCCGCAGCCGGTCGATCATGGCGTCGACGCCGTTGGCGCTGGTCAGGACCAGCCAGTCGTACTCGTTCAAGCGGCGCAGCGCGGCATCCACGCACGACCAGTCGTCGGGAGGCACGGTGCGGACCGTCGGCGCCTCGAGCATCTCCGCGCCGAACTCCGTGAGTCTGGCCGACAGCGGGGCGGCCTGGTCCTCGGGTCGCGTGTTGATCACGCGCTGCCCGAACAGCGGACGGCCCTCGAACCAATTCAGGTTGTCGCGAAATGGAACGACCTCGCCGACCAGGACGATCGCCGGCGACTTGAACCCGGCGTCGCGGACCTTTTCGGGGATGTCGGCGAGCGTGCCGACGACGGTGCGCTGATCGGGTCGCGTGCCGGTCCGGATGACGGCCACCGGCGTGCCCGGGCTCTTGCCCACCTCGATGAGTTTGCGGCACCAGGGCTCGAGCGTGGTGAGCCCCATGTAGATGCCGACCGTGTTCATGCGTGCCAGCGCTTCGTAGTCGATGACCGGTTCGGGTTGCGTGGGGTCCTTGTGGCCGGTCACGAAGGCGATGGTGCTCGCCACGCCGCGCTTGGTCAGCGGGATGCCGGCGCAGACGGGCGCGGCGATACCCGACGTGACGCCCGAGACCACTTCGAAAGGAATGCCGGCCTCGGCCAGGGCTTCGGCCTCCTCGCCGCCCCGGCTGAACATGAAGGCGTCGCCTCCTTTGAGCCGGAGCACGCGGCGGCCCGCACGAGCGTATTCGATCAACGCCTCGTTGATGCGGCCCTGCTCGATCGACCCATGCCCGGGCCGCTTGCCGACCTCGAGCCGTTCACACGACGGCGGGGCCAGCGCGAGCAGGGCCGGGTTGACCAACCGGTCGTAGAGGATCACGTCCGCCCCCGCGACCCGGGACGCCCCGCGAATCGTGATCAGGGCCGCATCGCCGGGCCCTGCCCCGACCAGGGCGACACTGCCCGGCTGCTGCGGGCCGACCCGGAACGAGAACCAGTCAAAGTTGTCACATCGCGGTCGCAGAGACATCGTGCGCTGCCCCCCGTAGCGGGCACTCCGGCGACATCGAGCGACGGCGAGCCGGTCCCTGTGCATGGCCCGGCTCGTCCGCTCGGCAAAGGGTGGCATTATAGCGGGTGACCGCACGTGCGGACACGGGCGAAAGGTCGAAGTGAGAAGTGAGAAGTTAGAAGTCAGAAGCATGAGTCGGGTGCCCCATCCGTGGCTTGCGGGTGCCCCATCCTTGGCTTGCCGAAGGCAAGACTAGGGTGGGGGGCTGACGTGGAGGGCGGGGCATCCGTCCCCCACCCTTCGCGATACTGCCGCGAAGGATGGGGCACCCCGCACGCATGGGATCCGGTGCGGATAAGAGTCCTTCCTTGGGCCGCCCGTGCTCGGCATAATGGTGCCGGGGCGTTCGCCCGCCCGAGGGCGGCGCGGTTTCGGAGCGACGTATGGACGAGCAAACACCGGCGGCGCATCCTGCGAGGCGGGTGTGGCCGGTTGCCTTCGTCGGCGCGCTGGCGCTGTACGTGATCACGCTCGCTCCGGGTCCTGTGTGGCAGGACGGCGGCGAGGTGCAGTTCCGCGTCCTCCAGGGTGAGTTCCAGGACCGCAGCTCGCTCGCCCGGGCACACATTCTCTACTACCTCGCCGCGGCCGTCGTGAACGCGTTCCCCGCCGGCGGCGCCGCATACAAGGCGAACCTGGTGGCCGCACTGTTCGGCGCGATCACCGTGGCCAACGTGGCCTGGCTGGTCGGGCAGGTCACGGGCCGGCGCTTCCCGGCCGGCGTGGCGGCGCTGCTGCTCGCGTGTTCGCACACGTTGTGGCAGTTCAGCACCATGGCCGAAGTGCTCACGCTGACGACGGCGCTGCTGTCGGCGGAGCTGTGTCTGCTCTGCCGGTTCGCGCAGGACCGCCGGGCCCGGTGGCTCTACGGCCTGGCCCTCGCCGGCGGTTTGGGCCTGGCCAATCACAACTTCGCGCTGTTGTCGCTGGCGGTGTACCTGGCCGTGGCGGTATGGCGCTGGTCGGCACTGCCCCGGCCGGCGCTGCGCACGGTGGCGATCAGCGGCGTGTGTTGGTTGGTGGGGGCGTCGCCGCTTCTGCTGCTCTTCGTGCGCGAGCTGCTTGCCGGGAGTTCACTGCCGGCAACGATCGAGTCGCTTCTGTGGGGTGAGTTCCGCAACCGAGTGCTGAACACCGGACAGTCCGCGTCGCTCGCCGCGCACGTCGCGGGCTACATCGTGATGAACTTCCCCACGCCACTGCTCGTCCTCATGCCCGTGGGCTGGTTGGTGGCGCGACGCGGATTACCGCGATGGATGTGGGTGGTCTGGACGGCGCTGTTCGGCGTGCACTTCGTCTTTGCAGCCCGGTACCGCGTTGCGGATCAGTTCTCGTTCATGATCCCGAGCTACGTGTTGCTGGTGCTGTTCGCAGCGTGGGGCATCGATCGCATGGCCGCGTGGCGCACAGGCGTCGTGACTCGTGCGCTGCTCGTCGTCCTGGCGGCGCTGGGACCGATTGCCTACGCCCTGGCCCCGGCTGCGGTGGCGCGATGGGCGCCGGGCGTCTTGCCATCTCGCGTGCTCCCGTACCGTGATCCCTACGCGTGGTTCCTGCGGCCATGGCGGATCGGCGATAACGGCGCGGCCCGCTACGCCCGGGAGACACTGGGCCAACTGCCGCCCGACGCCGTGCTACTGGCCGCATCCACGCCGGCCACGCCGCTGCTGTACGTGCAGCAGGCCGAGCAGTTGCGCACGGACGTCGTCATCGAATCGTTCCTGACGCTGGCGGACCAACGCATCACGCCCGAGCAGGCGATAGAACTCGCGGCAGCCGGCCGGCTGTTCGTAACCGACGACCAACCGCAATGGTGCCCGCGCGTCGTCGGCGATCGACTCGACGAGCTCGAACTGCACCGCGACGGGATGGTGTTCCGCGTCACGTTGAAGGAAGAGTAGCTCGGCAGGCAAGAAAAACGGGCAAGAAAAACGGGACAGGTTCGATTGACACGTCTTCTCACGCGCGACCTTTCTTCCCCGGTCGCGTCAATGAACGAACTCGTCCCGCATCACGGCTTCGTTTCACGGCCACCCGCACGGACACGGCTAGCCGCCATCCTCTTTCCACAACTGTTGCAGCAACTCCACCGCCGTATCCACCAGCGTCTGGATCCCCTCGAGCGACACGAAGTTCACGCCCGCCAGGGCCTCGTAACCCTCGTGCTGGAAGGCTTGAGCTGTGGGCTCGTAGCCGACCCACTCGTTGGTCAGCTCGCTCACGATGGTGTGGGGAAAGGGCGAGCGTTTCTTCACGGACAGCCCCCACTCCACAAAGAGTTCCCCGGCGTTGGTCGCGATGCCCAGCGGGCCGATTCGCGCGGCGTTCACCGGGACTTCGCGACTCCGGGGCGCAGCGCCACGTGGATCCCGCCAGCCCAACCGGGCAACGGCCCCTTCGCGCTGGTCCGCGGGATCGCGGCGTGGCACCACCACATCGCGCCGAGCGTAGCCCACGGCGATCGGCCCCTCTATGGGAGTCGCTCGCTTGGCCGCGTCCACCGCCGCCCTCGCAAAGACCGCGGCTTTCTCCCGCCAGTTGGGGTCACGCTGCGTGTTGGGGTTCACGTTGCCGGAGGCGCCCTGAGTGAATACGCACACGACCTGTTTCCCATACGCCTGCGTCATCTGCTCCGCGATCACGCCGGGAAAGTCCGCTGACCACTTTGAGTTGCCGCGGCCATGCAAGGCTGGGTGGCAGGTGAAGTTCACCAGCGTCCCCAGTACTCGTCCATCCGGCGCATCGAACCGGGCCACCCACAGCTCGGGGTCTATGGGCCCCTCCGTGCCCAACACCTGCGGGGTCTGCCGTAGGTCGTTCAGCTTCTGCAACCAGGTGTTCAACACCAATCCATCGGCCTTGGACACCACCCGCCGGTTGTGAACACCCTCGTAAACCAGAGAGCGTCCCAGGAACATGCGGGCCGGCTGCAGTGCCCCGTACGCCTGCTCGATGCTATCGGCGATGAGCCCCGGCAAGTTCGATAGGTACTCCTTGTTGGTCGGCCCCCCCATCGGGATGAAAGGCGAACTGTGATTGTGACTGGGACAGATCATCACCGCGTCGCGATCGATCCCCGTCCGCCGAGACGCCTGAGCGATGGCCGCATCGGCCAGATCGAGCCGAATCTTGACGAGGTCCACCCCCACGATGGCTATCGTTCGGTCGCCGCTCTGGGCCACCAGCGTCTTGGCCAGCAGCGGGTCGTCTGTGCCCACGCTGCGGACCAGGCCCGCGCCGGTCATTGCGGCCCCGACCGGCGGCGTGATATCCGACCGCCCGAACCCGACCCTCAGTGCTCCTGGCGGGCCCTCACCAACCCCCGCGAGCGCGGGAGCGGCGAAGAGAACCAGCGCCACACCCAGAGCCAATACACTTCTCATCCGTGTCTGCATGGCGACTCGCGTCACCTCGTCCGAAACGGCGACGCTGCCCGTCAGCCGAGGGCTTTGGCGGGGTACTTGGCCATGAGTTTCAACGTTGCGTCGAGTTGCGCCGTGGTTTCGGCGCCGATGGTCATTGCGTTGAGCACGCCGGCGTTCTGGGCGAAGCGCATGCACTCCTCGGTTGCGTCGGCGAGCTGGCCCTCGCCGTAGATCTTCATGCCGACGACGGCCTTGCCGTTCTTGCCGGCCTTGCGGAGCACATCGATGATCTCGTTCGGCTTGCCGTCCATCTTCACGCCGCGCGGGTTGAGGCGGGCGAAGATGACGTCGACCCAGGGCGATGCGGCCGCCGTGTGCAGGGCCCCGAGATTGTGACACGACACCCCGACGGCCCGGACCTTCTTCTTCTCCTTGGCCTCGGACAGCACGTCCATGTACGCACGAAGCTCCTGGTCCCACTTCGGCGTCGCCATGCAGTGCAGGAGGACGACGTCGATGTACTCCGTGGCCAGCTCCTCCAGGAACCGGTCGAGGGCGATCTGGGCCGACCTCTTCTGGTAGTCCGCCGGGACCTCTTCCGGCTTGCGGCCGTCGTATCGCCACCAGAGCTTGGTCAGGATCGTGACCTTCTCGCGCTTCATGAATCGAAGGGCTTCGCGGAAGTAGACGTGCGTGCCGTACAGGTCGGCGAGGTCGAAGAAGGTCAGGCCGCGTTCGTACGCGTGGCGAATGAGCGCGACGAACTTCTCGAAACCGGGACGGGTCTGGTTCGACTGTCGGTGATAGCCGCGCATGCCCGTGCCCTGGGCGAGGCGCGATACGGTGATGCCGGTCTTGCCCAACGGCACCTGGGGCGGGCTCGGTACGTCGTCGGCGGCCAGTGCCGGCCGGCCGACCGAACCGAGACAGGTCGCCGCACCGGCGGTGGTCGCAAGAAAACCTCTACGTGTGACTTCGCTCACGGTATCCTCCTCTCACTGGCTCGCCTGCTGATCGCAGCGAACATCGTAGTCGACACTCCGAATCTGTGGAAGGGAGTCCGCCCGAGCCGCGGCATTCAGGGTCCGCGCCACGATTGTGGCGGTTACGCGGCTGACCGAGCCCAGAACCGGTC
>CAYMME010000008.1:0-43568 GCA_964391465.1 uncultured Planctomycetales bacterium
TCGACGAAGCCCGCGGAACGGTTTCTCACCACCGGCGTGAATAATCCGGGCTAGTTGAAGAGGGATTGCTGGCCGGGATGCTCTTCCTCGGCCCGTTTCTTGACGTCCCGGACTTCCTCGACGAACTGATCCGGGTCGTCGAACTCACGGTACACGCTGGCGAATCGGACGTACGCCACCTTGTCCAGGGCCCGGAGCCGACGGCTCACGCACTCGCCGATGAACGCGCTCGGCACTTCGCGGTCGAATTCGTGATACACCTCTTCCTCGACCTCGTTGATCAGGTCCTGGAGTTGCTCGGTGCTGACTGGTCGCTTGTAGCACGCAGTTATGACGCCGCCGAGGATCTTGTCGCGGTCGAACGCGGCGCGGGTCCCGTTCTTCTTGACTACCGCGAGTCGGGTTGTCGTCTCGAATCGCTCCTTGGTGGAGTAGCGCTTGCCGCAGGCCAGGCACTCGCGCCGCCGACGAATCACCGCTCCCGCGTCGGTGGATCGCGAGTCGATGACCTTGTCCTTGTTCTCTTTGCAGAACGGGCAGCGCATCAATTCAGTCCGCAGGCGAAAGGGATCGTTCGACACGCCGGTCGGACGACGCCTTGCGCCCGGCGTGGGGGGGCGGACAGGCGCGGGTCCGCCGCCCCGACATCTTGCCTGCTCCCCTTGGTATTGCCCCAGATGTAGGGCGTCAAGCAAAAACCCGCCCGGTCGGTCTTGACCGGGCGGACGCCCGCCTGATGATGGGGCCGATGAGCGAGCGACTGGTACACAAACGGATCGGCGGGATCGCCCTTCAGGGGGTCTCAATCGCGGGCGAGCAGACGGTAGTCGTCGCGCCCGAGCTCAACGTCGGCTTCGACGTGGGCAAGGCTCCGCGGGAGATCATTCCCATCGACCACGTCTGCCTCTCCCACGGGCACATGGACCACGCCGCCGGGGTGGCCTACTACTTCTCGCAGCGCGGCTTCCAGGGGAACAGCTCCGGGACGGTCTACGTTCACCCGGTCCTGGTCGACCCGCTCGAGCGCCTGATGGCTGTGTGGGGCGACATCGAGGGGCACGTGTCCGACCACAAGGTCGTCGGGCTCGAGCCGGGCGCGGAGATCGCCATCCGCCGCGACCTGCTGCTGCGGACTTTCGCCGTGAATCACCACTGTCCGGGGCTGGGCTTCTCGCTCATCGAGACGCGTCACAAGCTCCGGGAGGAGTTCATCGGCAGGACCGGCCCCGAGCTGGTCGCGCTCAAGAAGGAGGGGGTCGAGATCGAGCGGCGCATCGAGGTGCCGCTGATCGCCTTCTGCGGAGACTCGACCGACGGCGACTATCTCGACCTGCCGCACGTCAGCCGGGCCAAGCTCATCATCCTCGAGTGCACGTTCGTCGATCCTGAGCACGTTCGCCGGGCCCGCGCCGGCTACCACGTACACGTGCGCGACCTACCCCGGATCCTCTCGCGGCTGCACAACGAGCACATCGTGCTCTCGCACCTGACGCGGCGCAGCTTCCTGCACGAGGCCAAGACGGCGGTCCGGCAGCTTCTCAAACCGTCGGACCTTGACCGCGTGACCTTCCTGATGGACCGCCCCCCGCGCCGCGGAGGCAAGAACAATCGCAGCGAGTGATGCCGCTCAGCCCGTCTGAGCCGGCGGGCCTCGGTGTGGGCAGCGGATGGTGTTGATGCAGCCGTCGGGAAGCCGAAGCCGGGTGACGGGCTCCCCTCCGAGGATGTGCCGGTCGACGATTTCTTCGACGTCCGCGGGGGCGACAAAGCCGTACCAGACCTGTTCGGGATACACGACGACCGTCGGCCCGTGCTCGCACTGGTCGAGGCATTGGGACTTGTTGGCGCGAACGCGCCCCTTCAGGCCCCGAGCTGCCAGCGCCGCCTTGAACGCGGCCGCAATCGACGCGGAGTCCTTCGTGCTGCAGCAGCCGCGCGGATGACCGGGTGACCGCTCGTTGACGCAGATGAAGATGTGTCGTTCGAATTCCGGCACCGAAACACTCAGTCCTCGCTGGGGTGGGCAGCCTCGGCAACGCGGACGATTGCGTCGAGTTTCTCGACTACCTCCGCATCGACCTTGTCTCTCGGTACGAGTCGGGCGAGGACGTGGTAGTCGGTCTTGCGGAGCAGGTTCTCGAGTCTGAGCTTGTCGAAGTAGCTCTCGAAGAGCGGGTTGAGGAAGTCGTCGGTCGCCTTGACGTCGGGGGACCACGGATCGAGTTTGCGCAGCGTCTTTAGCGCGGAGCCGACCTCGTCGATTGCCTCTCCGATGGCTTGGACCCGACGGTCCGCCTCTTGCAGGCCGAAGAGATCGTCTTCGGAGCCGTGTCGCGCGTACGCCAGAAGGACTTCCGGAAAACAAAGATAGTTCTCAATCTCTCGTTTCTTCCACTGGAGTCCGGCGGCCCCCAGGTTGTCCGGTAGTTCCTTCCCAAGCCGATCGAATAGGGCGACTCCGACGAGATCCTTTCTGGCTTCCCGCAGAGCCCAGAAGTGCTTGCGTACCTCGTTGGGCTCGTTGCCGACGTAATGCACGAACGGCCGCTCCAGATGGTTTGCCGCAGCGTGGTCCAGGATCTCCGCGAAGCCTCGAAGGATGGCAAGATCGGTCGAGCCTTCGAGGTACAGGACCCATCCGGTCTGCTCCGCCTGGTAGTAGTGCTCGAAGCCGATCTCCTTGAGGGCCTTGCTTGCCTGAAAGCCTCGGTCGTCGATGCGGTGGGGCTTACCCACAAACGCGATGACCACGTCGCGATCGGCCGCTTCGTTCAGGATCACCTCGGAATGGCTGGCGGCGACGATCTGCGAACCCTGCCTGCTTGCGACGCTGGTCAGCAACTCGTAGATCTGTCTCTGGCGGAGAATCTCCAGATGAGCGTCAGGCTCGTCCAGGAGCAACACCGTCTTGGGATTGGCGTAGAGGTGAGTCAGCAACAGCAAGGTTTGCTGTAACCCACGTCCCGACGACGAGAGGTCAAGCTGGGTTCCTTTTCGCTCCTCGTACGCCATCGTGATCTCGCCGCGTTCCACGATGTGCTGTGGCGGGCGCAGGACCACGCCGAAGAGCTTCTCGATGTGACCAACGAGTTGCGTCCAGGTACTGTCCGCGGTGTCCTGCACGTGGTCCTGATGAATCTGATGGCAGAGATTCCGCAGGACCTGTGCGGTCTGCCCTTCGCCGATCAGGACGTTCACCCGTCCGGGCTCCCATTTGGGTTCCACAGCGGTCAGGCCCGACATCGGCGGCAGGAAGGCGATGCGGGCGGTCGAAGCCTGGGGCGGCACGGGCATGCGCTGGATGGGCTTGGTGCTGTCCAGTCGTAGCGGTCGGCAATAGAACGACTCCTCGTTCGCATAGTCGAACTCCAAGCCGCACGACCAGGCTTGGCCACCCGTGACCCCATCGACAATCACATCGATGCAGACGTTCTCGGTCTTCTGTTTGCGCTTCTTGGCCTCTTCGTCCCGAATCTGCTCGACGTTGCGGACGTGTAGGTCTCTCCAGAGCAGGCTTGCTTCGGGGACGGGGATTGAGATCAGGTCGCGACGATTGATCGCGACCCCCGGCCGCTTCTCCGGTGATCGCGTGCCCTGTCTCTTCTCGTTCCACCGCCGGAGTCCGGTTTCCCACAGGGCCAACGCCTGCAGTGCGGTAGTCTTGCCCGAGTTGTTGGCCCCGATGAGCACGACGGTCTTGCCCAGGTCAAACGCGATGTCATCGAAACGCTTCAGATTGCGGACTTGGATGCGCGTCAGCATGCTTCCACCTTACCGCAGGGCGTTGGATCGCACGATTCCGGTTCCCCGCCTTGTGCCGCGGGATGTGATAGTGCATCGGTCGTTGTCCGGCATGCAGGCATCGTACCGGAGGGCGGTGGCGGTCGTCGATAGCCGCGCCCGTGTTTCGAGTGGTTGCGGTCGGCATGGCCACGATGGGGGTGGCGATCCGCCTGCGGGTTGACGGCGGAGGGGTCGGGACATCATGCTTACCCGCCGATGGCAGACGATTCCGGATCTCCCCAAGAGGTGTTGCGTTGGTGAGTAACGACGAGAAGTCCGCGGCGGGTGAAGAGCACCCATCGGTTGAGGCGCCTTCCGTGGCCGAGCGGCCGACGGTGGCTTGGTGGCATTTCCACCGGCGGCTGTACGACTGGGTGCTGCACTGGGCGGACACGCCCTATGGGGCTCCAGCACTGTTCTTGCTCGCATTTGCCGAGTCGAGCTTCTTTCCCGTGCCGCCGGACGTGCTGCTGGGGCCGCTGGTGCTGGGCAATCGGAAGAAATGGTTGCGGTTTGCGGTGGTCTGCTCGCTGGCCTCGGTGCTGGGCGGCATCGCCGGCTACGGGATCGGGCGGTTCGCCTGGGATCAGGTGTCGGGTGTTTTCCACGAGCATGTGCCCGGCTTCTCGCGGGACCAGATCGCGACGACGGCCGACCCCGAGCCCCGCGAGTGCCTGATCGAGAACGGCACGGTCAAGCTCTGGCCGTTTCTGGAGCCGGAGCTTTCCTGGCCGCTGGAGGTCACCTACCCGGACGGCACGCGGGCCACCCTGGACCGGTTGGGCGTGGAGGACGAGCAACTCCACATGGAGAAGTACACGCGGGTGGTCACCGCCTACCGCGATCGCACGGTGGGCACGGTCGTGGTCGCGGTGGCCGGGTTCACGCCCATCCCCTACAAGGTGATTACCATCACGGCCGGGGCCGCCCGCATCGGCTTCCTCGTGTTCGTGGTCACATCGGCGCTTAGCCGCAGCGCCCGCTTCTTCATTGTGGCCGCCGTCTTCGGCTGGCTGGGCGACCGGGCCAAGCCTTTCATCGATCGGTACTTCAACCTTCTCTGTCTGATATTCGTCGTGCTTCTGGTTGGCGGTTTCCTGGTCTTCACGTATATAGTGTGAGTGTCCGACGGGCGAGAACGGTATGCGACCATGACCGTCGAATTGGGCCAGACCTTGCTTCGGCTTGCGCGGGAAACGGTGGAGCGCCAGGTGCGCTCGGGCGACGGTCGGGATACGCCGCTGCCGGCGGTACCCGACGAGGCGGCGTCAGGCTTCAGCGGTGCGTTCGTTACGCTTCGGTGCGCGGGACGCTTGCGCGGATGCATCGGATCGTTCAGTGTGCTCGGCTCGCTCCCGAACACGATTCGAGAGATGGCCGTCTCCGCCACCGGCGACCCTCGATTTCGCAGCCAGCCGATCGACGTTGACGAGTTCGATGACCTGACCGTCGAAGTGTCGCTGCTCACGCAGCCCGCGCGAACGGACGATCCGTCCGCCCTTGTGCCGGGCCGCCACGGGATACTGATCCGTCGGCGACAGCAGACCGGGTGCTTTCTGCCGCAGGTGGCTACCGACAACAAGTGGGACGCCGCGGAGTTCCTCTCACGGTGCTGCGAGATGAAGGCATCGCTGCCCCGAGACGCCTGGCGGGATCCGGAGACGGAAGTGCACCTCTTCGAGACGGTCGTGTTCGCGGACACGCCGCCTTCGTCGCGTGCCGCGCAAGAAGGTCAGGAGTGAGTGGCGCGGTGGCCGAGCGACCGGGCAACACGTTGGTGACCAGGGTTGTCGCGGTCGATCGTGTTTCGCGTTGCGTGTCACCTGCCGTTCGCGGTGCCCTCTTCTGGTTCTACGGCGAGTTGCTGGGCCTCCCGGAGGTGGTCCAGGAAGGGAACGGGGACGCCGCGGACGAAGAGCTGCGGTTCCGATCCGAATCGATCGAGTTACGGTTCGTCGTGGGCGAGCCGTCGGCCCCGGATCCGGGGGGAAAGGTCACCCTCGATGTGAACTCGCTCGAGGAAGCGGCGCGGCGTTTCGATGAGCATGGCGTTGCCTACGAACGCACCCACGGGTTCAGCCTTACCGAAGAACGGATCCGCACCCGGGACCCCGCCCACCATGCCGTCATCCTCCAGCAAACCTGGCCCTTCTGACGAGAGCGGTGCCCCGTCCCCACACGGCCGGAATCCCGCAGTGGAGTCGTCGACTCATCTGTGGGTTGAGGAGGGGGAGTCTGTGCACGGTCCGGTGGCGCAGGTCGCCTTGCTGACGCCGGTTGAGCGCGTGTACAGCTACGCGGTTCCGGAAGAGACGGCCGGTGCACTGCGTCCGGGGCAGCGGGTCCAGGTCCCGTTCGGCAAGAAGGACCGGCTCACCGCGGGGTTCTGCGTGGCCGTATCGGAGGGGGAGTGGACGAGCACACTGAAGCGGGTGGATGCGGTTCTCGATCCGCTCCCGCTGCTCGACGACAAGTTGCTGGCTCTCGGCAGATGGATGGCCGACTACTACGCCTGCTCGGTCGGGCTGACCCTGGGCGCGATGGTGCCGGAGGCGGTGCGGCGCGGCGCGGGCACGCGGGCCGTGCGCGAGGTATCGCTGGCGGCCCCCCTGGAAGCGATCGTCGCTGCGTCCGCGGAGGCGTCGGCGCAACGACTCGGACCCAAGCACCGCGCGCTGCTCGAGCATCTGTCTTGCATGGATGGGCCGGTCGCGCTGGACGCGGTCACCGCGGCGGTGGGCTGCACGGCTGCGGTCGTGCGAAAGGCCGAGGCACGCGGGCACCTGCGGATCACGACGCGCCGCGAGCCGATGCCGGGCCCGGACTTCGATCGCCCTCGCGAAGAGCCCACGTTCGAGTTGAACGCCGATCAGCTTGCGGCGGTCGAGCGACTGGGGGCGATTGTCGACGAGAATGCTTTTCGCGTCGCCCTGTTGTTCGGTGTATCCGGCAGCGGCAAGACGGAAGTCTACATCCGCACGATGCAGCGTGTGCTCGCCGCCGGCAAGCAGGTCATTCTTCTCGTCCCGGAGATCGCGCTGACGACGCAGACGGTTCATCGGTTGTCGGCGCGGTTCGAGGACGTGGCGGTCATCCATTCGGGGCTTACGGCCACACAACGGGCGCGGACCTGGACGGACATTGCCCTGGGGCGGAAGCGTGTCATCATCGGCACGCGTTCGGCCGTGTTCGCGCCGTGCCCGGACCTCGGGTTGATCGTCGTCGACGAGGAACAGGAGCCGACGTACAAGAGCCCGCGATCGCCGCGCTATCACACGCGCGACACGGCCGTGATGCGCGGTCACCTCGAGGGATTCCCGGTCGTTCTCGGATCGGCGACGCCGTCGCTCGAGACCTGGAACAACTGCACGCGCCTGCCGCACTATGAGTGTATCCGGCTGCCGCACCGGGTGGCCGGACTGGCGCTCCCGGAGGTGGAACTGATCGACATGCGCGTCGAGCAGCGTGCGCGCCGGGGCATGCACCTGCTGTCGCGGCGCATGGAAGAAGAGCTGGCGATCATGCTCGAGCGCGGCGAGCAGGCCGTGCTCCTGCTCAACCGGCGCGGGTATGCGAGCCTCATCTACTGCCCGGGCTGTGGCGAGCCGCTCCGGTGCCCCAACTGTGCGAGCAACATGGTGCTGCACAAGGGCCCGGCATCAGACGGCGGCCGCAACGTGGATCTGTGCTCATGCCACTATTGCCATAGCCGGGTCCCGATTCCCAAGGAATGCCCGGACCTCTCGTGTGGGCGGACGCTGGTGCGGCTCGGGATGGGCACCCAGCGGGTCGAGGAGGAGCTGGCCGCAAAGTTTCCGCAGCTTCGGGTCGCGCGCGTGGATTCCGATACGATGTCCCGCGCCGGGGATTACGAGCGGGTGGTGCGGGGCTTCGAGGCCCGCGACATCGACGCCCTGGTGGGTACGCAGATGATCGCCAAGGGGTTGGACTTCCCGTTCGTTTCGTTCGTGGGCGTGGTGAGCGCGGACACGGCCCTGGCCGTGCCCGACTTTCGCGCGGCCGAGCGCACGTTTCAGCTCGTGGTTCAGGTGGCGGGGCGGGGCGGCCGGGCCGAGACGTCGGGCATGGTGATCGTGCAGAGTTTCGCCCTCGCCGGGGCCGCCCTTCAGGCCGCGGTATGCCACGATTTCGAGCGGTTTGCCGCCGACGAGTTGGTGACACGGCAACGAATGGGACTGCCTCCCTATGTTCGGCTGGCCCGCGTGCTCCTGGCCGACGTGCGCCACACCCGCGCCCGCGATGAGGCGGTGGCGTTGGCCGAGCGGTTGCGGACCTTGGTTCCCACGTGGAATCCGCGGGCCGACTGCATCGGGCCACAGGCCTGCCCATTGTCTCGCATTAGAAATCTTTATCGATTCGATTTGCTCATCCGGGCCCCCTCGGCGGGCGAACTCCAGGAGGTGCTCCGCCGGCTTCGGGCCGAGAAAGTGCTCACCGCGAAGGTCAAGCGGCTAACGATCGACGTGGACCCAGTGTCCTTGTTGTGAGGAGCTGGTGCGACCGGGCGCGCCGCGCCTGCGAGCGCAGATATTGCGGGTCCCCAGGTTTTTTGGCTGCAAGCTGCGGTCGGCGAGAGTCGATAAGAGAATCGAAGCTGCGGGCGGCGGGCGGGTGAGTATCACGCTTCGCAGTACTGCAAACGAGGTTGAACAGGTTGCGTCCAATAACGCTGACAATCGGGCTGCTGGGACTGGCCGCCGCCGGCTGCGCAACGGCGCCGGTCGTCAAGCGGTCGTTGAGTTCGGCACTGGGGATCGGTGTCGACCGCGACGAAGTCACGGCATCCGGGCACAGGGACGCGGAGCGGGCATCGGCCGCGGAGAAGGCTGCTTGGCGGCCGACTCAGGGAATCAGCTTGCGATGGTCGGACATCGTAATCCATCACAGTGGCGCAGAGACGGGCGACGCGGAGAGTCTCGACGCCTTCCATTCCACGCCCAGAAGCCTCGGCGGCCGGGGGTGGGACGAGCTGGGATACCACTTCGTCATCGGTAACGGTACGGACAGCCGGGACGGCGAAGTCGAGGTCGGGCCGCGCTGGCGCAAACAGAAGCACGGCGCCCACTGCAAGACCCCCGACAACTGGTACAACGACCACGGCATCGGCATCTGCCTGGTGGGGAACTTCGACGACCACCCCCCCTCTCCGAGGCAAGTCGCGGCCCTGACGAGACTCATTCGGTTCTTGATGGCTGAGTGCGATCTGTCCGTCTCGAACGTCCGCACGCACGGCGGGGTCACAAGCCAGACCGCGTGCCCGGGCAGTCGGTTCGTTCTTGCCGATCTGGTCGAGAACCTTCGGGGCCCGGTCCTCGTATCCTCCCAATAAGGCGGCTGGCGGAGTCACTCTCCGGCCCCGCGTCGCCTATCCCCGGCTATCGGAACGATTAAGCGTGCGTCGGGTTGAATGCCGATGTGTAGAAAGCTATGGGTCCTCCCTTGACGGGCGCGTCATCGCGGGTACCCTGGCGATCCTGACGGTGCGACCAACGGGGTACTGGACCGTTTCCACAACCTGCGGGCTCATAAGAGGTTAAGCGCATGAAGATTTCCCTGGGATCAGCTCGTCTCCAACAGTGGACGCGTCGGTTGGCCGCCGGGGCCGCGGTGTTCGGCCTGGGTGGGTGCGACGCAGACGTCCGGGACACCCTGGTCACGGGCACGGAGAACGCCGTGGTCGATTTGGCGACCGCGTTCATCAACGCGTTCTTCACCGGGCTGCTATCGGACGACACCACAAGCACCACGACGACGGTGAAGGTCGTGTTTGACGAGCTCGTTCGGTGGATGGCGTAAGCCGGAAGGATCCGCAGGCGTTTTCCTCGGCGTATTTGCTTGCGACCCGGCTGGGCGACATATAGACTGCCCTCGCTGGGCTTCGTCAGCCCGCATACGGCGCGGTCGAAAGTCGGGGGGCTAGCGGGGAATCCTGTGCTCACGAATCGCAAACAGACGCGAGTGCGGCCGGTGCGTCGGTGGCGGGGCCTCGTCCGGACCGGCGAATGGCTGGGGATGTGCGGGTGCGTGGGGCTGACTGGGTGTCTCACAGAGGAACTCGTCAAGTCGGTGATCGCCGAGAACATCGCCCTGTCGGCAGCAAGCGCGGTGCAGGCGGTCGTCAACGCCGTGTTGAACCCCTTGTTCACGGGACTCGCAACATGACAAAGCCACGGTGTGGTCGGCGACCGACGAGGGGCCGGGGCTGGCGGCGCGCACTTGCCTACGGCGTCATGACTCTCCCCCTGTTCCAGGTGGGTGGTTGCGGGGCATCGACACTTACCGACGCCGTTCAGGCGGAACTCAGTCGCCTGGTCAGCACGTTCGTCTTCACGATCGCTGAGACCGTTGCTCTGAACCTACTCGATGCGTAACGGAACGCGTCACTGCCCAAGCGGGGTGGTGGCGGCATGTCTTTGCATCGTCGCCGTTTCTGCTTGTGCGCAGGGTGCGGAGAGCGGCTCGGGGCATCCCAACATCGTGCTGCTGTACACCGACGACCAGGCCTACTGGGCCGTCGGCGCAAACGGCAACTCAGAGATCCACACGCCGAATCTCGACCGTCTGTTCCACGCGGGGGCGCGGTTCACGAACGCCTTCGTGACCACACCGGTATGCAGCCCGTCCCGGGTGGGGTTGATCGCGTCACGCTACGGGACCGAGGTGGGCATCACCGACTGGATCAATTGGCGGAAGGAAGCGCAGCTCGGGCTCGACCCGGCCGTCGTGACCTGGCCCGAAGTGCTGGCCGGGGCTGGGTATGCGACTGGGATCGTCGGCAAATGGCACCTTGGCACGCAGCCGAAGTTCCATCCACGCGAAACCGGCTTCAACCATTTCATGGGATTCCTGGAGGGCGGCACGCGACCCATGAAGCCCAGGCTGGAGATCGAGGGCGAGGTCAAGCAGTTGACCGGCTCGCTCCCGGACATGCTGGTTGATGACGCGATCCGATTCGTCCGGCGCACCCGGAGCCGGCCGTTCGCGCTCTGCGTGCACTTCCGGGCCCCGCACGGGCCGTACCATCCGGTTCCGGAACAGGACTCGGCGCACTACACCGGCAAGAAGCTGACGATTCCCGACTACCCCGGGCTGGACACGGCGGAGGTCGAGCGGCTCACGCGGGAGTACTACGGCAGTGTCTCGTCGGTGGACCGGAACGTGGGTCGGCTGCTCGATGTGTTGGATGCGCTGGAGCTGTCGAACCGCACGGTGGTCATCTTCACCTCGGACCACGGGTACAACATCGGGCACCATGGCATTCACCACAAGGGCAACGGCTACTGGATCGTCAAGGGGAAGCGCCGGCAGCGGCGCCCGAACATGTGGGACACGTCGCTCCGCGTGCCGCTGGCCGTCCGCTGGCCCGGCGTGGTCCGGCCGGGGGCGGTCGTCGAGCAGACGGTCAGTAATCTCGACCTTTATCCGACGATCCTGGCCGCGGCCGGCGTCGAGCGTCCGGAGAACGCCACGATCCACGGTCGCGACTTCACGCCGCTGCTGCGCGGCGACGTCGGCGATTGGGACAACACGCTCTTCGGTCAGTACGACATGCACCACGGGGCCGTAGCCCGGATGCGCATGATCCGCACGCCGGAGTGGAAGCTGGTCCGCCACCATGAGCCGGGTGCGGTCGACGAGCTGTATCACTTGGCCGAAGACCCGGCCGAGCAGACGAATCTCATCGACGACCCCGACCAGAAGGACCGCATCGCAGGCCTTGACGCTGGTCTGCGAGCGTGGCAGAAGTCCATCGGCGACCCGCTCCTGACCGACTCGGATTGAGCGTCATGCACACCCGTCTCAGGCCGGCCGGAATGACGTGAGCACGCCGGTAGCACCGCCTCGAAAGGAACAGCATGAGGGCCGAAGTGCCGGGTGAGAACGTCATTCGCATCAAGCCTCACCACGTGGTCGACATTCTCACCGAGTACGGTGCGGGACGGGAGCACTGGCAGCCGTCGGAGTACGGGCATGCGTTGCACGTCGTTGCCGAGCGCGTTTTGCGCGACGGTGATGTGATGCTCGAGATGTTCAGCGGTGCCGACGACATCTGCCTGCCGTGCATTCACAACGTCGACGGTTTGTGTGACGACGAGATCGATACGAGTTTCCGCCCGCAAGCGCCGTCCTCGAAACGTGAGTGGAATCTGCTCATCGACGACCGCTGGTACGAGCGACTGAGTCTTGCCAACCACGACCGTTTGACTGTCGTTGCGTTCGTGCGCCGTTTGCAGAGCGCCGTCCGCGAGGACATCAACGGGATCTACCGCGAAGTCCCGTCCGACGGGAATGCGGAGCGGCTCAGGAAGCTCACAGCGGGCGTGGCGCAGTACCTCCAGGCGTTCGACTCACCCGGGTAGTCCGAACCGCCCCGTCGTGGGTCACCCGACGCTTCGCAGGATCGGCACACGCTTCAGGACCGGCGGGAAGGTCACGTTTCGAGGAACTGCCGGGTGCCGGTCGGCTCGTGCTGTCGCTGCCGGGGGCGAACCTTTCGATCACATGGTCGAGGGTCCACCGGATGTAGCGATTCGCGTGGCTCTGGTCCTGGACGGCTCTCTTCATGGGTTCGATGGCGGGTCGGGCCTTCTCGCCGATGTAGTCGAGCACGTTGGCGGCCGCCAGACGCACCCACATACTCTCGTGCTGCAGGGCCTGAACGAGCACGGGCCGGGCGGCGGATTCGCGGTTCAGATTGCACAGGGCATGCGCAGCGGCGATCTGAACCTCGGGTGACGGATCACCCAGGGCCCGAGTCAACGCATCGGCGGCGGGCATGGCCTTGGCCCCGAGGTTGTGCAGCGCGACGACAGCCCAGTAGCGCACGGCGCAGTCGGCGTCGGTCAACCGCTCGATCATCGCCGGCAGGGCGCCGGCTCCTCGCCCCACCAGGAGCGCGGCATCGAGAATACGCTGGTGCGGGTACTTGCCGGGAACGCGGGACATCTCGTATTCCGACGAGCCCGCCGCGCGATCACGCAGGTCTTGTTCCGGCAGCAGGCCCAGGTCTTTGGTTCTCCTCGACCACTCCAAATGGGCGGCCCGCATCCGCTCGAGTGCCTCCCGATGCTCGGGGGAAGCGACCAGGTTGCGGGTCTCGTGTGGATCGGCCTGGATGTCGAACAGTTCCTCGACCGGCTTGCGATCCTGCACGAACCCGGCTGCGGCACCGATGAGCTGTCCGGCGGCGGCGAGACGGCGGAGTTCCTGTGCGGTCGGCAGCTTCTCCGCGTAGTCCATCCAGGGCCAGTAGGGCAGATGCGGCATGTAGTTGCGGAAGTACTTGTAGTGCTTGTCGCGGACGACGCGGGTCATGTCGTACCGCTCGTCCATCCGGTCGCGTATGCCGTAGACGTACCTGCGGGGCCGTTCCGCTTGCGGGCCCAGGAAAGCCTTGCCGTGCATGGGCTCGGGAATCTTCAGGCCCGCCAGGCTCAATACGGTGGGGGCGAAGTCGACGAAGCTGACCAGGCGGTCGGTCGCCGTGTCGTGCTTCCCGGGGGCCAAGTGTTGGCATTTCTCCGGAAAGGCGATGATGAGCGGCACGCGCATTCCGCCGTCCCAGACCCACTGCTTCATTCTCGGCAATCCCGTGCCGTGGTCGGAGAAGAAGAACACGATCGTCTCGTCGGTCAGCCCGTCCTCCTCCAGTTGGCCGAGCAGGTCGGCAACCTGGTAATCCATCGCGGTGATCAAGTCGTGACAGCGCGCCCAGTCACGGCGCACGAGCGGTGTGTCGGGGTGATACGGCGGAAGGACGACCTTGGTGGGGTCATGACGTTGATCGGGACGCAGGCGTTTCGTGCAGGCCGCGAAACGCTCGTCGGTGGCGCGGATGCGGCTCTCGTGCGTGACGGTCAGGTTGAACACGCTGAAGAACGGCTGGCCCGGCCTGCGCCCGCGCCAGTGGCCCTCCCGGACTTGGTCCCAGGCGTTCTCCGGGACGGCGAAGTTGTAGTCGGTCTTCGAGGCGTTCGTGCAGTAGTACCCGGCGTCCCGCAAGTACTCAGGCAGGCACTTGATGTCGTTCGGCAGCGTCGCAACGCAGCGCATGTGGTGCGACCCCAACGACGACGGGTACATGCCGGTGATGAGCCCCGATCGCGAGGGAGCGCACACGCTCGCATGAGAAAAGGCATTGGTGTAGCGGATGCCCCGTTCGGCCAGCCGGTCCAGGGTGGGCGTAACGGCGTCGACGTCGCCGTAGCAGCCCAGGTGTGGGCTGATGTCTTCGCACGTGATCCACAGAATGTTGGGGCGTGCCGATGCTCGCGTCTCGGTCCCGGCGGAGACCGAGGTCAGGCACAGCCCGATCGTGAATCCGTGAACCAAGGAGCGAGGCTTCGCACTCATGACGACACGCGCCTCCGGATCTTGGGGTTGAGTCTTTCCGTACGCGTGGCCGTCGATCGGTGCTTGGTGGCAACCATCTAGGCGGCGGCTCCCAGGGTCGAGAGCCACTTCGTGAGCCAGATGATGAGGCCCACGACGACCCAGGCGGCCAGGAAGCCGACGATGCCGATGCGAGTAGGGCGCGGGATCTCGAGCGACGGCACGTTCACGAGCTTGGAGTCGTCGGCAGGCAGCGGGTCTTCGGGGAGTGTGCAAGGGGCGCCGACCTGCTCTCCCGGACGGATCGGCGTGCGCAGCAGCCTGAAGAAGCGATCGAGCTTTGCTGCCGCGACCGGACGGGTGACCAGACTCACGATCACGCCGGCGATCACGCCGGTCGAGGCGTAGATCAGCATCTGGTACGGAACGCTCGTCTTGAAGTTCACGCCCAGGGCGTCGGTCCGCTCGATCATCATGAAGGGGAACCAGTCGTGGAGCGTCGAGCGAAACAGCCAGGGCAGGTAGTCGATGTTCCGCTGGAGGAACGGGCTCGAGCCCAGCGAAGCGATCGTCTGGGAGGGGGTGTGCAGTTGAGTCAGATACCAGAAGAGGGCGGTCACCAGGGTCGAAGCCCACACGCCCTTGGGCGTGTAGCGCCGCCAGGTGACGCCGAACCAGAAGGCTGCTCCCATGAAGACCGGGAGGGCCTGGACATACGTGGTGAGCACCTGGACCACGTTCTCGTACTGAGTGAGCATCAGCAGAGCCATGCCCACAATAGCGAGGCCGGCGATTCGCCCCACCCACAGGTAGTGGCGAGAACTGGCATCGGGACGGATGAAGCGGCGGTAGATGTTCTCGGTGAAGAGTCCGGAGCTGACGACCATCTGCGCATCGCACGTGCTCATGACCGCGGCCAACAGCGAAGCGAACAGCAGCCCCACCAACCCCGGAGCGATAGCGGGGAGGATGTCGTGGGCGGCCCGGCCGAAGACCTGATCGGCGAACGCCCGCTGTGCGTCGGGGTCTCCCTGAAGGTTGGCGTAAGCGTCGGCGCTGAGGTACGGGGTCTCGGGCGTCAGATAGATGATGATGCAGGCCAGGCCGGTGAACGTCCAGGCGATCGTGCAGATGCGCTTGATGAAGTTGCCGCACGTGACACCGAAGCGTCCCTCGAATTCGGTCTTGCCGGCGGCGCAGTTCCCCATCATGTGGGGCTGGACCACGACGCCCAGCAGCCCCGTGGCCGACAGCATCGCGATGTAGAAGAAGGTAATCGGCTCCTGCCCCATCGCTCTGGCGATTGTCTCATTCAGGGTCAAATCGAGCATGCCGGGGCGCTCGGGATTGCCCACGTGCAGCGCCGCGAACCCGCCCGGCGCTCCTGTGACCTGTGCGGCCACGTGTAGTGCGAAGGGCAGCACCAGGAAGGAGAAGACGATCGTCAGGATGCCCTGAACGAAGTCGGTGATGATGGCGGCCTTGAGACCACCGGCCATGCCGTAGACCACGAACATGACCGTCATCGCTGCGATCGCGTACGCCTTCGGCAAGTAGGGCTCGCCCGTGGCCGGGTTGATGCCGCCGGCCAGGCCTTCGATCATCGCTCCGCTTCCGAAGAGGTTCGCGGAGATGAACACGACGGAAATGAGCATGCCCAGGCACGAGTAGAGCGTTGCCGTCGCGGTGTCGTAGCGGGCCTCGAAGAAGTCGCTGGTCGTCAGGGCTCGCATCCGTCGGAAGACGGGGGCGATGAGCCAGTAGAAGGGCGTGGACCAGAGGTAGAGGAACTGATACCAGATGCCGGCGAGTCCCTGACGGAACGCGCCCGCGGAAACGGTGACCGCCTGCTCGCTGGACGTGCCGGAGCCGAAGGCGAAGTACATCATGAAGAGCTTGCCGAAGCCCCGTCCCCCCATGAAGATGGCGTCCATCCCCTTGACGCGGCGGTAGGACCAGGTGCCGATCGCGGTGATGCCGAGCAGGTAGACGATGAGAATGGCCCAGTCCGCAGCCGCCAGGCCGAACCACGTCACGGCGTCGGCAGCCTGCGTTGCGCTGGGCATGGGCGACTGGGACCTCCGTTTCGTCGGGCGGACGCCTTGCCGTCAATCGTCGTCGGTGGGCAACGGTTTGCCCTTGGTCTCCGGAGCCCAGAACAGGGCCACCAAGCCAATGAGATAGACCGAACACATGACCACGGCGACGGTACGGAACGCGTCGTCGACGCCCAACCCCTCGAAGAAGGTCTTCATCGGGATCTTGAGCAGCAGGGCCGCGGCGGCGAGGACGCGGGCCACGTTGTAGCAGAGCGCCGTGCCCGTCGCGCGAAGTCGCGTCGGGTAGATCTCCGGGAAGTAGATCGCGTAGCCGCCGAAGACGCTGAGCGTCACGAAGCCTACCATGGGCAGCATCCAGTAGGCCTGCATCTCGGAGCTGAGGGTCAGGAAGACGAGCGACACCACGACCCAGCAGAGGGCGAAGCACAAGCCGAATGAGAACCTCCGGCCGATGCGCGTTGCGAGGATCGTGAACACGAACATCCCGAAGAACGCCCCCACGTCCTGCCACAGCGTGGCGTATCCCTTCACCTTGTCCACGACCTCCTGGTCACCCTGCACCGCGTCCTCGATCAGTTCCGGCGACCAGAAGCCCACGCCCCACAGACCGATCACGCCGGCGACCGCAAGCGTCATGCCGACCAGCGTATTCCGTCGCCACCGGCGGTGTCCGAACAGGCTCTTGAGATCGCCAAGCTGACGGTCGATGTTGCCCTTGGCGGAGGCGGCCGCCTCCTGCCACTGTGGCGGCTCCTTGATGGTCCGCATGATGAAGACGATCAGGAATGCGGGCAGCACGCCGATGAAGAACAACAGCCGCCAGCCATGCACGTTCATGCCGAGCAGCTCGTAGGACGTACCCGGCTGGATCACCCACGCCACGATCGCCGAGCCCGTGATGTTGCCGGTGGCGGAGAGCGCCTGGAACATCCCCAGGGCGAAGGCCCGGGAGTGGGCGGGCAGTGTTTCGGCAATGAGGGTGGCCGCCGTGGCGAAGGCCCCGCCTATGCCGCATCCCATGAGGAAACGGTAGGCACACAAGTCCCACCACGTCAGGGACAACCCCGACAGCCCGGTGAACATCGAATAGACGAAGATCGACGTGGACAGTGTTCGCACACGCCCCCACCGGTCACCGACGATTCCGAAGAAGAGTCCCCCGACCGCCCAGCCGGTGATCATCGCGGCCGTGATGATGTTGGCGGTTGGCTCGATGAAGCCGTTGAAGGCCTTGCCGGTGGCGACGTTGAACTCCAGCGCGTAGGCGTCGACCGCTTCGTCGGAAGTGAGTTGACCTCCGTCCACCGCGGTCTTGACGGCATCGAGCTGGCCGGCATCGAGCTTCGCCCTGAAGGCGGAGATCGCGGCCGCGCCCAGCGCTTCCCGGGCGCCCTGGAGGTCTTGCTCTTTGTTCAGGGCCTTTTTGATCTTGCCCGCCTGCCCGGCCGCGAGCTTCTTGGTCAGCGCCTTCTCGGCGTTCGCTGAGATGTCGGCAGCCCGGTTCGGCTTCTCCGTCGCCCACTCGTCGCCCATGACGACCCGCAGGGCCGGAGCTCGGGCGAGGATGAAGATGCGCTGGTCCATGCAGTCGAACAGCCAAGCCATGCAGCCGATGATGAGCACCCACCAGTGGTAGCGGGTCAGGCCGTTGTACCAATGCTTGTGAGCGACCTCGGGTGTCTGCGGGTCTGTGGACATGGGATGTCGTGTCCTCCGTTTCCCAGGGCTGTTGCGTCGCGTATCTCAACGGGAGCCGGCGTCGAGGGCGGTGCCCTCTAGACCACCTGAGCTGCGACCGGCCACCGCGCACAAGCCGATCGCTCCAGCAAGCGGCGGGGAGAGGATAGCAGTGCTCCGTTGTGCGTTCAACCCGCCGGCGTCGCCTGCGTCTTCCGGAGCGTCGGGCCGGGTCATCTCGCGACATTCACGCAGCGGTCGGACAGTGTCCATTCCAAGGCGGACGCACGGCCGCAGCACTGGCAAGCGTGCCCGGCTCACTCCGACCGTGCGCTTCGCGAGCGTGGGATGGGCGCGGTCCGCCTCGGCGCGCCGGTGCATGCCTGCGGTTGCGGGCGTGCTCACGCGAGCCTAGTGGAGAACCTCAGTTCGCGGGCCGGCGACGGCTGCCAGCACTGCCCGGGATGCGAAGCACGTGCCAATCCGGCTGCGTCTCGCCGCAGCAGGCGGGATGCGTCGCATTCTGCCGCGAGAGCTTCGTAAGTGACGCTTCTGTCGGGGCTTAGACGGGCAACGCCAAAAAAAGCGGTGTAACCCGTTGACACGACGAAGGAAAACGGTACCATGATAAGTGGGTTACGGGACGATGGTAGCGTCCGGGAGGTGTCATCATACCTAGGTCATCGTAGCACACGCCTACTACGGGTTCATTATTGCTCGGCGTGATTGTTGCAGTTAGCGCGATAATACACCTACCTTAACCCTTCCTCGTGGCCCGGAACGAATCCCCGTAGCCCCGGGTATGTCCGCGCAGCCAGTGCTGCGGACCCTCGGCGAGAGAGACTGACCAGAGTGTGTTTTGTGCACGGGCGGCTGCGGCCAACGGCGGCTTCAGGGGTCAGTGCACTGATTCTAGGTATGGTCGAGGATGGCTCGGGACGTACACCCGAGGCACTGGATTCGTAGTCCGAGAGGCTCATAGGACGAGTGCCCGAAGAACGGCCCTATAGGGGTATGCGTCGATCCTGGTCGCGGCTTGGTCGTGGCCCACGTCTGACGCCTGTTCTCATCGCACTAACCTTCTCCACGGGCGCGAGCCGTGGGCCGATCGGGGCAATCCACCCGGCCTGCCGCAGTTTCAGGGAGGTCCTGCCATGAGGCGAACCAAGGGTTTCACGCTGATAGAACTGCTGGTGGTGGTGGCAATCATCGCGTTGCTCATCTCCATCCTGTTGCCCTCTCTAGCCCGAGCGAGGGAGTTGGCCAAACGGGCGGTTTGCGCCGCCAACCTCAAGGGCATGGGCAACGCCATGAACATCTACGCGAACGAGAACAGCGACCGATTCCCCGTTATTCCACATCAGATCGACGCCGAGGTGGTGTGGGCCGGTAGCACCGTTGGGGAGTTGGGTGCCGCGGCGTTGTCCGGCGACGCTCCCTGCCCACCACAGAACACCAGTGACGAAGACACTATCCAGGATCTTAACTATCCTGTTGAGGCGAACCCTAACAACGTGTCGACCACGGCGTGCATGTGGCTTCTGGTCCGTGAGGGGGGGGTGGCCCCGACGCAGTTCTACTGCCCGTCGAGTGTTGACGAGAAGGATCAGACCGAGACGGTAACATGCTACTGGGATTTCACCGGCTACAACACGGTGAGCTACGGCTGCCAGGTTGCGTTCAAGCAGGGTGCGGGCGGCAACCCCGTTCGGTTCAAGTCTGACATGGATTCGCGGATCGCCATCGCGGCCGACAAGGGTCCGATGTCGGAACCTTCCCCCAATCAACTTTGGGGACGGACGTTGGCCAGCGACCAGCCGGGTGCGAAGGACGATGCCTCCAACCAGGATGGCGCGTGTGCAGATGCCACGGGTCCGGGCGAAGGTGGCAGTTCCGACGTGGCGAATGATCCGAAGCGCTGGCCGGACACGGACGATCCGAGGGCTGCGTGGGCGGGATGGAACTCGCCGAACCACGGCGGACGAGGCGAAGGTGAGGGACAGAACGTGCTCTATCCGGATGCGCACACCGAATGGCAGGACACGCCGAGCGCCGGCGTCGATGGCGACAACATCTACACCGTCGGCCATACGCTCTACGCCGAGGGTGCGGGTGCGCCCCCGAGCGGGAATCTGTTGCCGGGAGGCGTGACGGCCGCCGCCGACCGCAAGCGAGCCAAGGTGGACTCGGTGATCTATCCGTAGAGCGCGTAGCGCCCCGTGCCGGGTCAGTCATTTGCGGCCGGTGCGTCGGGCGAAGCGAATCAGGCTGACTCTGGTTTCGTCGGCTGCGCCGCTTCGGTTTCGCCGGGCGATGCAGTCCGAAGATACGACCGTCAAGGAGAAACTCATCATGAGACGAAGCAAAGGCTTCACGCTGATTGAGCTGCTGGTGGTGGTGGCAATCATCGCCCTGCTCATCTCGATTCTGCTACCCTCGCTGGGGCGGGCGCGCGAGCTTGCGAAACGTGCGGTGTGCGCAGCCAACCTCAAGGGGATCGGCAACGCCATGAACGTATATGCCGGCGACAACGCCGACCTCTTCCCGATCGCGCCGCACGACGACCGAGACGAGAAAATGGATCCTGCCGCCCAGGACATCACTTTCGTCGGCCAGGTCGGCAGACGCGGCAGCGCCAATCTCGGTTCCGAAGGCGCCAGCTCCCTTACCTGCCCGCCGGTCACGGCCGCCGACGAGCAGGCGATCTACAACGCCAACAGCAAGCACGCCCGCAGTGCCAACGTAGACTCTTCGGAGGTTTCTACTACGCAATGTCTGTGGTTGCTGGTCCGGGCCGGGGGAACCGCTCCGGACCTCTTCTATTGCCCGTCGACCGAAGAGGCCGAGTCGGACCGCACAAAGAGCACCAGTTGCTACTGGGACTTCACGGGCTACAACACCGTGAGCTACGGGTACCAGATTCCCTGGAAGATCCTTGGCTACCCGGCTTCCGGCGAAGCAGAGAAGCGGAATCCGGTGGATCGCACCACGTCGATGGACACGCGGATTGCGATCTCGGCCGATAGGAGTCCGATGGGCAGGCCCGGTGCGATTTGGGCCACCTCCGACTCCGGTCAGGACGGATTCAAAGATGACGTGAGCCAGCAGGCCGCGCGGGCGGATGGTGCAACAGCACCGGGAACGCCGCGCAGAGGCGAAGGCACGCCGGAGTACTGGCCCGACACCGACGACGGGACGGAGTACTGGCAGCCCTGGAACTCGCCGAATCATGGTGGACGAGACCTCGGCGAGGACCACTGTTTTGGCGAAGGGCAGAACGTTCTGTTTCCGGACGCCCACACGGAATGGACTTTCAGTCCCCTCGTTGGGGCGGACGGCGACAACATCTACACGATCGGTCACTCGACGCAGCAAGAGGGCGCCGGCCTGAACCCCACGGGCGTCGGGGCGCTGCCGGGTCAGGCTCAGGACAGCACCAATAAGTTCCTGAGGAAGAGGATGGTGTTTGACTCGGTGATCTATCCGTAGCCGACGGGCTCGACTGAGGATTCGCCCACGTGCGTGGACGGATTCGCGGGACGCATGAGGGTCATCGGCCCCAAGAACTCATACCGGCGGCAGGTCATCGCGGCTTGCCGCCGGTCTTTTTGTCGGCGCAGAAAAAGAGAGGATCCGAGCTCGCCGTAACTCGGACCCTCCAAGCCAGGCTGTCCGCCCAAGCGAGCGGAGACCCACAGCCTCGCCCCGTTTTATCGTCACGAGCGGATGATTCCTTGAGGACGGGGCGGTAGACTATTCAGCATTCCTACGCCGTCGCGTTACGCGGACGTCGTGGGCAACAACCGGAACCATCGTGAATACTTGCACCTGCAAGCTGGTCCTCGAAGACGGGACGATTTTCACCGGTCGTCGTTTTGGGGCGACGGGCACGCGCGCGGGGGAGGTCGTGTTCAACACGTCGATGGCCGGCTATCAAGAGATCCTCACGGACCCTTCCTATTGCGGGCAGATCGTGGCCATGACCTACCCGCTGATCGGCAACTACGGCGTGAGCCCCGAGGACACGGAATCGTGCGGGGTTCAGGTCGAGGGTTTCGTCGTCAAGGAGCTGGCTCGGCGCTACAGCAACTTCAGAGCGACAGGGAGTCTGGAGGACTACCTGGCCGAGCACGGCGTCATCGGTATCGAGGGTGTTGACACGCGAGCCCTGACCCGCAAGCTTCGTATCGACGGCGCGATGAGGGGCGTTCTGTCAAGCGAGATCACCGACGAGACCGAGCTGCTCGAGCTGGTACGGGCCTCGGAGGGTTTGGTCGGGCGGGATCTCGTCGCGTCCGTGGCTCCGGCGGAACCGTCCCGTTGGGACCGTGGGTTTGACAGTCCGTTCGCCATGTTGCCGCGAGACTTGGCGGCCGAGCATACCGTCGTGGCCATCGATTGTGGGATGAAGACCAATATCTGCCGCAACCTGGTCGAAGCGGGCGGTCGGGTTCACGTTGTGCCGCCCACGTCACCGGCCGACCGCATCCTTGATTACAGCCCTGATGGTGTGTTCGTCAGCAACGGTCCCGGCGATCCCGCGCCTGTGGCTTACGCGATCGAGACGTTGCGGCAGCTTGTGGGCAAGGTGCCCATCTTCGGGATCTGCCTGGGTCACCAGTTGCTGGCACTGGCGCTGGGGGCCAAGACCTACAAACTCAAATTCGGCCACCGTGGTGCGAACCAACCGGTCATGAACCTGGCAACCGGACGCGTGGAGATCACCAGCCAGAACCACGGCTTTGCCGTCGATACCCCGTCGCTCGAGCGGGCGGGCGGAACCCCAACGCACGTCAACCTGAACGATCGAACGCTCGAAGGCTACACGCACACCGACGCGCCGCTCTTCTCGGTGCAGTATCACCCCGAGGCCAGTCCGGGACCGCACGATGCAACCTACCTTTTCGACTGCTTCGTCGACATGATGCGATCGGGGCGAGCGCCTACGGCGGAGCAGATGGCGGAAGCCCAGAGGACGCTCGAACAACGCCGGTAGACCGCGCCGTGCCCCGCACGAATCGGACGGCCGCCGGTCTTCTACTGGGGCGAGATCAGGCCTGCTCGCTCGGCCAGGATCTTCAACGGCGACTGCATGATGTCGATGTGGAAGAGCCACAGTTCGGCGAGAACGACATACACGCCGACCGTACCGGCAGCGCGCAAGCGTCCCGTCCGGTACACGCTGCGCAGGAACGTGTACATCAGCACTGCCAGGACGCCGGTTGCCGCGAGCGATTGCCCACGCCTCGCATTGTTGCGGAGCCACGCACTCTGGAGCCACCAGTCATTCGTGACGGACACGAGGTACTCGGCGGCCGTGATGGCCAGGTGGACGAAGCAGTACAGCGCTGCGACGTAGATCAGGCCGCGGGCGGCGAGCGGCAACAGGTTCGACCATGGAATGCGGTCGAAGTGGTAGATGACGAGCCCGACGGTTGCCGCTGCCGCGAGAACCACCGGCAAGGATGCCTCGGGTGCCGGGGCCATCAGCCCGGCGGTCCCGGCCAAGGCGAGCAGTGCAGCGAGCACGGCGATCTCACGATTGGCGTCATGCTGCCGGTTGACCATCCAGAGGATTGCGGCAACGGTCAAGACGACTCCACCGTGTATCGCCGTCCAGGTCAGCCTGTCCAGCCATTCGAGCTCAAAGGCGAGCCACAGTTCCGGTAGCGGCGTACTGTCCGTCCGTGTGCTCTGGCGGATTTGGACCTGATACGCAAGCATCCCCATTCCCGTCGCAAGCGTGGCCATGCCGGCGCTGAGCAGGACGAGCCACGCAAGGAGCAGCAGGTGCCGGTGACCGAACGATCGCGGTGCAGCGCCCAACTGCCTGATCGACGCAACGGGATGCAGAAGCAGGCCGAGAAAGGTCAGGGAGATGCGGCGAACGGCCGGGAGCGGCTGCGACGACTCCCAGACCAAGGGTCCCCAGGGAGCGGTCGGTTCCGAGGGATCGAAGGGGGTGCCGCACTCCGGGCAACGCTGAATCGTTAGTCCGCGAAGCTGATAACCGCAGATAAGGCAGCGCGGGTGCTCGTCCGTGTGAGCCGACGCTGCGGCTCCGTTCGCATGAGGAGACTGTGGCGTTTCGTTGTGCAAGACCGCAACCTTAGGCGCTTGCCTTCGAGCGGGAGGACCCGCGATTCCGAGACTCAGTCTGTTCACGGCCGCGCGGTGCGCGCCGTCCGGGCGGTCAGCGGAGCGGGATCCATCCCACATGCTGAGCGACCATCGTCAGCGGTGACTGTGTGATCTCAACCTCGTACAGCCACATCTCGGCAAGGACGGCGTACACGATTGCGGCTCCCACTGCACGCAGCCGCCCGACGTGGAACGTGCCGCGAATGAACCAGTACAGGATCAGGCACAGCAGGCCGGTGCCGACCGCGGACTGCGTCCGCGCCGCCAGACTCCTGATCATCGGGGAAGGGCCCCACTGCTGGTCCGCAACCGCGATGAGGCAGCCGATCGTGGAAAGGTACAGCCCGAAAAACATGTTGACCACCACGATGTAGACCATGCCGCGGACGCTGTGCGACACGATCCGGGCCCAGCCGATCTGGTCAAACTGATAGACGACCAGCCCGGCCGTCCCGGCGGCGACGGCAATCACGGGAATCAGCGCTTCGTGAGCGGGCGCCAGAAGAGCGGAGGCGACGACGATCGCGAGCAGCCCGGCGAGCATGGCAAGCTCGCGGTTCGTGTCCCGGTCGCGGCTCAGCATCGTCAGCAGCCCGGCCAGGGTCAGTACGATCCCGCCGTGCAGGATGGTTGAGACGACCGAATCCAGCCACGCGATTTGGTGTCTCAGCCACTCCTCAGTCAGGGGGGTGGCCTTCGGAGCCTTGCCGAGGAACTCGAGGTACTGGAAGGCGACTGCGTAAACCGCCGTCGAAATCAGGGCCATCGCGATGCACAGCGCGGGGAGCCAGACGAGAAACACGACGTGGCAGCGGCCGAGCTTCCGCGGGGCTGCTCCGAGGTGCTTCATAGACACGAGCGGATGGAACACCAGCCCCGTGAGTGTGTGGTACAGCCGATGCGCCGCTGGAATCGGACGCGGCGATTCCCAGAGCAGCGGCCCCCACGGGACTCCGGGTTCACTCGGATCGAATGGTGTTCCGCATTCGGGGCACCGCCGTTCGGCGAGCCCGCGAAGGTCGTAGCCGCACAGCAGGCACTGCGAGGCGGGCCCCGATGGTGTGGCCGCAGCGGGCGCGCCCGGAATCGGGATGTCGGATGCGGAGTCACTCACGGCGACCACCATAACCGACTACCGGGCTTCGCGGGAAGCGTTCGGGCCGGATGCGGTCGGCCTCACCATCTTCGTCCCGGGACCGATAAGGTCTGTGCCTGACTTCCTGCCGTCGGGCGGGAATTGGCTGCGCAGCGCGTTGCCGAGTGCCGATGTACCAAGTGTTGACGCAGCATGCCGGTTTGTTGCAGGATGGCGCCCGAACCACGACCGGAACCGAATGCGAATGAAAACCATCGTACACGTGACGCACGAAGCCGTGAAGAAGGTCGGGGGCATCGGCGCCGTGCTGGAAGGCCTGATTACCAGTACTGCCTACGACGGTGCCGTGGACCGGACCATTCTGGTCGGCCCGCTTTTCAGTACCGACGGGCCGGCGGCGGACCGCCTTGGCGACGACGGCGAAGTCCTATACAGCTCGCTGGACGGCATGGTCTCCCATCCGCTGGCCGAATCGCTGGACGCCGTGCGGCGCGAGTTCAACGTGGATCTCGTCTACGGGCACCGGCGTTATGAGGCTCCCGGCACCGGCCACGGCGCGGATCCCGAAGTACTGCTGATCGATGTGACCCGCGGCGATCCGGAGCGGATCAATCAGTTCAAGCACGCGCTGTGGGATCATTTCTGGATCGACTCCTCCGGGTATGAGCGCTCATGGGAGTACGACCAGTATGTCCGGCTGGCACCACCGGCGATCGCCGCGCTGCACGCGCTGGGGGTCTGCGCCGGCGACGGCACGTGCATGGTCCTGGCCCACGAGTTCATGGGCATGCCGACGGCCCTGGCCGCCATCCTCGACGGTGCGCCGAACTTCCGAACCGCGTTCTACGCCCACGAGGTCGCCCCCATGCGGAAGATCGTGGAGGACCACCGCGGGCACGACACGATGTACTACAACGTCCTGCGGGCGGCACGGGCGAACGATCTGTTCGTCGAGGACGTGTTCGGTGCGCAGCATCACTACTTCAAGCATGCGCTGGTCGAGGCCGCGCGGTTCTGCGACGGCATCTTCGCGGTCGGCGACTACGTGGTGGATGAGCTTCGCTTCATGGGACCGGACTTCGCCCATCGCGACATCGACATCGTCTACAACGGCATTCCGGCCTTCGAGGTCACGGCGGAGCAATCGCTGGCCAGCAAAGCCAAGCTTCAGGACTACTGCGAGGCCCTGTTGCAGTACCGTCCCGACTGGGTGTTCACGCACGTGACGCGGATGGTCACCAGCAAGGGCCTCTGGCGCGACCTCGAGGTGCTCGACACCATCGAGCAGCGGTTCCGCGAGACCGGGGATACGGGGATCCTCTACGTCCTGTCGACCGAAGTCCCCGGCCGGCGTCCCGAGGACATCCGCCACATGGAGAAGTGGTGGAAGTGGCCCGTCGCCCACCGTGAGGGCATGCCCGATCTGTCCGGCGGGGAAGCGCTGTTCTACTCCAACGTCCAGGAGTTCAACGCCCGAGCCCGCAACGTGAAGGTCGTTTATGTGAATCAGTGGGGCTGGACGCGGGCCGAGTGTGGCGACCGTATGCCCGCCGACATGGATTTCCTGGACCTTCGCATCGGGGCCGACGTCGAGTTCGGCCAGAGTGTCTACGAACCGTTCGGCATCGCCCAGCTCGAGTCCCTCTCGTTCGGCGGGCTCTGCGTGCTCACGAACGTGTGCGGCTGCGCGGGCTTCGTGGATGACATCACCGACGGGCGGCCCACGCCGAACGTTCTCGTGGCCGACTACACCGAACTCGACAACACGCCGCGCGACCTCGAAGCCCTCGTGGCCATCAACGTCGAAGAACGCGAACGGATCGAGCGGCGGGTGGCGGCGAACGTCGGCCGGCAGATTCTCGAACGCCTGCCGCGCACGCCCGAGGCTTACGCCCAGTGGGTGCGCCGCGGCTACGAACTCGCTCACAAGATGAGCTGGGAAGCGGTCGCACGCGACTACTTCCTCCCTGCCACCGCACGGGCCGAGCGCAAGCACCGACCGATCGAAGTGGCGTGAGCCAACCTCGCCTCCGCGCGTACGATGCCGGGTGCCCCATCCTTGGCCTGCCGAAAGGCGGAACGAGGGTGAGGGGCTGATCCGTGGCGAGGACGACGCGAGGGTGATCGACTTCTCAACTTCCGTCCCCCACCCTTCGCAAACGGCCGCGAAGGGCGGGGCGCCCGCCAACCTTTTTGCTGTTGCGAGGTCTGTGGAGATCGTCTTCAGATGTCGGACAGATCAAGCTGGGGAAGGGGCGCAGCGATCACATTCAGTCCCAGGGGCGTGACGGCGATGCCGCCGCCGAAAACGTGCTCGACGTCGGAGTCGGGTTCGACGGGGCGGTTTCTGTAGACTCCGGCGGGGCGAAAGGGCCGGCCCTCGGGGCCCGTGTCTCCGGACTCGAAGGTGACGTCGAGCGGGGCGAGGCCGATGCGTTTGACGCGGGCCGGCGGATCGCCGTCGCTACCGTCGTAGTGGGGCAGATTGACGCTCCAGTGCAGCCCCGGCTCATGCGGCTGCTCGAGCAAGCGCGGCAATACGCGTCGGGCAAGGACGGCGGCCCGGGACCAGTCCACGGGTGTGTCCTTGACGCGGTACTGCGAGCACGCAATGGCCGGCACGCCGAGGATCGCGGCCTCTCGCACCGCGGCGATGGTGCCGGAGTAGTAAATGTCCACGCCGAGATTGCCGCCGTGATTGATCCCCGCAAGCACTACGTCAGGCCGCGGGATTACGCCGGCCGACAAGCCGATCCGCACGCAATCGGCCGGTGTTCCGTCCACGATGTGACAGTGTCCGAGTCCGGGAACCTCCCGCGTCGAGACGTGGACGTCGTCGTACTGCGTGACGCCGTGACTCATGCACGAGTACGCGCGGTTCGGGGCGACAACGTGAATCTCACCGAGACCGCCTGCGGCCTCGGCGAGGGCGCGGAGGCCCTCGGCGTCGAATCCGTCGTCGTTGGTTAGTAGCAGTCGCATGCAGCTTTCTCCGAAGTACCTGACCCGCACCAGCCATTTGCCGCTGTGTGCGGGATATCGTACGTTTCTATGCTCTGCCTATGGGGACACGGCAGAAGGTCCATAACCTTCAGAGGAGGGGGTCACCTTGCCTGCAAGCGTAACCGCCGCCCGTGCGCCGTCCGCAGTACTTCCGACCACCGATCAGCCGAAACTACCACCCGGCGCTCCGAAAGTGAAGCTCACTGCGGAGATCGGGGCCGTCCGGCAGCAGAGTTGGCACCTTCGGCGGCCGCTTACCGTTATCGGTTCGTCGCGAACCGCGCACATCCATCTTGCCGACGGTGATGTGTCGAAGCTTCACTGTGCGCTGGTCAACACGGGCACGCACGTCCTGCTGCGCGATCTCGGGAGCCTCTCGGGTACACGCCTCAACGACGAGCCGGTCGAGTTGGCTCGTCTGCACGATGGTGACATCCTGAAGCTGGGCGGCGTGTCGATCCTGGTTGCCCTTCAGGATCGTGCGAACAGAAAGCGGCGAAACGGCTGCGCTGAGGTCGTCCAGATGCCGATACAGTGGATGCTTCGCGAAGCATGCGGAGAGGAGCAGTGGCCGATAACCCGGGCGGTGGCCACGGTCGGCAGAAGGGAAGGAAGCGACGTCTTCCTCGAGCATCCGGATCTCTCGCTGACGCACGCGATCCTCACGCATCTGGCCGGGCAGCCCGTCGTCTACGACCTTGGCGCCCGGACCGGGATGTCGCTCAATGGGACGAGCGCAACCGCGGGCGTGCTGTCGGCGGGCGATTGCTTGCAGTGGGGACAGGTGGAGATGACGGTGGACATGGCAGCCAGCGACACGACACAAGAACGGGCACCTGACACTTCGACATCAGCGGTGGAGGCTGCGGCGGAGGCGCAAGCGCCGGAACCGTCGCCCCCTCCGAGACCACAGGCCGAAGCGACTGGCTTCGAAGGGCTTGCCGGTCCCGACGACGCCGAGACGCAGGAGATGCTGCGCGCCCTCGAGGCCAAGATCGGCGCCCTCCAGGCGAACATCGCCAGCAGTTGGGAACAACTGAACGAGTGGCAGGAGTCGCTCGATGCGCGCGATCAGGCGGTGCAGGAGCAGGAGGCGAGCGTCGGCGCACGCTGCGAGGCGATCGCCGAGCAGGAAGGTGCGATTCATGCGCGCACCGAGGCGCTGGATGTCACCGCGCGCGAGATCGATGCGCGCGAGCAACAACTTGCGTCCGAGCAGGATGCCGTCGAGGCCAAGCAACAGGAAGTAGCGGAGATTACCACGCGCATCGAAGCGCGCGAGACGCAGGTGCAGGAGGCGGAAGCGGCATTGGCTGCGAGCCGGCAGGAAGCCGACGAGCAGCGCAAGGCGCTCGACGTGCAGGCGGCGGAACTCGGCGCAACTCGATCAGAACTGGAGGAGCAGCGGGCGCAGATTGCTGCCGAACGCGAGACGGTCGCTCAAGAGCTGGCGGAGTTGGAGCAGCGCGAGAGCGAGATCGCAACGGAGAAGGAAGCCGTCGCCGGTCGGTTGGCTGAACTCGAGCAGCAGAGGGCCGAGTTCGCAGCGCAGAAGGAAGCCATCGAAGGGCAGGCGGCGGAACTGGCCGAGCGCAAGGCACAACTGTCCTCGCAGGAGGAGGCTCTCGCGCCGCGGGTCGCCGAAGTCGAGCAGCGAGAGAAGGACGTTGCGGCACAGGATGATCAGCAGCAGGCACAGGCCCAGGCCCTCGAGCAGCGGGAGGCGAAGCTCACCGCGCAGGAAGACGGCCTCGAGAAACGCGACGCGGTACTGGCCGATCGCGAGGCACAGGTGGCATCGCGAGAAGAAGCCCTCGCGCCGCGCGCCGCCGAACTCGAGCAGCGCGAGAAGGGCATCGCCGCGCAGGACGAGGAGCGACAGGCCAAGGCGCAAGCACTCGATCGGCGGAAGGCGGAGCTTGCCACGCAGGAGGAAGTCCTCGACAGGCAGGCGGAGGCGCTGGCCGAGCGCGAAGCCCAACTGGCATCACAGGAGGAGGTCCTCGCGCCGCGGGTTGCGGAGCTCGAGCAGCGCGAGAAGGCGCTTGCCGCCGACACCGACGCACTGGAGGCCCACACGGCCGAGCTGGAGCAGCGCGAAGCGGAGGTGTCATCGCAGGCCGAGGCCGTGTCGGCCCGAGAGGCAGCGCTGGCCTCGCAGGAAGGCGAGTTCGAGACGCGGTGCGCGGCGGTGGAGACGGGCGAGCAGGAGATGGCCGCCGCTCGTGAGAAGCTCGAGGCCGAGCGCACCGAGCTGGAACAGCGGGCGGAGGGACTGTCCGAGCAGGAGAACGCGCTCGCGGACCGCGAGACGGCGGTGGCCAGCCAGAAGAAGACGCAGCAGATGTTCCGCGGCCTGATCGAGAACGCCGTCGAGTCGTTCGAGAAGCCGATGAACATTCCGCAGGTCGGTCCCAAGGAGAAGAAGGCCGAGACGCCGGCGGAGGATCCCGGCGGGGCGGCGAGCGATCAGGAAGCGACCGGGCCGGACACCAACGCAGTCGGCACCGATACTGCGGAGGAGCCGGCGAGCGAAGCGCCGCCGGAACTCGACATCGACGAAGACACGCGTGAGCAGATTCGCGTGCTCCGTCGCATGGGCAACGAGAACAAGAGCGACGCCGAACTGCTCGAACAGATCAAGCAGCGGAAGCCATCGGCCAGGCCCGGCGATGGCGGCAAGAAGGGTTGGTTCTCCCGGCTCAAGTAGGGTCTCGCCGGACAAGCCGACACACGAACGCGCTCGGGGCCATCCACGTCACTGCCACTGGACGGGACTTGCGCCTGCGCCCCGCGGCGTGCTCTCGAGCATCGGTCGATTCAAGAAGCAGCCGATTCGCGGTTGCATTTTGCAGCCTGCTGCCATCTTCACTATAGGAACAACCGGTACCGCACCCGAACGGGAGTGCCTGAGCTGGTCGACTCGGACGCAGAACTCGTGGCCGCAGTCCTGGCGGGCGATCGATCGGCCTTCGCCGGGCTCGTCGAACGTCATGAACACGGCGTCCGCGCCACTGCCTTCGCCGTGCTGAGGGACCACCATGCAGCGCAGGACGCGGCTCAGGAGGCCTTCATTCTGGCGTACCGGAAGCTCGGCACGCTGCGAGACCGGGGTGCTTTCGGGAGCTGGGTCCGGACCGTGACGCGCAACCTCGCTTGCGACGCCGCGCGTCGGCGTCCGAATGTCGTGCCGTTGGACCGCGCCGGCCCGATCCCGGTCGAGGAAACGGACGGCAAGCTTGAAGAGGCGGCCCGCCGGCTCATCGAGGCAGCCGGCCGGTTGCCCGAGCACGAGCGAGCCGTCGTCATGCTCTACTACTTCGACGGCCATCGCGTTGCGCGGATCGCCGAGATTCTCGGCAGTCCCGTGGGCACGGTCACCATGCGGTTGTCGCGCGCCCGCACGCGCCTCCGCCGGTGGCTGCAGGAGCCTGAATCATGACGTCCGACGAACAACTGGATCAGCAATTGCGGCGCATCGCGGGGGCCGCCGCCCCGGGTCCGTCGATCCGGGACGACGTGATGCGCCGGATCGAGGTACAACCAGCGCCGGTCCGCGTGGAGAAGCGGCGGGCGTTGCGACACCTCAAGTGGATCGTTCCCGTTGCCGCCGCGGCCGGAGTCATCCTCGGCGTAGGTCTCCGGCCGGAGCGCGACCCTCGAGAAGAGGGCAACGGCATCGTCTGGGCCGACGTGACCCGCGTGTTCAGTCAGGCACGAACGGCCTTCATCGAAGGGACGGAGATCGTAGACGGAGAAGTCATTGGCATCGGCCGTGCTCACCTCAGGGCTCCGGACACGGCGCGCCTCGACGAGTTCGAGCCGGATGGCAAGACCCCCCGGGGTGCGAACACGCTGTGGGTTGGCGATCAGATCACGACATGGAACTCAACGACCGGCTTGTACTGGACGCGCCCGGCCGTTCCCGGCCGGGACGGGTCGAATCAGGTCGCCCTGTTCCTGCAGGTGATGGGCATGCCGTTTCGTGCGTCTGAGACCGTGCAGACGGAAGGCTTGACGCTTCGCCTGGAACACAGAGGTGAACGTGACTACGACGGCCGCCGGTACCTCAGGTATGCGGTCGTTACTGGTGTGCCGGACACGGCGAACTCGGTTCTGTTCGATCTCTGGTTGGATCCGACGACGCGTGAAGTGCGCATGTACCACCAAGTCTTTCCAGGTGAAGCGAAGCGCGAGTCCGTCGCAAGGATCACGTTGGACCCCCAGTTCCCTGACGACCCGTTCCGTGTGCCTACCGGTCTCAAGAACGTCGAGGCGGGCATCTGGCCGCGGCTCGACCCCGAGGTGCGCGCGGTCGCGGAGAAGTACTACGCCGCCCGCGACCGGATTGATCGTTGCCGTGCGGTGGTTACGTATGGTCGGAAGTGGCCGAGGTTCCGAGAGGTGCGTGATGGCGAGCGCTGGCGGCTCGACCGGCTCAACCTGACCACGATGGTGCGTGAGCGCGACAAGTACAACTTCACCGGCCGGGATCAACCCTTCGAAGAGGTGTGGACGCAGATCGACGATCCCACGAGGCTGCTGGAAAGCGTCCTGATGCCCTATGAGGGTGGGCTTGCCTTTGCCGGGTACAACTTCGCCGGTCCGTCGAAGAAGATGTCGCTTTGGGTCCGTGAGGCGGGAGACGTCAGCCGGGCCGTTCCCGAGAAGCATCTGGCCGAACTCGGCTGGCCGGCATGGATGGATGAAGAATTGCTCGCTCCTCACGGCTGGATGATTGCCATGGAGCCGTTGGACTACGAACTGCTACCGCCCGACCCCAAGCGCCCGAAGGTGATTCGCGTGCGAGGCACGCGCGCAAGTCCGGTTGACGGATGGTACGAGTATTGGATCGATCCTACGCGGGGCCATCTCTGCGTGCGTCGCGAGGAGCGTTCGTTCGTGCAGCACGAGGATGAGCCTGAGAAGGCTTGGCATGTCTACGTCCGAACGCTGACTGAAACGGCACGCACGCCCGAGGGGCTGTGGTATCCCAAGAAGATCGTGTTTCAGCGGGGCCGCCTCGAGGACGGCGCATTGAAGCTGGATCCGGAGCGCAAGCGCTCGGTTGAGGTCCGACTCGACACCGCCGGTGAGATCGACGAGCGGTTTCTCGACTGGCCGGAGGGTGCTCCCGCGCTCGCGACACCACCGCCTCCACTCGCCCGGTGGCAACTCGAAGCTCGCCGACCGCCGCCCAAGTAGCGCGAGTCTGTGAGATCGCTGCGGCGGAAGCGGTGGGTCTCGGCCCTACGGCTCGCGCTTCTTGTCCGCCGGCAGAGGCTATCAGGGTACTGCCCAACAGGAGAAGGCCCGCGCCACTCGTGGACGCGGGCCTTCGTTGTCATTTGCGCGGCTTTGCCGATTCGCGGGTGCTACTTCTTCCGGTGCGATGAGCAGAGCGTCTCGAGCGTCGTCTTCTCGAGCATCTTGCGCGTCTCGGTGACGATCTTGCCGAAGATCTGGTCGGCGTTGCGTCGGAGGTTCTTCGGCGCGTTCGGCGGCAGGATTTCGTCGTTGACCATCGGGCCGTTGAGGGCCTCGAGGATGTTCAGCAGGGTGATGTCCTTGGGCGGACGGGCCAGGGTGAAGCCGCCGCGGGGGCCGCGGTCGGAGCGCAGGACGCCGGCCTTGGCGAGCTGTGACATGACCTTCGCAGCGTAGGCCGTCGGGAGCTCGTACCGCGCCGCAATCTGGTGCGCCTGAACACCTGTCTTGGTTTCGCTCTGAGCCACCTCGATCAGAGCGAGTAGAGCATACGCATTTGCCTTTGACTGAAACATTTGTGGGTCTCCTGGGTTGTTGGTGCCGGCCGTCGCATCACCGGCACTGGTTCCACGAATCTAACTCCGAGAGTGGGCGGACGGTGTGCCGTCTAGCCCACGATGCTCTTGAGCCGGTCGGCGATTTCGGCCCGTCGGCGCAGCTCTGCGGCGAGCGCTGCGGTCGAGACCTCGGTCAGGTCGGCGGCTGCACCCTTCTTGCCAGGGGGCCGGCCGCGCTTGGCTTTCTTCTTACGTCCACGGCCCGCCTTGGCCGCTGCACTCTTGTGGGACCGCCCGATGTGGATCTTGAGCGCATGCGCGCTGCCGAAGCTACGGGAGCAGTGAGGGCAGTTGGGCATCGGAACTCCTTTCGTCTGGGTTCGGTGTTTTGTCGTGACGACTACCGCGCTGGGGGGGCACAATACGACCGCGCGCACCCAATTGCAAGCAAAAAGTTTGACTGTCCAAGTATTTTTTCATTGGAATCCGACCCGTAGCTTCACGGTGGCGCGGCGGGAAGGGTGGCGAGGCGGTTCAGAAGCCGGCGGGGCGTCCGCCCTTGCGCGGATCGCTCACTCCGGTGGACTTGCCGGGCCGCACCTCGATGGCCTGAACCGCGGCTTCGCTTCGCTTGGGGGACAGTCGATGTCCGCGCGCCTCGAGACCGGATCGCAGGGCGAGTTCGGGCTCGTGGTCAAAGCGGATTTCGTCCGGTTGCCACTGGTGGTGGAGCCGGGGGGCGCGAACGGCGTCGGCGACGGGCATCTGGTATTCCACGACGTTGAGAAGGGTTTGCAGTACGGCGGAGATGATCCTGGGCCCGCCGGACCCGCCCAGCAGGAGCACGGGAACGCCGCCGTGGGTTACGATGGTCGGTGACATCGAGGAGAGCGGGCGTTTGCCGGGGGCCACGCCGTTGTACTCGGACTGGACCAGGCCGAACGCGTTCGGCCGGCCGGGGCGGGCGGCGAAATCGTCCATCTCGTTGTTCAGCACGATGCCGTAGTCCTGGACGGCCAGCAGCGAGCCGAAGGCGGTGTTGATCGTTTCCGTCCACACCACGCAGTTGCCCGACCGATCCACGACGCAGAGATGGCTGGTTCCGGCATCCTCCGGCCCCGCGGTGGCGGGGGCGCTCTGCGTGGCGGGCGCCGACGTGGCCTGCTGACCTCCGTAGTGGCCGATGTCGCCTACGCCGTCGGGACGAATGTGCGACGCGAGGCGGGCCGCGTAGGGTTTCTCCGCCAGTTGTCGCATCGGGACCTCCACGAAGTCGGGATCCCCGAGCCACCGGGCCCGGTCAGCGAAGGCGTGCTTGAGGGCTTCGACTGTCCAGTGAGCGGCGAGGGCGGGCTCACGGTCGTGGAGTGCCTTGAGGTCGGTGGTTTCCAGAATCCCGAGGGCTTGGGCCAAGGCGATCCCGCCCGATGACGGGGGCGGGAACGAGATGATCCGATAATCGCGGTAGCCGGCGACGATGGCCCGGCGGCGGCGCGGGGCGTAGTCAAGGAGATCGTCCCGGGTCAGGATGCCGCCGGCCTCCCGGACCGTGGCGACGATGGCCTGGCCGATTTCGCCGCTGTAGAAGGCGGCCGGGCCGTTCTTGGAGATCAACCGGAGGGTCCGGGCCAACTCGGGTTGCTTGAGCGTGTCGCCGACTCTCCGGAGGGCGCCTCCGCGCAAGTGAGTCTGCCAGACGTACTTGGCTTGCTGCTTGAACTGTGGGAAGGCTTCGTACTTCTTCTGCACGTCCCGGCACGCGTCGACGTAGTGCTCGTCGACGGCGAAGCCCTCCTCGGCCAGCCGGATGGCCGGGGTGATGACCACGTCGAGCGCGGGCGGGCTGCCTCTTCCCGCGGGCCCGCCGGCTTTGCGAATCGCCCCCCAGTTGCGGAGCAGGTTCATCTGCCCGCTGAGCAGTCCGGGTACGGCGACGGCCAGTCCGCCCACCTGGGAAGCGGGCGGGTCCGCCGGATTCGCCGACTTGGCGAACATGTCCCGCGTGGCGCCGGCCGGTGCGCACTCGCGGAAATCCAACGTCACGAGACGGCCCGTCTTGGCTACGCGGAGGATCATGAACCCTCCGCCGCCCAGGCCGGTGCTCTCCGGGCGCGTCACTCCCAACGCCAGCGATGTGGCCACCGCAGCGTCGATCGCGTTGCCGCCTTTGCGAAGCATCTCGGCCCCCGCCGCGGAGGCGTACGGACAGTCGCTGGCCACCATGCCGAACCGACCGACCGCCACCCAGGGCTCGGCCGGTGGGGCAAGCTCGGTTCCGGCACACCCCGTCCCCGCGAGAAGAGCCAAGCCGACAGAAGTCAAACGATATGCCGCGATCAGATTGCGCCGTGTCATGATCACTCGTGTCGCGCGAAGGCGCGGCGGCTCAGGTCCGGACATCCACCCGCGACACGATACGGCTCGACCCGCACAACTGCAACAGCCTGGTCGCAAGCCCGCGCGGGTCTGGCTCACGCTTCGGACACGCATGGTTGGCACCGCCCGCCGGAAGGGCCTTGCCCCGGACGGCATTGATGCTATCATTATGTTAGCATTTGAGTGCGTCCTGGCATTGTGGAAGGTTGCATGATGGCACAGATCCTGATTCGCGGGCTGGATGTTGCTGTGGTCGAGCGACTGAAGAAGCGCGCTCAACAAGGCGGGCGCTCACTCCAGGCGGAAGTGAAAGGCATTCTGGAGGGGGCGGCAAAGGTGGACATGGCGTCCGCCCGCGCACTCGCCGCACGCATCCGTCGCAAGCAGAAGGGGCGACCCCGTAGCGACAGCGTCGAACTCGTTCGCGCGGACCGCGCGCGGTGAGCGTCTACGTGGTGGACACGAGTGTCGCCGCCAAGTGGTTCTTCGACGAGGAACACACGGACAATGCGTTGCGTCTGCTGGACGATCGCAACGAGTTGCACGTGCCGGACTTCCTCCTGATCGAGGTTGACAGCATCCTTTGCAAGCGCATTCGACGGGGTGAGTTGGACGACGGGCACGGCCGCGAGATCCGCAGCGCGCTTCGGCAGTTCCCCATCCAGGGTCATGCATTTGCTCCTCTCATGGACCCTGCATTCGAGCTGGCGGTCGAGACGCATCGCAGCCTGTATGATTGCCTGTTCGTGGCGCTCGCTGTCCTGCTCGAGGGAACAATGGTCACTGCCGATCGCCGGTTGTACGACGCGCTGAGCTCCGGGCGGTTGTCCGAGCATCTCTGTTGGGTGGGTGACCTTCCGTGAGCAACTGAGTGCGACGGCTCAGCCCTGCACACATCCGGCTTGCACCGCGCGGTCTGATGGATGAGCGCGCCTTCAAGGAACGTCTGCATGGCACTCGGGACAGCGGGATTCGTTCACTTCCCGCATGTCGCAACCGCACTTGTTGCACACGCGAATGCCGGACGTGCGCAGCTTCTCACGCAAGAGGCTGCGCGTGGCGGAACGGCAGGCCCAGGCAGCCACAAACGGCATCACAAGCGCCGCCCCGAGCACAGCCCACCGCCAAGGGATCGGCAAGGGCTTGAGCTGATGGATGACGCAACACACCCAGAGCACGATCATGCAAGCCAGAAACGGCCAGCACCGCAGTTTCCACCTTGCAGCCGAGTGCGCTGACCGCAGGGCTTCGTCACGCTCCTCGGCTGTTTCGAAGAGGATAAGCTCCGGGTACCAACGAGAACTGCCTCTCACGCGTCTCGTGGTCTCGTTGCCGATTTGTGTGCCACACTCTGGGCATCGTCCCGAGACGTTTCCGAACAGGTCGTATCCGCACTCGTAACAGACGCCTGTCCGACCCTGCTGCTGCCAGACCCGCGCCTGGAACCAGAGCGCTGCGCTCAGGAAGCCGCCGGTGAACAACGGAAATGCGATCCCCAGCAGCCCCATCCACCGAAACGATGGGTCCTGCAAGCCCAGGGCACTCAGCTGCTCCCACATGCGGTGAGCGTCCCACGCTTCGCTCGCGCCGAGCCCAATCGCGAACAGACCGGGTACCACGATGAGTGGCCACACGCGCGCATCTCGAGGTGGGGTCCTCTTCATCGCAACGCCGATCCATCCCGTCGCCGAGCACAGGAAGAACCATAACGCGACGCATTCGAAGGACCGGTGTCGCAGCAAGCTGTCGTCTGGCGTGCGCGGCCCGAGCGGCATCAGGTCCGTGGCCTCGGTGATCGTGACGTATGCAATGATGGCCGAGGCGATGCCTGCGAGGATGGCTGGGCTGAGAGCCCACTGCCGCTTCGCCATGATTTGCGACTGTAGATCAGCTCTTGAGCAGACGCAATTGCTATGAGGATTCCGGTTGGGCCGTGGCGGTGGGGTGGATGCACTGGATGACCCATGCGCCGGTCAGAAGGGCCACAGCGCCCAGCGCGTCTTCGGCGAAATGAATCCAGCGGAACGACCGGCCGGGAACGTACATCTGGTGCAACTCGTCGGAGAGGGCATAGGCCACGGTGAACGCGAATGCCAGCAGGTATGTGCGCCACGATGCCGCTTGTCCTCGCGCGGGGAGCGCTTTGAGCCACAGCAGGGCGAGTATGCCGAACTCGACGAGATGGGCGCTCAGGCGGATGGGGTCGTTTCCGCTTCCCAAGTATTCGGCCGTCTCGGGTCGGGCCGCGCCGGGCCAGGACGAGAGGGCGAAGATCAGCGCCATCCATGCGACCAACAACACGCGCCAGTAGTTCATGACCGATTTGTCTCCGCGCCGCAATCCGATCGGTCCCTGGCGCCCGGAACACGTGATTCCCTCGTCGTGGCCGTCTCACACGGCGGGCGGGAGCAAGCCTGCTCGACGGATCTCCTCGGATCCAGATGCGATTGCGAGCGACACGTCATCGAGCGTGTCGAACACGACATCCGCCCCGGCCCGTCGCAAGCGCTGAGGCGTGCACGAGCCGCCGGCGACCCCGACCACCGGGAGGTCGGCTTCCCGGGTCGCGATGATCACCGGCTCCGACGACGCGGCCACGATGACGCGTCGGGCCTCGCCGGCCAGCTCCTGCAACTGATCGACCCGGCGCGCCTGGGACTGGGAAAGACCGCACACCCGCAAGAAGTAATCGGCCAGATGCAGCCGCTTCAGCACCTCCTGTGCTCCGGGCCGGTTCAATCGCATGGTGATCAGGATCGGCTCGCCCAGCGTTTTGAGCGATCGCAACGTCCCGTCCGCGTCGGCCTGCGCCACGTCGCAGGCCAGCAGCTCGTCGCACTCGCTCAGCTCCATGAACCGCTGCTTGTAGCGCTCGACGTGCTTGGGTCGGCCGCCGCTGACGAACTGCTCGAGCGGGGCGTCTCGCCGCACGAGTCGCCAGAACGCCTCGGCCGGCAGGGCGGGGAGATTCATCTCACGCAACACGCGCCGGTGCAGCTCGTGGTACCGCGGCTGCACATCGACCAGCGGCCCGTCCATTTCAATTAGGATTCTCATGCGTCTGTGTTGCGTCCTTGCGGGGTTACGTGTTCGTGGTCCGCACGGTGGACCCTACTTGGACCCACTCGCTCGTCCCGATGTGCATCGGGAGGGCTCGGATTGCACCTTGCCCGGTCAGTCATCGAACCCGGTCCTTCTCTGACGCTTCTTCTCGCCTTGTCGGCGCTTGTCTTCGAGGCGACGCTTCTTCGCTGCGCGGGGCACCCGGGTCTTGCGCCTGGGGCGGACCGGGCGGAGGGCTTGGGCCATGAGCTCGACGAAGCGTTCCCGGGCGGCCCGGCGGTTCGCCGCCTGGGTCCGGTGCCGGCTGGAGACGACGCGGAGCACGCCCTCGCGGTTGATCCGGCCGGGCAGCCGCCGCAGGACCATCGCCTTCTGGGGGGCCGAGAGTGCGGTGGACGCCAGCACGTCGAAGGTCAGCGTCACGCGGGTGGAGACCTTGTTGATGTTCTGGCCGCCGGGACCCCCGCTACGCTGGAACGTGTAGTGCAGGTCGCGCTCGTCGACGGATACGCTGTTGGTGATCTCGATCATCGGACAAGGCCACGGCAAGATCGGCTCAGTTTCGGAGAGCCCGGCGGACGATATCCCTGGGTAGCGGTACTGTTCCCGTAACCGCCGAACAGTATTATACTTGGCGGAACAAGCCAAGACCGGAGATCGAAATGATTCTGCGATACAGGTTTGGAACGATTTGCCTCGTGCTTGCGGCCGTGGCGGCGTCGGGCTGTCAATCCGAGCCCAAGGGGGAGCGGATCAGGTGGCAGGCGATGGAACCGGAGCGGGATGACGCGGCCGTTCCCGACACGATGCCGGAGCTGCTGGATTACTCCCGCCTTCCGGAGTTGGCCGTGCATTTCCCCGATGCACGCGAGCCGGCCGATGCGAGCGAGTTCCCCTACCGGGCCATCGGGCAACTGTTGGTGTACTACCCCGACGGCACGGTTGCACAGTTGACGGCGTTCCTGGTGGCCCCGGCTCACATCGTCACCGTGGCAGATGCCTTCGCCGGGCCGACCGGCGAGCGGGTGTTTGAGCATGCCACATTCACTCCGGGCCTGGCCGAGGGCGAGGCACCGTTCGGTAGGGCGAGCGTCGTCAAGATTGCCGTGCCCAAGCAATACGTCGAGGAGTACGACGTCCGGTCGCGCGACCTGGCCCTGGCGTTGCTCGATCGGCCGATCGGGGAGGACGCGGGATACCTGGCCCTGGACATCGTCGGACCCCATCAGGCCACCGGCCTTCCGGTGGCTACCGCCGGCTACGCCGTCGACACCGGCGCGGGCAAGATGGTGCGGGCCGAGGGCCGGATCGAACGCTACGGCTATCCGGGCATCTGGTGGCATGACCTGGACGCCGGAGCCGGGCAGAACGGCAGCCCGATCTGGTTCATGCGCGACGGCGAGCCCACCGTCATTGCCGTGCTCACGCGCGGGAAGGGGCGTCACTCTCAGGCCGTCGGGCCGTCCTCCGAGGACGAGTATCTCCTCAAGGCCATTCGCAAGTGGATTCGGCGCAACCCGTGCCGGTCCGAGAAGTCAGGTTGACGAGTCGGCACCATGCCGGTTCTCGGACACGGCCTCGTTGGACTGGCGACCGGATTGGCCACGGTTCGGGACCAAGACCGGCCGGTCGCGCGCGCCCTGTGGATCCCTAGCGCGGTCGTCCTCGCCTACCTTCCGGACATCATGGCCCAGCTCGGAATCGCGGTCGGCTGGCGCGATGCGGGAGTCGTCACGCACTCGATCTGCTTTGCGGTGGGTGCTTCGATCGTTGTTGCGGCGCTGCTGGCACGTTTTGCGGCCGTGTCGTTCGTGCGCAGCTTCGGGCTCGTCCTGCTCACCATCGTGCTCCATGAACTGATGGACGTGCTTCAGAGCACCAATCGCATGCTCTGGTGGCCGCTGTCAACGCACCCGGCTCGGGCCGATCCCGCGTTCATCCCACGAGGGGCACGCAGTGAAGCCTTGTTGTTTGCCAGTCTCTTCTGTGTGTTCCTGGCCGTCCGTTTCGGGCTGCGGCGCTTCCGCACGCGCGATCGGGGTCCGGTTCGTCGCGACGCCTTGCCCGTCGACGACCGCGGGCCCGCGCCGGTGCGATTGGTACGACTGGGATACGTGATCACCGTGTCGGTATTCGCGACGGCCGGCGGCCTGCACGTGCTTCAATCGGCGCGCGACCGGCAGTACCAGGAGGCGTGGTCCATGGTGGCTCGTCGCGACTACGCAGGGGCACTCGAGCACTTCGGGCAGGCCCAGCGATGGCCCGGGGTGGGCCGGCCGGGGCGCATCGACTACGGAAAGGCCGAAGCGTACCTCGGCCTCGGCGAGCGCGGGCGGGCGGAGCACTACTACCTTGCCTCCGTATGTGCCGACCCGCACTACCTCTGGGCGGTGGCGGACCTGGCCGTGTTCTATGCGTCGTCGAGCGAATCGGCGGGCACGCGGCGCGACCGGGTCGCGCCCTACTCGAAACGTCTGCGAGCTGACTTCGCCGACCACCCGCGCCAACCGCATGTCCTGGCAAGGGTGCAGCGCAAGCTGGCCGAACCGTAGGTGCGTTGCACGGCCCGGCGGCGCGCAGGCCGAGGTGGACGGCACCTCACGTTCGGTCGCCGACGGAGTCTCGTCCGAACACGACGGCCTGGGCCCGGTCCTTTCGATGGGCGAGCCTCAATTCCGAGACGAGCCAACTGAAGGCGATACCCAGCAGGGGGACGATCAGGAACGCGGTTGCGGTCGGCAGGGCCTCCGTCGTGACCAGCATCAGAATGAAGTTGTACGTTCCGTGGACGAGCACGGCTTTCCAGAGACCGTGCCACACGCGGCGTCGGGACCGCGGTCGAAGCTTGGCCAGACCGAGCTCATACCCCATGAGCCCGGACGCGAGGGCGTGGAGAGGTAGGGCCGTGCATGCGCGGCTCAGCGCGATGGTGATTTCCGCGCCGGCGTAGAGGATGTTTTCCAGGCAGCAGAATCCCAGACCGGCGGTGATCGCGTAGACGATGCCGTCCTTGACCTCCCGGAACTCCGGCCGCCGATACGCCAGGCTCAGCACGATCCAGAGCTTGAGCGACTCCTCAACCAGCGCCGTGCCGAGGAACGCCTCGTACGCGCATCGCTGGTACGCCGGCAGCGCCCACTGGGCCGTCAGGTAGGTGAGGCTCATCTGGGCCAGGAGCGCCGGGACGGTGACGGCCACGCCCCCCCTGAAGACCCGCATCACGACGTCGGTCCGATCTGGTCTGGGGGAGCTCCTGCGGACAAAGTAGAGCATGACCGCAATGCACGGACCGACGCTCGTGACGACGGCAAGGATGAGGTGCAGGTCAGGCATGCCCTCGATCCGGGCTGTGCTCGGTGCGCGGGATGACCCGGGCCGCGAGGCGGAAGACGCAAACGGCGATCACGATGCCGACCAGTCCGTCCAGGGCGTAGTGCCAGCCGAGTACGACCGTACTGGCCCAGTTGCAGAGCACGAGGATCACTCCGACCACCCGCAGGTTGAGGGGCAGCGGACGCCAGCACAACCAGCCGCACGTCCAGGAGACCACGTGAAACGACGGCATGGCCGCGATTCCTGCGACGGCGTATCGTACCCCGGGGGCGGCAGTGTACTGCTGAACCGTGTGGCTCAGGTAGCGGGCCAGGCGACCGCTCTCGGTGTCATGCAAGACACCGAACCATTCCGGGTGCACAAACAGGGGGCCTCGCGTCGGGAACACCACCGCGACGACCAGGCAGACACATAGGCCGGCCGAGAGCGCAAACACGAACCGGGCTCCTCCGCGCATACCCTCGTACTGCACTGCAATCATCATCGACACAAACAGGAACATGCCAAACAGATCATAGATGAAGTCCCATATGTGGACCGCCGCTCCCGGGCTGTGCGTAATCAGCCAGGCAGAGGGCAGGACGCCGCCGAATAGAGTCCGTTCGATCGTCTCCAGTTCGAGGTCGTAATGAGCGGCATTGAGTACTGATATCGCGGGCTTGAGATTCGAGTTGATCAACAACGCGACAGAGAACAGAATTGCGAGTACCCAACCGCAGGCGATAAGGCGAACGAGATTCGCTAGCCTTTCGGAAAGCGGTGCCGGAGTCAGGCCGCGGTATTGCCGGATCATGTCGTTGGCGATCTGCGGTCCGAGAATATACCCCGAACAAATCACAACACCTGCGAAGAACATCACGACCATGTCGGCAAGTCCCGAAGGCGCATAACCGACGGGCAGCCCCGCCGCCAGCAAGA
>CAYMME010000008.1:43578-44000 GCA_964391465.1 uncultured Planctomycetales bacterium
CGCCCAGCCCCCTCCCCCCAACCCCGCCGGCCAGCCCCGCCGCCCGCACGCGGGGGGCGACGGCAGCGTGCATGAGGACAAGAAGAGTCAGCACGGGGACGAGTGCGCGCCATTCGATTTCCCGTAGTGCGGGCACACAGGCCTCGAACAGGGAGCGCGCGGACGCGTCGGGATGCATGCCGGGAGCGATTTGCGCGTCGTTGACACTCATCACGATGGATCCGTCACGAACCGGTACGACCTGCTTACGTGCGGGGGCGCCGATGCCTGCGTGTTCATCTTGCCCTATATCGGTTTCCAGAACGGCAGTACTGAGAAACAAAACACGTCACATAAGAAGTCGGTTTCCGGGGCTGGCACCGAGGATCAGAAAACAATGTCGAAAAACCGGGCGCATCATTTGCATCAGCCTCAGGAACTTC
>CAYMME010000009.1:0-12300 GCA_964391465.1 uncultured Planctomycetales bacterium
ATCCGCCTTGTTGCCTGACTGCTTGGCCCTCACAAGCTGGTACTCGCAAGGTCCCGAGTTGACAGCATCAAAACGCCGGCTACCAATGCAATGCCCGCCGCAATCGCCGCTCGCCAGAACCAATGCATGACGCTTGCTCCCTTCGGCATCGGAATCGTCACGCGCCTTGCTTTCGGCGTCAACGCGCAAGAACGCGGGCAGCGGCACCACCTGTGCGAAACAACAGACGGTCAGTCGATCCAGAACGAGAACAGCTTCGCGCCTTTCAACTCGAAGGCGACGCGCACTTCGGAGTTGTCGAGATCGACCAACTTCGCTCGGCCGGTCCAGGTGACGAGTGAGTCGATGCCGTCTCCTTCGATCGGTACGCATTCGGCCGTGCTGTAGCCCGGGACCGGGTCGCCGTCGCGGCTGACGAGACCCACCCGGAGCCGGCCTCCGGCGGCGACCGCGGCGTTGACGTGCAGTGTGCTGCCCTGGAAGTCGAGCGGGCGCGTGATCAGCGTGCCCGTGTCTTTGCCGGCGTTGATCGAGACGAACCGGTCGCGCGGCAGCTTGGCCAGGCCCATTGCGTAGTCCGTCTTGTGCGACTCGGAAAGCCTCGGGTTCTTGGCCTCGATCTCGGTCGGGGCGGCGAAGTAGTAGACCCAGAGCTCGTCACCGACCTCAAGCATCGAGACCGGCCTCATGATCGTGGCGTCCCACGTGTCGTGGTCGGGGTTCAGGGCCATGAACGGCTGGCCGGCCCCGACGCGGGTCCAGATGAGGCCGTCGCGGCTACAATCCAACTCGACGTACGACGAGTGCCGGCGGCTGTATTCCGGCTGGAAGATCCATCGCATCCCAACGTACATGCCCTGATAGGCGAAGCCGCGATGTCCGTAGATCTGGGCGTCCGCGGCGCGGGCAAAGAACGTCGGCACCGGTCGCGTCCAGTGAACCAGATCGTCGCTTGTCATCACGCCGCGGCAACGGAGCTTGCCGGGGATGACGAACTTCACGTCGCCGACGTACTTCCGGCGAATCGGGTCCCACCAGAAGCGAGTCGTGTCGCCGATTCCGTTCTGCGGAATGCCGTAGCTCCTCAGGCTGGGAATCACCGGCCGCGACAGGTCCCCCTTCCAGTGGATCCCGTCCGCCGAGGTGTGCAGGTAGTAGCCTTCCCGCACCGCCGGTTCTATCCGCTCGACGCATACCAGGGCTTTGAAGCGGCGCTGCGGATCGGGTTCTTCGGCATCGTAGAACAGCCCCTGCATCAAACCGTACGGCAACACGACGTTGTTCGTCCCGACCAGTCCTTCGACCTTGTGCAGGTCGAGCTTCGGCCGCTGCCAATGCATGCCGTCGTCGCTCGTGGCGTAGCTGGTGGCAAAGCGGATCCGCTGGCCGCTGGGCAGCGTCTGCCAGCCCTCGACAGACCAGTACCACATCCGAAACCGCGGCGGCGTGTCGAACTGCAGGACATGCTGGACGACGACGTGATTTCGTTCCGCCTTCGGCGGGGCCAGCACCGGGTTGCCCTCGTAGCGTTTCGGCTGATGGACCTGGCGCGTGACCTGCTGCGCCTCGGCGACGAGATAGTTGTCGAGGAACAGTTGCCGCTCGCGTCCGAGCTTGACCGCGATGTCTTTCATGTCGACCGGAAACATGACCTGTTCGTTGGCCAGGTTTCGCCACGTAGTCTGAAGCGCCTTCAGGTCGAATGGCTCAACAAGCGGCCCACCTCCGACATCTTGCCCTTTCACGGCCGAGCAGAACACAAGCATGGCCAGACCGAGCAACGCGCCGCGTGTCGTAATCATGAGGTCTCTCCAAATGAACGGAGCGTTGATTGTCCTCCTTCCGTGCTCATCTCGCAACACGGCCTCCCGAGAGGGCAGGCAGTGTATGACGAGCGGAGACACCGCGACTATCGCTGGGTCTTGGTGTACCATCCTCGCACGTACCCACGTTTCGAAAGGAGCCGAGCATGAAACACCGATGGCTGTCTGCCGCAATGACCTTGGTCTGCATGGCTTGCGTCCTGCCCGAGCGGGCTGCGGCCGCCGAGCCGGAGCGCGTGCGCGACCGGTTCTGGATCTTCGCCTGTGTGGCCGGGGCCGACAACGAGGGCTGGGGGCTCAAGCGGCCTTCGCGCATGACCCCCGCGGAGTCGTGCTTCTACCTCGACGTGCCCAACCTCATCATGGTGCGCTGGAAGGGCAAGCCCCCGCCGCCGTACGACCAGTACTCGATTCCGTTCCGGCCGCTCAAGCAGGTGGTCTGGTCCGTCGTCGGCTCGGGCGGCGAGACCGCGAAACGCGAAACCGACGCGGTCTTCGAATTGGCCGCCCGCACGCCGAACGTCACCGGCATCTTCATGGACGACTACTTCAAGACCGAGGGCGACAAGGTCGCGGTCCTGTCGCTGACCGAGTTGCAGGCCCTCCGCAAGCGGCTGCAACTGCCCGACCGGCAACTCGACCTGTGGGTGGTGATCTACGCGCACCAGCTTCACCGCCCGGTCGAGAAGCACGTCGCGCTGTGCGACGACATCACGCTCTGGACGTGGCGATCCGCGGACTTGAAGGACCTCGAAGCCAACCTCACCAAGCTCGAGAAGCTCGCGCCCGGAAAAGACATGCACCTCGGCCTCTACATGCACGACTACGGGGCCAAGGCCGAGATACCCGTCGACCGCATGAAGCAACAGTGCCAGCTCGGCCTCAAGTGGCTCGAGGAAGGACGGATCGAAAGTATGATCTTCCTGGCCAACACGGTGGCCGACCTGGACACCGAAGCCGTCGAGTGGACCCGCCAGTGGATCGCCAAGGTCGGCGATCGCCCGCTCGAGACGCCGACGAAGTGACACGCCGGTGCACGGGTGCCCCATCCTTCGCAGCAGTATCGCGAAGGGTGGGGGACGGACCGCACACGATTGAGTGATACGACAGTCGTCGCGCTTGCGCCCGCCGCGATCCTGGTCAACTCTCAACTGATTCGGCAGCCGCACGGATGCCGGCCCGGCCGGCATCTCATGCTCCCTCACCGTCGCACCTCGGTGACGGGTGCGCGACTCTTGTTCCAAGACACTGTGCTACCCATCCCCCTTTTTGCGGAGCTGTGATCGAGATACAATGCCCGCATGCATTGGTTCTGGCGAGCGGCGATTGCGGTGGGGGTAGCATATGGCTTCGGTCGCGGTCTCTCCGGGTTCGTTACGCGGCCCCTGATGTTACGTCAGGTCGATACGGCAACCTACGACCCATTCGTCATGTGGGTCATTCACGTTTCGTGGGTGGTCCAGTTGGCAACGGCGGTCGGCGTCTACGGGTTGCTCACACGGCGGTACTACAGATCTCAACCCCCCGCCGAAACCTGCTGCCGTAAGTGCGGGTACATCCTACGGGGCCTAACCGAACCGCGGTGCCCGGAGTGTGGGGAACGGATATGAGGCGGGAGATTGTCCAAAACCCTTCGTCGCTTTGGTCATGCCGTCGGGCTATGGCGGTTGGTGCCGCGGTCGGTGGATCTTCTGTCGTTGGCTGGTGGATCTTGGACGCGGTCAACAACCCTCGGGACAGGTGGTTTGTCCTGCCAGACTGGTTCTTCATCCCGGCCCTCTTTGTGGTCGTCGTAGTGTATCCGATCGTCTCGATGTGCCTGTGCTACCGGAGAATTGCGTACCTGCGTTTAGCATGCGCCTTTGCTTGTGCGTTCGGCGTCGGGTGGTTCGTCACGATGGAGATAGTGCAGTCGCTCCAATACAGTATCTGGAAGGGGTTCCGTCCGCACGAGGAAACCGTTCTCAATCTCTTGGTCCGCTGGGGCAAGGGACTCGCAATGACGGTGGGCATCACACTAGCGGTCGGTCTCATGGTATGGGCGGTTTGTAGGCTTGTTCGCGGGCGAATCATCTTGACGAGCCTTGCGTGTCGGAAGTGCAGCTATGACCTCACCGGCAACGTCTCCGGTGTGTGCCCGGAGTGTGGAACGGCGGTTGAGGCGGGCTGATGGAATGGTACTTGCGGACGCTCAAGATCGCGGCGGTGACGGCGATCGTGTTCTGTCTGATCCTGTGGGTCGTCTACAAACCGTCCTCGCCGCTGGATCTCCTTCCGCAAGCCCTTCTGGCTCTGGTCGTCGTCTTCGCGGTATCCGCAGTCGTACATCTGACCGGCAGGATCTTCTGGGCCTGCTGGGATCGTCCCGATCGCGCCGCTCGGCTGCGTCACCGCGGGTTGTGCGCCGGATGCGGCTACGACCTCAAGGGCAACATCTCGGGCATCTGCCCCGAGTGCGGCAGGCCAATTGAACGCACCGACGCGTCCGGGGACCGTTCATCGTCCCAGCGATTCACGCCTTGACGCCGACTGCCTTGAAGAACGTGTAGCAGAACGTTCCGTCGTCCTCAGCCGTGCGGTAGAGATCGCGGATGCCCTGCGACCATATGGGTTCGTCGATGAGGTCGGCGGCCAGGGCCTCGTTGCGGACGCCCTCGACCATGGCCGTGAACGTGTTCTTGGTGAAACCCTCGACGAGATTGGGGCGGCTCGCATCGACGTACACCATCCGGGGTGAGACGCGGACCTGCGAGAAGCCGGCCTGCTGCACGAGCGGGTATAGCCGTCGACCGATCCGGGCGTCACCGCCCGCCTTCGCCTGGAGTTCGATGAGACACTCGATGGCCCGCGATGCGTGCTCGCTCTGCGGATGGAAGTACACCGACCCGTGGTCACCCTCGATGACCGTGATCGTCCCGCCCGGTTTCAGGTACGACTTCAAGCACCGCAGCGCCGCCTCAGGGTCCGACAGATGCTCGAGAACGAAGCACACGAAGACATGGTCGAACGATTCCGGCTCGAACGGCAGCCCGAACAGATCCGCGATGTGGAAGGTCACGTTGGAGAGACCCTCGCGGGCGACGGCCGCCCGGGCCTGTTGCACGGACGCCTCGCTGATGTCGACCGACGTGATGATGGCGCCGGGGCTGCTCCGGGCGAGGATGACGGTCTGGGCGCCCACTCCGCAGCCGGCTTCCAGCACACGGCTTCCCGGCGGGTAGCCCGTGTCGTGGTGCAGCAGCTCCGTCAGCGCATTCGCCTGATCGACCAGACGGTCGCTTTCCCGCTCCGAGTATCCGTGCACGTAGTCGTCCCGCGTCATTCGCCTGCCCTCTCCGCCCAACAACAATGTAGTAGCCCGTCACCCTCCACTGTGCGGGTGGCGGTCGTACGGGTGGCCTACCTCTTCAGTACGCGCCTCGCGTGTCCTCGGTAGGGTGGGTCGAGACCCACCCTACGATCGCGGCCTCCGCTCCAGGATACCACGAGCAACGCGTGCGGGCCTCCCCGCACCGAATGCAGTAGAATCGCATCCTGGAACAAGACCCTTCACGGCAACAACTTCGAAAGGACCACAAGCATGAAGCTATTCAGTTCGCTCGCGGGCGTGTTGACAATCGGCGTTGTGCTCCTGTCTGCTTTCGGCAGCGGAACGCTTCTGCTGGCGCAGGCAGACAACAAGTCGGCGTCCGCCGGCACGGAGACCAAGAAAATGAAGCTGCGCGTTGCAGCCGCTCAGATCCCGGTCGCGTTGGACATCGCCGCAAACGTGTCGACGATCTCCCGCGCGATGGACAGGGCCATCGCGGAGAAGGCCGATCTGCTCCTCACGCCGGAAGGCTCGCTCAGCGGCTACACGCACAAGTTCGACCAGGCCAAGGTGATCGAGGGCCTCAGCAAGCTCGTGAAGAAGGCGAGCGACGCGGGCCTGGCCTTGGCCCTGGGCACCTGCTTCGTCGAGCCCGACGACAACAAGTGTTACAACCAGATCCGGTTCTACGACGGTGACGGGAAGTTCCTCGGCTTCCACAACAAGACGCTGACCTGCGGCAGCATGACGAAACCGTCGAAGGGTGAGATCAACCTCTACGCCGTGCGCCCGCTGAGAACGTTCCGGCTCGAGGGCATCACCATCGGCGGGCTGATCTGCAACGACATGTGGGCCAACCCGCAGTGCACGCCCATACCGGACCCGCACCTGAGCCAGCAGCTCTCGGACATGGGAGTGAAGATCATCTTCCACGCGATCAACGGCGGGCGCAACGGCGGCGACTGGTCACGGAACGTGTACTGGCCGTTCCACGAGACCAACCTCCGGATGCGGGCGGCCGTGGGCAAGCTGTGGGTCGTCACCGCCGACAACTGCGCCCCGACCGACATCCCCTGCTCGGCCCCCACCGGCGTCCTGGGCCCCGACGGCAACTGGGCCGCCAAGGCCCCCAATCAGGGCGAGCACATCATCGTGCACACGATCGAGTTGCAGTGACCGCCGCGTCACCGCGGCGGTTTGCGCTGCCTGTTCCAACCGCGGGGTCCTGCATGCGAGTGGCCCCGTGAGCAACGTGCGGATCCGTGCGGGCAAAAAAGAAGGGCCACCCATGGTGGCCCTTTGGTTCCCTATGCCGGCGCGTGGTTCTAGTAGCGGTCTCGGCGACCACCGCCTCCGCCACCGCCGTACCCACCGCGACCGCCGCCGCCGCCGCTGCGCGGGGCGCGAGGCTTGGCTTCGTTCACCGTCAGCGCTCGCTCGCCGTGCATCTGGCCGTTCAGCGCTCCGATGGCCGCCTGGGCCTCCGCGTCGGAACTCATCTCGACGAAACCGAACCCTTTGCTCCGACCGGTCGACCGGTCACTGATGACTTCCGCACTCTCGACCGTTCCGTGCGCCGAGAGCAGCGCCTCCAGGTCCGAACTGCTCACATCATAGCTCAGGTTTCCGACATACAACTTTTTGCCCATCGTAATCTCCTGTCGATGGCACGTTCGACCCGCGGTTTTACTTTCAGGGCCGTAGGTGAAAGGGGCCGACGTTTCGACCTCGAAGGCAGGAAGACGATCTCGGCAATGCGATGCGGACTTGGATAGCCAAAGTCACGTACGTGCCTCGTTCGGCAAACCGACCGCGGGTAGCATACCAGGAACGCCACCCAAGTAAAGACCGATTACGAACTCCTGTCGTCGCCTCGGGACAATCGCATCCAATCTCGAATCGCCGTTCCCGGCCTGCGAACGCGGTTTCGCCCGGACGACGTGGGAATCTCGCGCTCGGGCGATCCGCATTTTCCGGCCGCCAAATGGGTCCAAGCGAATCGGATGCGACTGCCCCGGGCCGTCGCCGGCGGACCGGTCGGTGCTGGGGTAGCGTCTCAGGCAGACTGCATTATTCTTGCCGAACCGTCTCGACGCACATCGGGATGAGGGAGTGGCAATGCTTCGCCTTGCCGGGGCCGCTTCCTAACGGGCGCGGTTCGGATCAGACAAGCCTCGGCAATTCTGAGACACTGCGCTAGGGTCCGAGCTGTTCAGTCAGCTTGTCGAGGTGTTGTTTCTTCTTCGCGTCGATGTAGGCCTTGAGGGCCGGTTCGCACTCGGATGCGCGGATGGGGATCTCGATGTGTGCCCCGTCGCTACCGAGGGGCATCACGATCTTCGCGACGATGGGATCGTGCGGCGTGGGCGCGTCCCGGAGGCCCGGGCTGGCGTGCACGTGGATACCCTCGGCCTCGATCGCGTACATCAGGCCGGTCGCGCCGGCGATCTGGTTGAGCGCTTCGCGGACGGTCACCCCCTCGGCCAGCAGCGAGAACTGCTCGCGGGCCTGCGGCGACAACAGAGCCAACACGCCAGGCTCGAAGCTGGGCGTCACGTCGGCCTGACCAGCGAGGTCGGCGATGACTTTGCCCACGGGCTGCTTGACGTAATGGACCGACACCGGCCGTTCGAGTTGCCGCAGTGTCTGCTGCTGACGCGTAAGGATGACGATCTGCTTGCTCGACGGGAACCATGTCCAGCCCAGCGCCCGCGTCGCCAGGTCGAGGACCTGGGTCGCGGATCCGGCGCCGACGCCGGCCGCCTGGGTGAGCAATGCTTGCTTGGGCCCGGCCACGTCCTGCACCTGGAACTGGAACGGCAGCGATGCGGCGAGCGAGTGTGCCCACTCGGACTTGTTGAGCTTCTCGACGAGCGCCAACTCGTCGCGCGACGGCCGGCGCCCCAGACGGCGCAGTGGCGGCGTGGGCACGACTTCGACGTGTTCGTTCCCGACCGCAAGCGTCATCCCGATCGGCCGGAGCATGCCCTCCAGGCCCTGCCGCAGCGTCACGTCGCGAATGGTGGCCGTCACGATCGTGCTCGGACCGTACGGCAGGATCTCCTGTGTTCGCCGTGACATGACCAGCCGCACGGTCGTGTGCTGGCTGATGAGTTCGAGCGCTTCGAGGATCGGCTTCTTGGTGACGGCCAGGTTGGTCTTCTGATCGAGCGCCTTCTCGATCACACCCCGCAGCACGGGCGGCTGATCGTCAGCGGCCCGGGCGGGCGCGTTTGAACCCGCAAACACCAGCGAAGCAAGCAACAGGAAACGTACCTTCATGACCCACTACCGTTCTGGCGGCACAGGATTGTAGCGGCCTGCGCCTCGCAGGCCGGACGTCCGGCGGAGTGTCGGACGCAGCCAATCATGCAAGACATACTCAGCAGAAGCAGCACTACCCGACTCCGTCACTGCGCATCTTATCAGAACATCGCGCCCGCGCCGGCATTCGGCGAATTCGTCGTGACCGTCGTGCGTCCGCCCACGGTGACGAGAATGAACGCCCGCCGCGGCCCTGCGGCAGGCTCGCTCGTGGGGAACGACTCCGGCGGCTCGTACGAAGCAGCCACACCGGATTCGATCGCTGACACACCATTCGCATCGGTGGGCAAGGCGATCGACTCGGTGGGTGCGTAGGCCACCTGGACGAGCGGGTCGTCCGGCACGAGCTCGGACGGCCTGAACAACACGAACAACGCAACGGCCGCGGCCGCCGCAAGCGGTGCGAACACCCGGATGATCGTGCGCCGGCGCGACGGGACCACGGTGTCCGCGGCGATACGGGCCGAGAGCTGCTGGCGGAACGCCGTCCAGTTGACGTTTGCGGGGAGCGGATCCGCCGCGGCCCGGACCAGCTCGTCGACGCGCGCGAGCTCCGCATGATCGCCCCGCAACCCGGCGTCCCGTTCGAGCGCCGCGCGCAGCCGAGCGGCCGCATCGGCCGGCAGGTCGCCGTCGATCAGCCGGGACAGCTCGAAATCGCGGTCGTCATACGTCGACATCTGCCTGCAAGCACTCCCCTTCTACCAGTCCATCTCGACCTCACCTCCGGGTGCCACGGGCAGCTTGCCTGCCCGTGCTGCGCTATTCGTCGGCACTGGCGGACAAGTCGCCAGTGGCACCCGACCCCAAACCCGGGCTGCGACGGAACGCCACGGTCCGCACGGCGGACCCTACAGGTACTCCTTCAGCTTGCCCTTCAGCGTCTTGCGGCCCTGAAACACGTACCATTTCACGGCCTCGACGGTGCAGCCCAGGATCTCGGCCACTTCCTTCTGGCTCATGCCGTTCATCGAGAAGAGCGTCAACGCGAGCCGCTGGTTTTCCGGAAGCTTCTCCATGGCCTGCGTGATCACCTCGTGCAGCTCTCCGGCCAGCGCGTGCTCTTCGGGTCGAGCGGCGGCCTTCGGGCCGGTCTCCTCCGCACCCGTGAGCAGCTCCTCGTCCAGGGGCACGGGGCTGCCGTGGCGGCGCGACCGGCGGAAATTGAGCGACTGGTTGCCGACGATCCGCAGCAGCCAGGGCCCGAAACGGGCCGGCTCCTGGAGGGTCGCCAAGGCCCGATAACCCCGCAGGAACGCCTCCTGGCAGGCATCGAGGGCGTCATCGGCATTCCCCAGCAGCCGGTAGGCCACGGCGAACGCCCGGCGTTCGTAAGCCTCGACGAGCCGGTCAAACGCCGCGGCCTCCCCGGCCAGTGTCCGGGCCACAAGGTCGGCGTCGCCGGCTCCGGACCGCTCCTGCGGACCCGAGCCGCCGGGTGCTTCCGGCGCGGTACCATGCCCATTCTCCACGTCCATCAGGATAGACACCCACCGGGACCGGCGGTTAGGCGGTGATCGGCCACCGACCTTATCGACCAGAGGCCGCCGATGTCAACGGTCGCCAGGCTCTGAGCATGTCCGGGATACCCCTATCCGAGCCCCGAGCGCAAGCGCGGGGTCCGTAGTGGGACCGTCTGGACCCACTCGCCTTTGCTCGGGGTTCGGTTCAGTGGCACGGGTATTCGGCGACCTCGGCGGATGCCGGGGGCCGCACTTTTTCTGTCGAGCAGATGGGAACCATTGGGCGGTGGACCGCGTCCAAGCGCTTGAGTGTCCGATGGGGTCCCCGGCGACAGAAGGGAGGCATCACTAACATGACAGCGAAGAAGGTAACGGTGCGGCACCGCACATTCGGGCGGCATCTCCGCGCTCTGTGGTTTGTCGGTCCGGCAACGCGTCTCCTGCTCGCGTCGGCGGCGATCGCCTTTCTGACCGGGTGCCGTACCGTGGAACGCCAGGACCAGCCGGCGGTCGAGGGCACGGCACGGCCGGTGGCCGTGATGGTATGGAACCATCCGCCGAGGCCTTCGGGTACGGTTCACGCCCCGCACGAAGCACTGGTCGTCGCGGTCTGGTCCGACGGGCAGATCGTCTTCCGCGGCACCTCTCCCGATGGGACCCCGCATCTGCGGCGCGGGCGAATCGGTGGTGGTGCCGTCGATGCGTGCATGGCTCGGTTGCGTTCGCAAGGGTTCTTCGCCTTCCCGAAGCCGACCATGCACTACATGGGGCCGGATGCCGCGTACGTGAAACTGTGGGTGCGTGACGGATCCCGCCAACGGGCGTTCGATTCCTGGCATGAGAACTGGGCCGACAACGACAAGGTCGTGGTGACCTCGGCCGGCGTCATCGCCCTGGAAGGCCGCCCCAAGGAGCAATTCCTGGACCCGCCTGACTCGGAGTATGCGCGCTTCCGGCGCCTGTGGGACAAGACCAAGGCGACGCTCCTGGCCCTCATTCCCGAAGAATCCGAACCGTACGGCGGGGACGAGGAGGAACTCGTCGAGCAACTGCGGAGACTGTGAGAGTATCGAGGCGACCGGGACGGCGCGCGGCGAACGCTGTCTACTGTTGCGTGAGGAAGTAGATCGCCGCGGCGACGATCGCGCCGGCGACGACGGCAAGCAGGATCTTGATCCAACTGTAGGGCCGTTCGCCCTGGACCTCGCCGGTCGTGGCGTTGATGACCACGCGGTAGGGCTTCTCGCGGTATCGGTAGGTCAGCATCCACACCGGCAGGAGGAGGTGTTTGTAGGTCACGGCACCGAGATTCGTGTTGATCGAGTGGATGCGTTGCGTGTCGCCGCCGATGCGGCGCCGTACGTCAGCTTCGATGGCTTGGGCGATCAGATCCTTGGCCTGCGCAAGACCCCGGTCGAGTTCCACGTCGTAGGTCCGGGCAAGGAAGCCAGCCAGCATCTCGGGATTGAACGGCACGCACCGCCGCAGCGGCCAGGGCTCCAGGGCAACGACGTACTTGTTCGGCAGACCGGTGGCGGCCACGATCAGCACGTCATCGAAGAACCGCCGAAACGAACCGGAGGCCGGGTACCAGCGGGTCCGGCGCACGCGACGCTTGTTCTTGCCGTGGCCGACCGTCGTCCAGTAGTGCTCGCCGCGCTCGCCGACGTAGTGCGTGCCGGTCAGCGTGTCGTACGTCCAGTACGGTAGGTACACTCCGTTGAAACGCCCTTCCACGCCGCGGGACGTGAAGTCGTTCGGCGCGAACCACCGGGAGCGGACCCACTTGCTCAGGTTGGCCCGCGCCCTGTCGCGGTCGACGAGAAACGGCAACACGCCGTCGACGGGTACGCGATCCTTCGCGTCGTGCACACCGTCGAGCTGTAACGGGACGCCGCAGTACGCACACTCCTTGCTGGTCAGCGTTCCCTGGAACCGAACGGTCGCGCCGCACGCTTCGCAGTGAACCTCGGACAGACCCCGCGCGTCGGGCCGGTCCCGCATCCGCCGCTCGCGAACGCGGTCGAGCATCGCATAGAAGTCCTGCTCGGAGACCTCCGCGCTTGCGTCGAATTCCAGCGGCTTGACGTGGCCGCAGTAGGGGCACTTCAGCGCCTGCTCGCCGACATTGAACCGCAGGTCCGCTCCGCACGCTTCGCACGGAAACACGCGCGCCCGGTCTTCGTCCGCGGGCTCGCCGACCGTTTGGGTCGAGGCGGCCGCTGACAACGGGAGCGGGATGGGCGGCGGCGCATCGTTCATGCGGCGGATCCGGTCCTTCACACACTCTGTAGCGGCCTGCGCCGCGCAGGCCCCCCCGCCCGCCGGGCGCCCCCCCCGACACACCGGGCCGAGCCCATCGGCCCACAACCCCACCCCG
>CAYMME010000009.1:12310-43700 GCA_964391465.1 uncultured Planctomycetales bacterium
TTGCGGGGGGGCTGCTTCTCTGTCCCCCGCCGCCGGCCGCCGCGCCCCCCCCCCCCCCCCCGGCCGGCGGGGCGCCGGCCGCTACACTCGGGGCAGAGCCCTTCTGCCAAGAACGCAACGAGTCACCGCAGCAAGCGCACGACCGTCCCCAGCAGTCCGACAAAGAGCGCCGTGTCACTAAAGGGGCTGTCAGTGTAGCCGTCCCAGCCGTCGCCGCCGTAGGCCCGATCGAGTTGGGCGGCCTCGATCCGGCGGCGGCGCTCGCGGGCCTGTTGTTCATCATCCCACTCGCGCTGCTTCCGGTCGGCGTGCAGTTGCCCCCCCGCCTTGGCCCACTTGAGCAACTGGCTCAGCTCGCCGCCGTCCAACCACACGCCGTGGTCGCGGCACGTGTCCACCACCACGGCGCTGCGCGAGCCGTAGTTCTTGCGGTTCATGAGCCGGCGACAGATCGGGCACTTGACGTAACGCACGGTCGACGGCCGCTCCGGCGCCTCTTCTTCGATCAGGACGGCCAGGCGCTGGTGATCGACCTCGAAGACCTTCGCCACCGACTTGTCCAGCAGCGTCTCCAGCTCACCGTCGTCGAAGAAGACGCCCATGCACTTGTCGCACCGCTCGACGTAGAACGCCTCGCCGAGCTGGAGATCCATGGTGCACATGGTGTCGCCGCATCGTGGGCAACGGCGGTCGGTGGCCGGGCCGCGACGCACGCGATCGGCCACCGCACGCAAGTCAACGTCGTTCAGCGCGGAGCAGTACTGACAGATGTTCGATTTCGGCGGCAGCGGGGCTCCACACTTGACGCAGTCCATAACGTGACCCTGGCTCGGACGTGGTGCACGCGAGCCGGTTCGCTCCTTCTAGGGTGCGGGGGGCGGTGGCGGAGTCGCCGCGGCGAAATGGGCGGCAAGCTGCGGCACCTGTCCGGCGGGCGACCACGCAGGCATGCCCGCGGTCCAGGCCAATGTGGCGGCCGTCACTTGCCCATGCGAGATGGCTTCAACGAGTTGAGCCTGCGTGAACGGTCCCTGCGTCTGGCCGTCGACGGCAATGTGCCAGACTTGGGCCGGTGGTACGGGTGGCGGCGCCATTCCGGCCTGACCGGCACCTTGCATCATCTGACCGGCCATGGCGAAGCCCATGCCGAGCCCCATGCCCTCGGCCGCCCCCCCACCGGCGGGGTTCTCGGCCGCCGCGGTCATGGCCCGGCCCATCTGGTACTGCTGGTACCGGCGCATGTCGCCCAACACGCCCATGCTGGTGCGCGTGTCGAGGGCCTGCTCGACCTGCTCGGGCAGCGAGATGTTCACGATGAAGAGCTGCGGCACGTCCAGGCCGTACTCGTCGTCCACGCGCTCGACGACCTTCTTGCGCAGCCGCTCGGACATCTCCTGGTAGTTGGCGGCCAGATCGAGCGCCGCCATCTCGGACTCGCCGAGGATGTCGGCCAGTGCGGTGTTGATCATCGCCCGCAACAGCTCCTGGATCTCGTCGGCCTCGAAGGATGCGTCGGTGCCGACCAGCTCTTTGAGTAGAGCCCGCGGGTCGGTCGCCTTGAGTGTGTAGGCGCCGAAGGCTCGCAGCCGGATCGGCCCGAACTCCGGATCGCGCAGCATGATCGGGTTCGGCGTCCCCCACTTCAGGTCGGTGACCTGCGTGGTGTTGACGAAGTACACCTCCGACTTGAACGGACTGTCGAATCCGTGCTTCCAGCCGGCCAGCGTGCTGAGGATGGGCAGGTTGTCGGTGACGAGTCCGTAGTGGCCGGGAAGGAAAGCGTCGGCCAGTTCGCCGCGATGCACGAAGACGGCCATCTGACCCGGCCGGACGATGAGCTGTGCCCCGTGCTTGATCTGGTTGTGATATCGTGGGAATCGCCAAACCAGCGTGTCGCGCGTGTGGTCGATCCACTCGATGATGTCGACCAGCTCACCGCGGAGTTTGTCGAGCAGACCCATGGCAGACCTCCTCCAATCGCTATGCCAGCGGAACCGCCACGCCGGCCGCATTCCGAAACACCCGCCCACGCATCTTCGATTGACATGCAGAAGATAAGACCGGCATACTGCGCGGTCAACCGTGACCACACGAGACGCCCTGAACAGGTTCTGACGCATGAGGAATACGAAGAAGGCAACTGGAGAGAATGAGGAAACTCCCGCCACGAAGCAAGACGAGCAGACGAGGTTGCCCGGCCGGTTCGAAGACCTGGTTCAACGGATGGCTCCACGGGCCATCCAGGACGACGTCCAGTACGACAACACCGTGGAAATGATCGACCGCCTGATGGCCGGAGGGAGACTCACCCGAGGCCAAGCCGTCTATCTGGAAACGCTTGTTCAGCTCGTGCAAGCGTACGAAGCCGAGCACCACGCCATCAACGTCTCGGGCCTCAGCAGCCTGGATTCGCTCAAGCACCTCATGGATGAGAACCAAATGAACGGATCGGATCTCGCACGTTTGCTGGGTGTGCACGCCAGCATGGGATCCAAGATCCTCAAAGGCGAACGATCACTCACACTGGACCACGTCAGGAAACTCGCGAAGCGGTTCAGCGTGAGCCCCGATCTGTTTATCGATTGACCGTGGCGATACGAGCGGCCTCACACTTCTCGGCGACCCACCAATCAACGTTGCGAAACCTCTGCCACCACGCGGAAGCCGACGTTGTACACGCCCATCCACGCCGGGTAGCTGAGACGAAACGCTGAGCGGCAGCGCTGCGGACGGTCGCGCCAGGAGCCGCCGCGAACGACCTTTCTGTCCGTGTCGGACGCCTCGTCGCGGCCGTCGTCTGTCTCGTAAGGGTACGGCCGGTACGCAGTCCGGGTCCATTCGGCGGCGTTGCCGTGCATGTCGCGTAGGTGCCAGGCGTTGCCGGCATAGCTGCCCACCGTTGCCGTCAGCATCGAATGGTCGTCGAAGCGCGCGTCTCTCGGCATCCAGGCCAACTTCGAGTTGTGGCTGTAGTCGCGAAGGTGTTCAACGTTCTTGTCCGCAACGTTAGCCGCACCGGAGAAGTCGGCGTCCACGTTGCCGTACCACAACGCCGTCGCCGTGCCCGCGCGGCAGGCATACTCCCATTGGGTCTCGGTCGGGAGCGAGAAGTCCTCGCCGGTCTTCTCCGAAAGCCACCGGCAAAAGGCCATCGCCTCTCGCCACGAAACTCGCACCACCGGTTGGCCCGGCAGGTTGACCGGATAACCGCGCGTCGAGGTGATGCCGTGGGTCCTGATGTAGCGGCTATCGTGTGATGGGGCGAACCTGGCGTATTGCTTGTTGGTCACCTCGAACTTGCCCATCCAGAACGGCCGGGCGATGCGCACGCGCGTGACCGGCAACTCGTCGACCTGTCCGGTCGCGTCACCCATCAGAAACTCGCCGGCCGGAACAAGCACCAGCTCCATCTTCATCCCGTCGCCGAGGTCGATGGATCGCGACGCGGCCGCTCCCTGGCGCCGCTTGGCCTCGGTGGCGTCGAAGGGCCAGCCCGGGCAAGGCGGAAGCTCGACCTTCGTTGCGGGCAACGGATCAGGCATGACCGGCGCGATCGGCTCCGTCCGCGGCGGAGGCGCGGCTTCCGGGTCCTCGTCGACGCCGGCATACAGCCGGCGCAGCGCGCGGCGTCTTTCCCGCTGATCTCCCATCTGCTTCGTGCCCTGGGCTTCGTGCCACGTGCCGTGGAAAGGAACATTGAGATCGATCCAGGTGATCAGCCGATCCCAGGCCTCCGCATCGAGCTTGACGCTGTGGTGTCCCCTCTCCAGCAATTGGACGAGTTCGGAGACGTCGGCGTAATACTCTCCTGCCGGCAGCAGGTGGTAGTCCGTCTCCGCGCCCGGTCGGCGCACGAAACGATGCAGTTGCAGATACGACGGACTGAAGCCGCGCGGGTCCGTGCTCTCTCTGGTCGTGAAATCGAGAAGCTGCGGAGGACCGGCAGGCTTCCCGTTGTGGCATCCGACGCAGTACTTGTCCAGGACCGGCTGAACCTCGCGCGCGAAGCTGAATCCTCGAGCCGGTCCGTACCATGGCTTGATCGTCGACGGCCCGCGTGTAATGGCCTTGGTCGGCAAACCGGGCGGCGCCGTGTTGAGCGATTCATGGCACCCCACGCACGAGACGGTTTCACCCGGCATCGCGGCCATCCAACTGCGCATGAGCTGCACGGCCTTACCCTGGGCGTCGAGTGGCTGAATCGAGATCGGCGTGTTGGCCGGCACGCGAAACATCGCCGAGCCGTCTTCGTGAATGGGAACCGTACCCAGCACGATCTTGACCGTGTCCCACGAGGCGTCGACACCCATCGCCTGAGAATCCTCGCCCATGTTCTGATAGGCGTAGTGATAGGCGATGAGCCGAAGCTGCTTCACCGTCCCTCGCGGCACACCCTCCAACCCGGGACCGATGTAGACGTCGGAGATGATCACGACCGCGTCTTTGCGCTCGAGGTCGACCCGCTCGGGGATTTCCGGAGGCCGGGGCTGCCTGCGCAGCGGAACCGGTTCGAGAAGGTCGTGGGCCTCCTCCTCGCGAAGCAGCAGCATGTTGTCGAACACGTCCACCAGGTAGATGCCCCAGCGCGACCGTTCATTCATCTGACCGGCAACCAGGAAGTACTTCTCGCTGAGGGGGAACGGGTGCAGGAATCTCGGCCAGGACCCGGCGGTCAGACGGTCGTTGATGATCGGCTCGACCTTCTGGCCGCGGCCAGGGATTCGCTGGACCACGCCGTCGGCCTCGTGCCGTCCCTTGGCCGGGTCGAAGATCGTCAGCTCCCCACTGCGACGGGCGGCGTGGTGGCCGCTCACGATGCCGACGACTTTCGTGCGATGCCCGGGAATCGGCCGGGCGTAGAAAACCGCGTTGGGCCAGTAGGAGTTGCTGCCGTAGTACTCCATCTGCTGGGTGCCGTCGGGATTCATGCCGAACAGAAGGCGCGAGAAGAAGTGCGGCGTGTCGGTGTACTCCCAGCGTGTGTAGAGCACTCTTCCGTCCGCCAGCACCGTGGGACACCAGTCGTGGTCCTGCTCGTAACAGAGCTGTCGCACGTTCCCGCCGTCCGGGTCCATCACGTACAGCACCGCGACGTGATCGCGTCCACGCACGCACGGCACGCCGGCGAAGCACGCGGTCGAGCAGAAGATGACCTTCTCGCTGGGAAGGTAGCAGGCGTCGTAGCTGTCGACGTCGGTCTGATCACCGCGGGTCACCTGGCGCAGGCCCGTCCCGTCGGCGCGCACCTCGAAGACCTGCCATCGGTCGTTGCCGCCCGGCATCGAGAAGAGCATGCGATCGGCGTCGAAATGCAAATCGACATCACCGACGAATCGCCCCCCGTCGGGCCTGAAGACCGTCGTTAGCTCCCCCCGACGACCGACCGGAGAGAGAACGGCGATCTCGTTGTCGTATCCTGTCTTGGCGATACTCGAGTTGCTCGCCCAGTTCATGGGCAGGTCGGGCACGAACGGGTTGGCGCGACGCTTGACCAGCAGCAACCGCTCGAAGTCGAGCAAGGGATTGTCCGACAGCGCCTCGGAGCGGAGCACATCCAACTCCGCGCACACCTTTCCGTATGAACGAGCGTCCCGCTTGGTCTTCGCTGCGTCGGCCGACTTCTCGATCGCGGCCAGGCGCGACAGATACTCCGCTCCGCGGGGATACTTCGCCGCGTGGCTCGCGACGAGATCATTGATCGCCAGACGAAGTGAGCCGATCTTGTGAGCCACCTCTCGCGCAGATACCGGATCGCGCAAGCACCGGTCGCCCGCATCCACCGGACGGGTGTCGTGGTAGCGTTCGCGAACCTCTGTCAGGCCCGCTTCATCCGTGACACTCTGCGCCAGACGCATCGCCTGCGCCAGCGACTCGGGGTGGCGAATCACACCGGCGTAGCGCCGCCCCAAGCCGGGCAGATCGCCCGGCGTCCAGTCCAGTCGCCAGATACCGTCCGCCCGTTCCCGCTCCATCTGACGGCACGCGGCAGCGCTCGGGAAATCGCGACGAAGCAGCTCCCAGAGTTGCTGGCGGGCAACGGCATTCGGTGGGGCCTTGGGCCCGAGCTTGGCCGCCGTCGAGAAGTAGAACCGCGAGACCTCGCCATAGGCGCGCTGTTCGTAGGCGTCGGCCGGCCCGGATTCAGTCGAGCCGGCCGTGAACACCGTACCCCAAGGCCGTCGGGCCTGCTTGGTATACGCCCGCCATGGATCGTGATCATCGGCAGGCCTGGGACGCGGGTGCACGGCGATCCCGACGAGCAGGTCGTTGTTGCCTGCCCGCAGGTCCAGCTTGACGGCAACGGCCCCGACGCTGACGTCGGGATTCCACACGATCTGACGGATCTTGCCCCCACGCTTGCCCATCACCGACTTGCCGTTGAGCCACGCCGCCATCTCGCCGGCCGCATCGAGGTGCACGCTGATCTCGGTCGGTGCGGCCGCGGTGATCGTTCGGTGCAGGTAGACAACGTGGCGACCGCTGTACAGCGTGTGAATCCAACCGTCCTCGTACCCGAGGCGCAACACCCAGCGCAGCTTCTCGCCCTCGGCGCCGAGGTCGTACGTCGCGTCGACGTCAAGCTCTTGTGCCGGCTGATGAAGCTTCGAGAGGTCGTGCTTGGACGGTACGGAAATCGGGCCGATGGAGTACCACGGCCCGAACCGTGGAGGAACAGGCTTACCGGCCGCGTTGTCCAGCAACGCTTCCCGTGATGCCCGTAGCGTCTCCTGCCACGTCTTGCCGCGCACGTACCACGAGGGGTCCGCGGCGGACAAGGGCGCACCGGCGCCAAGTAGTGCGAGCCCGAGCACGCATGCGGTTTTGCCCGCCATTCTTCTGCCTCCTCGATCGCCACTCACGTCGCGCACCGTTTGGAGTCGGCCGCTACAGGCTGCACAGAAGCCTCTACTTGAAAAGGATACTACGGCTGGAGGCTCTCGACAATCGCTTCGGCAATGTCGAGCAGCGTTCTCGCGTAGTCGTCGTTGTGGACGCCGTCACTACCGTCGGCGCTGACGAACGTGTGGTTGAACTTCGCTGTGGCCAGCCGCGCCTGATCCGCCTCGCTCAGTGCGATCGGATCGATGTACGCCTCGCTCTCCGAATCAAAGGACGGCGCCAAGTCGGCCAGCCGATCGGCAATCGCCGTCTGAACGGTGGTCCGCAGTCCGGCGGCGTCGGTTGCCTCGTGGCAGATCAGGCAGCCCGCATACCGAAGCGGAAGGTCTTCCGGCATCGACGTTTCGAACGAATCGAACGTGTGGTCGGTCGCCAGGACGAAGCCCAGATCAGCCTTCTCGACCGCGTTGCGAACGACGTGGCACTGCACGCAGGCCTGTCCCCCACCGCCGGCCAGGACGCTGTGATCGGAGGACTCCGCCAGCGCGGTTCCGTCCGCGCCGAGTCCGCCGACGCCCTCGAGCATCTCGAGCTGCGGATGATGCGGCACGTCCCCGAGCGGCGACTCGGCCGCAGCGTGACACTCGGCACAGAGATCCCGGACCGGCTTGCGGAGTTGCAGGAGTTCGGACGTTCCGCCGTGCGGTGCGTGACAGGTCACGCACTCTACTCCCAACCGAGCGCTCTCGACCGTCGGCGGCTCGATCCCGCGGTCAAGCGCGGACCGGTAGTCCTGGGCGTGGCACGCAAGGCACGACGGTTCGGCCAGGGCATGCTCTTGCACCGCGGTCGGCGCGCCGGCGTGCGCGGACACGACCCAATCGCCGAACGTAGTGCCGCAAGGACAGATGGCCCCGGCCACCAACTCGTGGAACCCCGTGTGGCAGTTCGCGCACGTGGTGCGCGACGCCAGATCGATCGTCGGGTACAGGGTCGGATCTTCTGAGTCCCGGGCGTGGTCGCCGCCGGGTCCGTGGCAATTCTCGCACTGAACGCCGCCCAGGTGCGGCGTGACCGCGGCGTCCACGAAACCGTCGGGTTCCTCGAAGCCCACGGTATGACACCGCAGGCAACTCGGGTTGTCGTCCAGTCCGATGACCGTCAACTCGTCCAGGGCCCGAGCGTGCGCGGTCTCGGCCCACGCAACGTGGTTCTCGTAATGGCATTCGACGCACGCATCAGCGCCGACATAAGATGCGTCGACGGAATCCTCGGACTCCGAACCGAAGCGGATGGGACACCCGCCGGCCAGTGAAAGCACAACCAGCAACGAGACCATCACCGCACGCGGAACGGAGACCAACCGACCAGCCGATTCACAACTTCGCATCAAGCCGTCTTCCCAAGCAAGTGGAATCGATGTCGCACACCATGCGATGAATGCCACCCACCCGCGCGCCGGTCGCGCCCGGATGCCGGGCGAATCGCTACCCCCTGTCGCACCGCCTCTCCTCCTATCGTCCGGTTTCTACGGCTCGATGTCCACTCGGCCGCCCGCAAGGCCAGGAACCCGCGACTCGACGACGCGGTTCGACGGACTTCCGGGCCGGACAGACATCAGTCGCCCGTTGACCGGTCGTGGGGGGTGTGCCAGAATCGGCCCTGCGATGGGTTCGGTAGCACAATACGTGAGTGTGGGCGAGGCGCAACGGATCATCGCGGGTGCGGTGCGGCCGCTGCCCGTGGTGCGGCTCCCGTTGCTCGATGCCCTCGGGCTGACGCTGGCCGATCCGGTGCGGACCGACATTGACGATCCGCCGTTCGACCGGGCCCTGATGGACGGCTACGCGGTGCGGGCGGCGGACTTCACAGATGGCACGGCGACGTTGGGCGTCATCGGTTCGCTCCAGGCGGGTGCGGTAGCCGACCGGGCTCTGGGCCCGGGCGAGGCTTGGCGGATCAACACCGGGGCACCGGTGCCGACGGGGGCCGACGCGGTGGTGATGGTCGAGCAGTCAACGCTGTCCGACGACGGCGAGACCGTACGGCTCGACGACGCACCGAAGCCGGGGCAATCGATCACGCCCCGCGCGACCCATCAGAAGGCGGGCGACGTAGTGTTAGAGCGCGCGACGCGCATGGGGCCGCCCCAGGTCGCGGCGGCCGCGGCGGCGGGAGCGGCGGAGGTCGTCGTGCACCGTCGGCCGCGCGTGGCCGTCCTCGTGACGGGCAACGAACTGGTCGACATCGACGTGCATCCGGGGCCGGGTCAGATTCGCAACTCGAACGGCTACGGCATGACCGCACTGCTGCGACAGGCCGGATGCGAGGTGGAAACGCTCGGCGCCGCCGGCGACGACAAGGATGCGTTGACCCAGAGCATCAAGGCCGGGCTACGGAGCGACGTGCTCTGCATCACGGGCGGCATCTCGATGGGCCAGTACGACTTCGTACCGGATGTGCTGCGGGACTGCGGCGTGACGTTCCATATCCGCAAGATCGCAGTGAAGCCGGGCAAACCGACGATCTTCGGAGACGCCGCCGACGGCGCGTACGTCTTCGCCCTGCCGGGCAATCCGGTGAGCTGCTTTGTCGGCTTCTGGCTGTACGTCGACCCGCTGCTGCGAGGGATTCAGGGCGGCGTACCGGCTCCGCCCGCGGTGCTCTCGGCCCGCCTCACCGCCTCTGTGCGCCGGGCGGGTGACCGGCGCGAACACATGCCGGCCACCGTACGAGCGACCGCGGACGGGCGGCTCGAGGCGGCGCCGGTCCGGTGGCACGGGTCGGGGGATCCGTTCGGGTTGGCGCGGGCCAACGGACTAATCGTGCGCGAGGCCGGGGCCGATCCGGCCGAACCGGGAACCGAAGTCGACGTACTCCCCCTCGGATTGTGGTATCACATGGACGGATGACCAGAAGACGATCCAAGCGGCCCCGATCCGGCGGGCCCGACATTCCGACCGACCCATCCGCCGCCGTACCCGCGGGACCGCTCTGGCCGGTGCTCGTGCTGCCACTGGTGACGCTCGGCCTGCTCAGCTCGCACTACCCGCCGCTGGACCTGTGGCCGCTGGGCTACGTAAGCCTCGCTCCGTGGTTGGTGGCCTTCTGCACCACGACGCGACGCGTCTGGTCGGGGCTGACAACGTGCTTGCTCGGCGTTGCGTTCTTCGGACTCAACATCCAGTGGCTGATCCATGTGACGCCGCCGGGGTACGTGGCCCTGATCCTCTACTTGGCCGTGTACTTCCCTGCCGCGGGCTGGTTGATCCGGTACGCGCACGTTCGACGCGGGCTGCGCCTTGCCGTCGCGGTGCCCGTCGCGTGGACGGCCATGGAGTTCATTCGCGGCATCGGCCCTCTCGCGTTTCCGTGGCTGCTGCTGGGACAGAGTCAGTACCGCATCCTGCCCATGATCCAGGTGGCGGATCTCGGCGGAGTCTACGCGGTGACGTTCGTGGTCGCGATGGTGAACGGCCTGCTGGCGGACTTCGTGGTGGAGCGTCGTCGGAGAGGCGACCCGCTGTGGCCGTCAAGACGGGTGGCGGTGGCCGTCACGGCGGGGCTGGTAATCGCCACGGTCGCGTACGGTCAGTGGCGGGTGGGGCAGGACACGGTGTCGCCGGGACCGAAAGTGGCGGTCGTCCAAGGCGACTATCCGCTCTCGGTCGACCTGGCCCTCGCCGCAACCCGCAAGGGTCCGACATGGCTCGACAAGCGCCGCGCCTACTTCACGGAGGCGTTGGCCGCGGCCGCCGCCGAGCCGGACATGATCGTCCTGCCGGAGACCCCGTGGCCTATGACGCTGAACCCCGAGTACCGCGAGGCCTTCGCCGACCGCGTTCGCGCGTGGCTCCAGTCACCCTCGGCGCGGTGCGATGCATGGTTTCGGCAACTCAGCGCGCCGGATCCGGATGTGTCGGTGATCACCGATCCGCGCAAGCACCTCCAGCGACTCTCCGCGGCAAAGACCAAGGTCATGGACTGGGTGGAGTGCTTTGTGGGCAAGGACGTATCGCTTGCACCGCAGTGGCGCGAGCATTTGGCCAGCGGGCGGAGGACCACGGTCGTCGTGGGTGCGTTCGGCGCCGAGTTCTTCCCGACCGCGGTGTACCCGAAGGACAAGCTGTACAACTCCGCCTACGTCTACACGCCCGGCCGCGCCGAACCGCAACGGTACGACAAGGTGCATCTGGTTCTGTTCGGCGAATACGTACCGTTTCGAGGCGGTCGGCTGCACCGGGTATACCTGTGGCTCAACAGCCTCACACCGTGGGGGCGTGACGGCAACGAGTACTCTCAGACGGCGGGCGAGACCTTCAATACGTTCTCGGTCGAAGCGCGCACGACGACCGGGGACATGCGGACCTACTCGTTCGCGACGCCGATCTGCTACGAGGACACGATTCCCTATGTCTGCCGAGCCTACGCACAGCCGAGGGAACCCGGCGGGGGCAAGGGGGCCGACTTCTTCCTCAACATCAGCAACGACGGCTGGTTCAATCATTCCGCCGAACTGACCCAGCACATGGCGGTCAGCGTGTTCCGCGCCGTCGAGAACCGGGTGGGGATCGCTCGGGCCGTCAACACGGGCATGAGTGGATTCATCGATCCCACGGGGCGGATTCGCGACATGATCCCGATCGCGAAGCAAGGGCATCTCGTGTCAAACGTGATCGTGGACTCGCGGATCACCCTCTACACGAAATGGGGCGACTGGTTCGGAATCGGTTGTGCCCTGCTGGCACTGCTGCTACTGATCGATGCGCTGTTCGTGTATCGACGTCGCCACGCCGCGACCGGGCAGAAGGACGAAGAGACATGACGAAGCGTGCAGTCTCGGACGAGAGGTTTCGGCTTCGCCCGATGTGGTGGTGGCGAAGGACGCTGCTGCTGGCCGGCACGGCCGCGATGGCCGTCGGGTGCGAGTCACTACGCAAGGAGCCCGTCGATCCGCTGGCGCTGCACGTCCGTGCGCTGGCGTTCCTCAAACACGGTGCCAGCTTTCCGGACAACCCGGTGATTCGCGCGCAGGCGATCGAGGCGTTGCATGACGTAGCCCCGGAACAGGGGCTCCCCTGGTTCCGCGAGGCACTGTCGGATCCGCACGCCGGGGTGCGGTTCGCCGCTTGCATCGTGCTGGGGACGATGCGGCACGAGCCGTCGAAGCCGCTACTGGAGCGACGGCTTGAAGACGACAATCAGAGCGTGAAGGCAGCCGCCATCTACGCGATGCACCAACTCGGCGACGCAAGCCGCACCGCGCAGCTCGCGGAGTTGCTGCTGTATGCGAGCGACGAGACGACACGGGCCAACACGGCCCTGGTCCTGAGTAAACTGGCCGAGCCCGGTGCAGTCAAGCTGCTCGAGCGTGCGATGAGCGACGCGTCCTCGCTCGTGCGGCTGCAAGTCCTGGAGGCGATGGCCCTGCTGGGCGATCCGGGCGCCAGCGAGCAGCTCACCATGCACGCACACGGTGGACCGGGGCCGTGGCAAGTCACCGCCCTGCTGGCCGTGGCCCGCTCGGAGATGCCGAACCGGGTCCCGCTGCTCGAGCATCGCTTCCGGTACGGGAAGTATGTCGAGACGCAACTGGCCGCGGCGCGGGGGCTGGGCTGGGTCGGCCGCAACGACGGGTACGACCTGGCCTGCCGCATGCTGCGTTTCAATCGGCCCGCGTTCAACGAGCGCAATCCGGACGACACCGCGGGCAACCAAGTGATGCGCATTCGTTCGATGGCGGCACTGGCCCTCGGGGCCATCGGCGATGAAAGGGCGTTGCCCGAGTTGCAGGACGCTCTCGATTCGCAGGACGACATGCGGGTGCGCCTGGCGGCGGCGGCGGGGCTGGCGGAGATCCTGAACCGCAACCGGGCAGCGGCGGCGGCCGAAACCGAGTGAGGAGGCGCGTGTGCGCTGGATCAGTTTTGCCGTTCTGGCCTGCGTATTCCTCATCCTCCAGACGTCGCTGGCCGGGTGGGTCGAGGTTCTCGGCGTACGCCCCGATTGGGTGTTGATCCTCGTGCTCTACTACGCCCTACACGCCCGGGGATCGGACGCGATGCTGGCCGGGTGGATCCTCGGGATGCTCGTCGACCTCTGCGGCAGCGAGCGCATGGGCCTCTTCGCGTTGACGTACGGGCTGTGCGCGGCGAGCGTGGTGCGCGTTCGAGGCTTGCTGTTCCGCGACCATCCCCTCAGCGATTTCCTGGTGACGTGCGTGTTTGCCCTGATCGCGCAGTTATTGCACGTCGTCTACCGGCTCGGCTACGTCCCCGGAACGTCGGCGCCGGCCGCGATTGGCGAAGCCGTGCTCACGGCGCTGTACACGGCCGCGTGGGCGCCATATGTTCAGTGGTGCCTGCGACGCGCCGATCGCCTGCTGGGCACACGTGCCAACGCAAGATCAAGCCCCGCGCGGGCGTGATCGGCCGTGGTTCTCTCACCGGAAGCGGCGCGCGGGCGGGGCCGCGCAGGATGAGTCACACCCGTGTTTGAACAACGCGTCAAGAGTGTCCTGATCATCCTCGGGTGCGGCGCCGCGATCGCGGTGGCGCGGGTCGTGCAGTTGCAGGTCGTGGAGGGGTCGACGTACCGCCGTCAACTCGAGTCTCTGCGCTCGGAGCGCAAGCGAGACGTGAACACGGTGCGCGGCGCGATCGCGGACCGCCACGGCGAGGTGCTGGTCCGGCACATACCCTGCTGGGACGTCTGCGTTCACTACGGCGTGATCTCCGCCGACAAGGACTACCTCACGAAGCTGGCGAAGCGTCGGCTGGCTGGGCAGAGCGTCTCGCCGTCGGACGATCGCCCGGAGGCGGCCCGGGACGCGGTGCGCCGGCAGATCGACCATATGTGGACGATTCTGGATCGGGCGGCCGGCCCGTTGCCCGCGGATGTCGACCGGGCCCGGGAGAAGGCCTATCGGCGGGTCGAGCGCATCTGGCGGGATCACGGGAAACGGAGCGAGAAGCCGGGAGAGCGGGTGGCCGAGCAGTACCGATACCATCCGGTTGTGCGGGGACTCGATCGGCAGGAGATGCTCGAGGTCACCGCCCAGCTCGAAAGCTATCCGTGGGTCGAGATCCGAAGCAGCAGCCGGCGCGAATACGTGAACGCCGAGGCCTTCGCGCACGTGCTGGGCCGGTTGGGGAAGGTCCAACCCACGGACAAAACGCCGGAACGTGATGCGAACTTCGGCGACGACTTGGGGGCCTATCGAGATCAGGACACGCTGGGCCGCGCGGGCGCGGAGCGGCTCTTCGAAGACGTCTTGCGCGGACGCCGTGGTCGGGTGATCGAGACCCCTGACGAGGGCGAGACTCGACTCGATCCCACGTGGGGCGGCGACGCAGTGCTGACGATCGACGCGGGTATGCAACGGGCGGTGTACACGCGACTTCGCGAGGCCGTGGAGGCGCTCAACCGGTCGATTCCGGCAACGGGCCCGTACCGCCCGTGTCCCGGCGCCGCCGCGGTGGTGCTCTACATGCCACCGCACGAGTCGGACGGGACGGCGCGGCGCGAGGCACTGGCGATGGTGAGCTACCCCTCCTACGAACCGGCCACGTACGGCGACGACTATCGAGAGCTGAACCGCGAGACGTGGACGCTGCCACTGCGTTTCCGGGCGGTGGGCGAACCGTACGCTCCGGGATCGATCGTCAAACCAATCGTGCTCGCGGCCGCCTTGACGGAAAGCGTAACGACGCCCGGCGCGCTGATCCCGTGCTCCGGGCACTTCGGCAAGAAGCGGTGCTGGATCGCCAACCGGGGCATGTCACAGCACAGCGGCGCGCCGTCGGTGGACGCCGAGCTAAGCCTCGCCCGAAGCTGCAACACCTACTACTACACGATGGGGCGGCGGCTGGGCACGCAACGGCTGTGCGCGTGGTACCGAGCGTTCGGCCTGGGTCAGAAGCCGGGACTCGGTCTTGGGTACGAGGAGATTCCGGGAACGGTTCCGGACAACGGCAACCCGCTCAATCTGTGCATCGGGCAGACCCTGACCGCGACACCGGTGCATATGGCCAACGTGATGGCGACGGTGGCCACCGGCGAGTTCGTAGCGGTGACCTTGAGGCATGATGCGGAGGGGAGTCCCGCCGGACCCCTCGGGGTGCGCGAGGATCACTGGCGCGTCGTACGCAACGGCCTGCGCCGCGTGGTCAACGAGAAGCACGGCACGGCGTACCGCTACGCCCGCCTTGATTCGGAGACGTATGAGCTGTGCGGCAAGACGGGCAGCGCGCAGTTCGCGGCCCGTGTGATCAACCGGGAATTCACGTGTCGGCTGCCGGATGGAAGTACCGAGAAGATCATCGCCACGAACGAAGACGTGCTGATGGGCAGGCTTGCCGCGCGATTCGAGTCAACCCGGGACATCGAAGTCGTCGGGAAGCGCGCACATCGGCGCTGGCCGCCCCCGCACACGAAGATCGATACGCATGCGTGGTTCGCAGGCTACCTCCAGCCTCGGCGGTCGCGGCCGGGCAGCGAGTCCCGAATCGCCCTGGCCGTGATCTTCGAGTTCGCGGGGAGCGGCGGTCAGGTGGCCGGGCCGGTAGCCCGCGACATCGCCGAAATCGTCATATCGAGCGAGCACGGGTACGTACAGCGGAACGCGCCGGCGCTGGCGGCGGGGGGCACGCCGGCGCCGGGTGGAGGGGGGTGAGACGCCGGTGCGCACCCGACCCATCTGGAACCCCACCGAGCACGGCCTCCTGGTGTTGGTGCCGGTTCTTTCCCTCGCGATCATCGGGGTCGTGACGATCCACGCCACCGACACGCAGACGTCCGGGTTCGGAACGGAAACCACGAAGCAGGTTGTTTTCCTGCTCGGGAGTCTGGTCGTCACCTCGGTCACACTGACGGTGTCGTACCAACAGATCGGGCGATGGGCATACGGCCTGTTCGCCGCCATGCTCGTGCTGCTGGCCCTGCTGATCGTCGACAAGTGGGTCGATCTGCCTCTCGTCCCCATCCGGAACGGCGCCCGTCGTTGGATCAAGCTCGGCCCCATCCTGATTCAGCCGTCCGAGTTCATGAAGGTGGCGTTCATCCTCACCCTGGCCCGCTACCTTCAGTTCCGAAAGAACTACCGGCGGCTGGCGGGACTGATCGGCCCGTTTCTGCTCACGCTGATTCCCATGTTCCTGATTCTGCCCGAGCCGGATCTCGGTACCGTGATCCTGCTCCTGCCGGTCTTCTTCGTAATGCTGTTCGCGGCCGGGGCGCGGATGCTGCATTTCTCGGGCATCATCGTGCTGGCCATTTGCGCGCTGCCGCTGATCTGGAACCGAATGCAGCCCTATCAGCGGGCACGCATTTCGGGCGTGCTGATGCAAAGCGAGACCGTGCGCAACAAGATCCGGGGACTCGCGGCGAGCACGGAGGCCGGTCCCCAACGGCAGCGAGAGTTGGACAACGGCGTTGTGCCGGGCGCGTTGCGAGAGGCGCTCGCTCAGGCGGGGATCGCGCTGACTGACACACCAACCGTCGAGTCGCGATATCGAGGCGCGCGGTGGATGATCTCGTCCGGCGGACGGACGATGACCGTTCGCAAGGAGCGCAGCGCCCTGAACGCGTACGAATCACCGACGTGGCCCTGGAAGTGGCTCGCCACGGCAGAACAGGCCCGGGATTGGCGACTCGACACGGGCTACCAGTTGCGCCACGCCAAAGCGGCGCTGGGCAGCGGCGCCGTGAGCGGTTGGGGCGGTGAGGTAGACCGAGTCGTGCTCCGCGACCGCTACCTGAAGCACCGGCACAACGATTTCATCTTCGCCGTGATCGGGTATCGGTGGGGCATCTTCGGCACCCTGCTCATCATTGCATGCTACGCCCTGATCGCGGTGGGGGGCGTGGAGATCGCCGCCCTGACGAACGATCCGTTCGGACGGCTGCTGGCGGTGGGAGTGGTGACGCTCATCTCGGCCCAAGCGATGATCAACATCGGGATGACGCTCGGGCTAATGCCGATCACGGGCATGACGCTGCCGTTCGTCAGCTACGGCGGGAGCAGCCTGCTCGCGAACTTCATCGCGGTCGGGCTGCTGATCAACATCGCCCAGCGCCGGCCGGTGGTGATCGGACACAAGCCGTTCAGTTTTGCGGAAGAAGAGGATGTATAGGGGAAGAGGTACGCACGGTGCCGGCGGCACGTCTGTGCACACATGCTTTCAGCCGGCGAGGGCCTCGTCGACGCTGTCGAAGATGGAGAAGAGGCGCGTGAGCTTCGTCTTCTCCAGCACGTCCGCGATGTGCGGTTGCGGAGCGACGATCTTGATGACGCCATCGTGATGGCGGCAGCGCGAATGCGCGGCCACGATCTCCCCCAACCCGACCGAACAGATGAACTGCAGTTCGGTCATGTCGAGAATGATCTGGGGGACCCTTTCCGAGGCGAGCGTCAACAACTCGTCGCGTAACCGCGGGCTGACATCCATGTCGGCCGAGCCGCGCAGGCGGACGATCGCAGCATCCTCGCGGCGATCGACTTCGACGGCCAGCGGCTGTTCCGTGAAGGTACGGGGCCGACTCATGACTCGTTCACCTTGACCAGACGAACCTCGTTGCCGGCATCGTTGTACTCAACGCGCGACATGTACGCCCGCATGAGCAGGATGCCGCGACCACACGGTCGTTGGATGTTCTCGTCCGTGGTGGGATCGGGAACGGCCTCGGGATCGAAGCCCCCGCCCTGGTCCGTCACTACGATCTCCACCTGCTTCGGCGTAATCCCGTAGCGAACGACGACCTTCTTGCTCGCGTCGCCCTCGTTGCCGTGCTTGACCGCGTTGGTCAAGGCTTCCTCGAGGGCGAGCTTGATCGCGAAGGCGTGGTCCGCGTCGAACCCTGATGCGCGCACGTCACGAAGAATCGTGCGCTCCGTCTCCTTGGCGGAGCGCAGGTCCGAAGGAATGACGACCTCTTTCAACGGCGCACTCGGTTCAGCATCGGTGACGTTCATGTATGACCCTGTGAACGAACTCGGCGGTCGGGGTGCCGGTCGGCTTCGTGCCCGCACCCCGCCGCGTGCGACGGTCCTGATTAGAACTTCCGCAGCGCCTCCTCCGACGTTCGGCAAATATCGAACAGCTTGTTCAGACGCGTAATCTTGAAAACCTCAAAGATGTTGGGGTTGATTCCCGCCAGAACCAACCGGCCCTTTCGCTCCGCGACCTTCTGGTTGAGCTTGATGAGCACCCCGAGCGCAGCGCTCGAGAGATGCTCGACATTCTCGAAGTTCAGCAGAAGCTTGATGCACTCGGTGGCCTCCACCGCGCCGACAAGCTCGCCTTCGATCTCCTGGATGGCGAACTCTTCCAGAATCTTGCGATCGGAGAACCGCGCCACGCATACATCGTTGGTGTCGGTAAAGGTGACGTGTTTGCCCTCGGCCATGCGCACCGCTCCTGAAGACGACCACGGAGTCTAGCATGCGCCGTTCGAGCAAGTCAAGGCAGCTCGAGAGCCTCCCGCAGGCTGCAAATCGCACTGCTTCGGCGAGGTCTCGGCCGCACGACGACGATTCGCAACGGCAACGATCCCGTGCCGATCCCGGCGCGGTCATCGAGCCTGCATTGTGCCCTCAATGAACCGGATGAGCTCGCTCTCGGTCGCCTTGCGGTCGGTGGGGACGTTCGGCTGCTCGATCTCCACTTCGTCCGGGTCGAGGTGACGCGTTCGCGGCGTGTCGAAAAGATGCCATCGCACCAGGGCCTCGCGCAGGGTTCGGGTCTCCCCGCGGCGGGCCGGATCGTTGTAGAGGTTCTTCATCTCCAGGGGGTCCGCTTCGAGATCGAAGAACAGCGATTTGCCGTCGTCGCGATGATAGAGGAGCTTGCGCGTCTTCGAGCGAACCATGAACTCGCGCCCGGCCTGGGCGAAGACAAGCGGCCGGCCCGGATCGCGCCCGGTCGCGACGGGCAGCAGGTCACGGCCCATCATCGTGCGGGCCGGCTTGCCGCCCGTGCTCTTGATGACGGTCGTGGTCACGTCCACGGAACTGACCAGCGCATCGCTGCGCGTGCCCGCGCGCCGCCCGCGGGGGAACTTCATCAGCAACGGGACCTTGATCACCGGGTCGTACATGCGGTTGCCCTTGAGCAGCAGGTGGTGGAAGCCGAGATACTCGCCGTGGTCGCCGGTGAAGACGATCAGCGAGTTCTCGTACCGGCCCGCTTCTTTGAGGACGCCGACCATCCGCCCGACCTGCGCATCGATGTGCGAGATGGTCGCGTAGTAGTACGCCATGACGCGTTGGAGAGCGGGCCTGGTGAGCTTTCGATTGTCGAAGTAGCCGCGGCGCTCGACATCATGCTCGAGCGGCTCGTCCGCCCAGCCGGGCAGGATCGTCAGCTTCTCGGGATCGTACATCTTGTGCCAGGGGTCGGGCGGGTCGAACGGATGGTGCGGCTTGATGAAGCCGGCCACGAGCAGTTGCGGCTTGTCGCTCCATGCGCTGATCGCCTCCACCGCTCGATCCCCGACCCAGGTCGTCGAGTGCAGCGGTTCCGGCAGGTCGGAGACCTGGGCCCCGAACGTGGCCCAGTACTCGTCGGATGCGGTCTTGCGCCAGTTTCGTTCCTGGTCGATCAGATCGATGGCGTCGACGCGCCCGAGGCTCCTGAGGTATCGATGGTAGTCGTCGACGAACCGGCCGCGGCCGTTCTGCTCGCTCAGTTGCAGCCGGCTGAGGCCCACGTCGAGGTACGGCGGTGTGAAGTGCATCTTGCCGACCGCCATGGTCTGGTAGCCCCGGTCGCGCAGGTTGCGAGGGTAAGTCGGGATCGTCGGGTGCAGCGTGCTGTGGTTCGTCCATCCGCCGTGCTGATGGACGTACAATCCGCTCAGAATCGAGTAGCGCGACGGCGTGCACACCGGCCACGTGCAGAAGCTGTTGCGGAACACCACGCCGTCGCGGGCCAGCGAATCGATGTGCGGCGTCTTGATGTCCGGGTTCCCGGTAGCACCGAGGCAGTCGTGACGCAACTGATCGCAGTAGATCACAAGGACGTCGCGCCGGTCGGCCGAACTCGGTGCCGCAGCGGCCGAAAGAACGAGAAAGCAACTCAACGCGTTCATCGCGGTTCCTCCGACGGGTAGCGTAGTGCCGCAAACGGGCTCGATTGAAGAAGCGTACCTGCTTCGGATAGCATCGTGCAACATGATTCGACGCACGGATCGGGAGGCTGATGATGCGAACGGTTATCGCGGGACTCGTGGGATTGGCGTGTCTGATCGCGGGCTCGGCACCGGCGGCGGGCCAGGTCTTCTGTCCGCCGGATCGCGACGCGCCGGGCGACGAAGCGATTCAGGCCCACCTGGCCGTCGAGGCGGAGAAGATCCATGGACGATTTCTCGACGGCGTGGCGTCCGCGGAGGACTGGGAGCGCCTCCGGCCGCAGTACAAGCGCGAGTACTTCCACATGCTCGGACTCTGGCCGCTGCCGGAGAAGACGCCGATGCAGGCAACGGTCACCGGCACGCTGGAGGGCGACGGCTACGTCGTCGAGAAGCTGCACTACCAGAGTCGTCCGCGGCTCTACGTGACCGGAAACCTGTACCGGCCGCCCACGATCAAGGCGGGCGAGCGACTGCCGGCGATCTTCTACGTCTGCGGCCATTCGGGTCGGGGCCGGAACGGAAACAAGACCGCCTACCAGTCGCACGGCATGTGGTTCGCACGCCACGGGTACGTGTGCCTCGTCGTCGACAGTTTGCAGCTCGGTGAGATCGCGGCCATCCACCACGGCACCTACCGCGAGCAGCGATGGTGGTGGCACTCTCGCGGCTACACGAGCGCGGGTGTCGAGTGCTGGAACGGCGTGCGCGGAATCGACTACCTCATCAGCCGCCCGGACGTCGATCCGGAACGCATCGCGGTCACCGGCATCAGCGGCGGAGGGGCGGCCACATTCTGGATCGCCGCCGCAGACGAACGCGCGAAGGTGGCAGTGCCGGTCAGCGGAATGGCCGATCTGCCGTCGTACATCCCCAACCGCATGATCAACGGCCACTGCGACTGTATGTTCCTGTACAACACGTACCGCTGGCCGTGGACGCGCATCGCGGCCCTGATCGCCCCGCGTCCGATGCTGTTCGTCAACAGCGACAACGACCGCATCTTCCCCATGGACGCCAACGAACGGATCATCAACCGCATCGAGAGCCTGTACAGCCGGTTCGGAGCGGGGGATCTCGTCGACAGCGTCGTGAGCATCGGCAACCACGCGTACCGCCAAGACATCCGGCAGGCCGCCTTCCGTTTCATCAACACGCACTTGAAGAACGAACCGACCGGGGTGCTCGATACCGAGGTCGACCTCGTGACCGGGTCCGGGAAGGACCTCGAGCACCCCATCGATCCCGAGCGTTTGCGCGTGTTTCCGACCGACGGCGACATTCCGAAAGACGAGCTCAACACGACGATCGACGAGCACTTCGTCCCGATCCGGCACGTCGAGCCACCGGGGGCCGGGAAGTTCGAGGCATGGAAGAAGGGCTTGCTCGATGAGTTGCGGCACGTGACGTTCGGGTACTTCCCCGACCGCATCCCGGCGGCTCGGTCTTCGGGGCCGATCAACGGCGCTACGGAGAAGTTACGGTCGGAGGCGCACATCGAGATTCGCGTACGCGGCGCCAATCCCCTTCGGGAGAAGGCGAAGCGCACAGTGCTAATCGTGCTGAACGCCGGCGAAGACGAAGCGATGCCTTCGTGGTTCGCGCCGCTGTGCGGCTCCGGCGACACGGTGCTCGTGTGCAGCCCGCGCGGTGTCGGCCAGAGCCGCTGGACGCAACGCAATCCTCCGAACTACGTCGAACGCAGCTTCGCCCTGCTCGGCCGGACGGTCGACACGGGCCGCGTGTGGGACATCGCCTCGACGGTACGGTGCCTTCGCCGGCGCGACCCGGACATGCCGGTGTATGTCGCCGGTCGCGGCGCCGCCGGTGTGCTCGGGGCGTACGCCGCGCTGGTCGAGCGGGACATTGCCGGGGTCATCGCCGTCGATCCGCCGGCCGGCCACATGAGCAAAGGCGCCCCTGCCCTGCTGAACGTGCTGCGCGTGTGCGACATCCCCGAGGTGCTCGGCATGGTGGCCCCACGCCCCCTGATGCTGATCGGGGGGAAAGACAAAGCTGGACAGCGAACCGCCGCGGTCTACGCGGCCGCCGGCGCTGCGGATCGATTGAACCGTCGACCGAAGTAGCGACCGCTCGGACGGAGACACGACCACGATGATCGTTCGACAAGACGGCGACCGGCTCATCCTCATCCTCCAAACCGACCACGCGGCGATCTCGGGGTGGTTGGCCGAGCACTGGGGCAATGATGCGTTCGATCGTCCCGACCCGTTTGACTCGGTCGTCTATGCCGCGGCCCGCCATGACGACGGCTGGATTCCCTGGGAAAAGGCACCGAAGGTCGACCCCGAAACACGGCTCCCCTATCAATTCACGGATCTGCCGATCGACGAGCACTGGGGCTTCTACTCGACCGGCCTCGCCGAGTTGGCCGAACAGGACCCCTACGCGGCCCTGCTGTCGAGTATGCACCTGGCCGGCCTGTATCGCATGAAGCTTGCCGCCGGGACCGAGTGGCGTACGAATGACCCGCGACGCAACCCGCGCGAGATCGGGCAGGCGTGCGTTCGCAAGTTGGAAACGCAACAACAGCAGTTGCGCGACGCCTTGGGTCGGTCCGGCGATCCGGCCGGTCCGCCGGACGACGACCGATTGCGCGTCAATCTCCGATGGCTACAGCTCGTCGACCTGCTCTCGCTGAATCTCTGCACCGCTCCCGTGAAGGACGCAACCTTCGGACCGGTGCCGCGCAACTACCGCGGAGACGAAGCGAAGCTCGCGTTTCGCTGTCTCGATCCCCAGACCCTCGCCGTGGCGCCCTATCCGTTCTCCGAAGACCCACTGCGGATCTCCGTCGACGGCCGCTCGATCCCGAACGAGCCCTACGACGGTGATCAGAGTCTGCAGGAGGCTCTGGCTCGCGCAGAATCGGTTGCGCTATCGTTCGCACTTCTGTCCGCGTAGTCGTGGCGAGTCAGGGTTCCGGGCAAGGGCCGTGCGATCGGAGTGAGCGGCAGACCGACGTGCTGCAGGCATCACGCGATGTGCCGGCCCGCCCAACCGGCACCGGCTCGGTTGCGACCCGCGCCTGAATGGTGCTGAGCAGCGCCGCGCGGCTCGAACGCGGCGTGTCTCGCGTGAGAATCATCGGCGAGCCGCCCGGAACGTTGCCGATGAAACGAACAGCACCGATAGCGGAACGGGACCCGCATCCGCTTGCGCGGAGATCGGCGTCGCTTTGGATGAGGTCATAGGCTGGTGGGCACGGCGGGACGGATCGACATGAAGCTCGACCCACGCGTGGTTGGCTCCGGGACAACGAGCCGGGGGCCGAGCCTGACAGCCGGATGCGCTCGAGCACGGCGAGCACACCCCAGTGCCCCCCCCGTGGCTAACGCAGATCGAGCGTTCGAAGCCCACCGGACCCGTTGCACGGGTTGGCGGGTCCTTCTTGGCGGATTGATCGCGTTCGCGGCTCCGGTCGCCGCGCGGGCCGACTCCGGTCGGAGCGGCTCCGATCCGCCTCCTCCCTCGGCCACGATGCCGGAGGCCGCGGCGGACGATCCCGACGAGGATTTCTCCGAATTGAACATCGAGCAGTTGATGGAGATCCCCGTCGTGGTGACGGCCGCCCGGCGCGAACAGAAGATCACGAGCGTTCCCTACGCCGTTGCCGTCATCACGCAGGAGGACATTCGCCGATCCGGAGCGAGGTCCGTTCCGGACGCCTTGCGTCTGTCCCCCGGCATGGACGTGGCGGATCTCGCCTTCGGGCTCAGCGCCGTCTCGCCACGCGGCTCCCAAGGACTGCTCAGCAACCGGGTGCTCGTGCTGGTAGACGGAAGGCAGATCTTCGACTCCGTGTTCGGCGGGACGCTCTGGGGAAGCTGGCCGTTCCAACTCGAGGACATTGAACGGATCGAGGTCATCCGCGGGCCGGGCGGGGTCACCTGGGGCGCCAATGCCGTCAACGGCGTGATCAACATCATCACCAAGGACCCGGCGGACCAGGAGGGCGCGACCTTCACCGCGGGAGGCGGCTCGCTCGGCCGGCACAAGGAGCATCTCGGCTACGCCCTGGTCGACGAAAAGATGCGCCTCCGCGTCTCCGGCGAGTACGAGGCGAGCGACGGCTTCCGCACCGGCGGCTCGCTCTTCGGGAACCTCGAGGACGACTACAAGGCCGGACGCATGGGGTTGCACGGCATCTACGATGCCGGCAGGACCGAGACGCTCAAGTTCTCGGCGGGCAGCGCCCTGGTCGACGGAGGCCATCCGCCGCCACCCCTGGCCGACCTCTTCCGAAGACGCAACTCAGGCAGCCAGGCGTCGTTCCTGCTGGGCGAGTGGACGCACGACGTCGCCGAGGACAACCAGGTCACCTGGAAGGCCTACGTGAACGACTTCCAGTATTCCCCGGGCGTGCACGCAATCGACTACCGATACCAGCAGCTCGCCTTTCAGTTTTCGCAGACCTTCAAGCCCGCCGAGGCTCACACCCTGACGTGGGGCATCGACAACCGGGTCGACCTCGTCGACACGACCAACTCCGAGCCGTTCATGCTGTCCAAGGACTTCGTGAGCACCGATATCCTCGGGGCGTACGTGCAGGACGACTGGCAGTTCGCGCCCAAGTGGACGCTCAGCCTGGGGGGACGCATCGATTACGAGTTCTACGGCGGCTTCCAACCCAGCGGCCGGGCGGCGCTGGCCTATCAGCTCACCAAGAACTCGATGCTCTACGGTGCGGTGTCACGAGCCTTCCAGATGCTACCCGTGGTGGATCGGTTCGTGAACATCCCGTTGGCCAACGGCCTGGCTCGGCTGAGCACCAACGGCGGTGTCGAGGCAGAGAGCCTGCTGGCCTACGAAATCGGCGGTCGCGCCCGGTTCTTCGACCGCCTGGACACCAACCTGAGCCTGTTCTGGCACGAGCACGACAACGCGACCACGCTCCCGCCCCGTCTCGGTCCACCGGCCTTGATCAACATCGACTTCGGACGCGAAGGCGCTTCGTCCTTCTACGGTGTCGAATTCGACGCCCGCTACGCGGCCACGGCCAAGCTCACTCTTCTCGGGAACTACACCTACCAGCAGCTTGACTGGACCTCGGACGTTTCGTACGTGCAGAGGGACGCCATCACCCCGCCGAAGCACAAGTTCATGCTCGGGGCCCGCTACGACGTCACGGACGACTTGAACGTCTCCAGCCACCTGTACTACGTCGATGCGGTGAAGGCGCCGGACCCGTCGAACCTCTTCCTGCCCCTGCACCTGGACCCCTACTTCCGTCTCGATCTCCGGGCCGAGCACGAGTTCTGGGACGACCGGGCATCGGTTGCAGTGGGGGGTGACCAATCTGCTCGATCCCGACCACCCCGAGGGCACGTCGATGTTCAGCGACCGGGCCGAAACGCCGCGGATGGTGTATGCGGAGTTCCGCCTCTCGATCGAGTAGGCATCCCGGGCGAGGCTTGGGCAAGAACCTCAGCGCTGCGCCAACTCGACACGCGATGTCCCGTCTCCGCACCGAGTGACCGCAAACGCGCAGTCGAGGAACTGCTGCGTGACCGCGATGTTCGTTGCCGTGTGTCGCGACGGCTCGAGTGTCCGGAAGGCGCCCGTCCCGGCCAGAGCCAACGGGATGATCAACTGATCCGCAAGATACTCGCCGACGGGCGCGTCGGCCTCGAGATAGTGCCGCATCTGCTCCACCGCCCGCTCGGCCACGGTTTCTGCCCGCACGCCGCGCTGTCCAAACCCGGTGACCACTTCGCTCACATGCTCGGACTGCACCTCGATACTCACGACATTGCCGGGACCGCGTGAGGCCACCTCGCGTGCGATCAAGCGGTCACGCGGCCACCCCAGCTTCTGCTCGATGACGCGCAGCTCGCGCTCGGCGATCTCGCGCGGAAGGTTCGAAACGGTGGCCGTTGCCTGCCGACGGCGAATCTCGCCCCGATCCGGCAGTTCGAAGCCGACGAGTTGCGGCGCCGGCTCGACGGTCACGACCATCTTCCCGCCCCCGGCCGGATAGAAACCCGGCCGCTCGAGCATCGCGTCAACCGTCGGGCCCATGCGGTTGATCAGCGGGAGGAAGCACTGTCGCAGGAAATCGAACGGCGGTGCGTACGGGTTGTGCGTGCCGCCCTCCAGCGTGAGTACCGATGGCCCGGACGCCGTCAGCAGCGCGGGCAGCACGGTCTGCAATACGAGCGTCGTGCTCCCGGCCGTGCCGATCGCAAAGTCGTACGCACCCGGCTCGACCACCGTTGGCTCGAACGCCAGGACCGCAGATCCGAGGCTCGCACCCTGGACCTTCGCCTGCCCGACCTCGCAGGCCGCGTTCACCGCGGTCAGGTGCTGCCGCATCAACCCCGGCCTCTTCCGCCGGGCCCGGATGTTGACAATCCGGCACGCCCGCCCCGTCACCAGCGACAACCCCACCGAAGTGCGAAGAATCTGCCCGCCGCCTTCGCCTTGTGATCCGTCAATCGTCAGCATGCTTCAATGGCTCTTGCCGTCACGGGTCATCGGTCGGCTTGGACGAGGAGGGTCGTCTGTCGCGGGGTCAGCGTCAGTGCGCCGGCCGCGGGCTTGAACGGTTTGATGTTGCCTGTAGCCGGGTCCCATTGTTGCCAGGAACCCGGCGGATCGAGGGTGATCTTGCCTTCGTATGGTATGTCGGTGACGTTAACGGCCAGGATGATGCGGCGGTGGTCGCGCACGAAGCGGCTGACCAGCACGCCGTCGGCCGGGGGAGCGAGGCGGGCGACCGGTTGCAGGCCATCGAGCTTGTTGTCGCGGATGACGACGCCGGGTGTGTGCTTGGGCACTTCGGCGCCTTCGGGCACCACGAGCGCTTTGAAACGCCGGTTGTTGATGACCAGGGTATCGCCGTCGGGCTTGGCCGCGGCGAGCGTCTCGTGGTCGGCGAGCGCGAACGGGATGTGAGCCTTGATGAGCGATCGGCCGAGGGCGTTGAACGACTCGACGATCTTGCGGGCGCGAGCCGACTGGCCGTTGATGTGCAACGGTTTGGCCACCGGCAGATACTCTTCCCACAAATCGCGGATCGGATAATACAGCAACACGTGCGGGTCGGGTGTGGCCTCCCGCAGCACCGCGTTGAGCCGACCGACGAACGCGCCGTACGCACGGTAGTCGTCGGGCGTGCGCGGTTCGGGACGGTAGTAGAGCGTGAACTCGGTGACGCCGAACGCGGCCTGCCACGCAGCGGTGGCGCACATGTGCTCGAGCGACACCGGCCTCTTGCCGCCCATCGTCTGGACGAAGTCGGAGACCTCGGTCATCACGCGCCGGCCACCGCCGAGCAGTGCGGCGGAGCCCGGCAGCGACGCCGCCAGCCAACCGCCGTGCAGCACCACCCGCGGGTCGGACGACAGCATGTCCATGCCGGGGATGTCGAACCGGCCGAAGCACTTCAGCGCGTTGCCGTACAGTGGCACGTGGTGAATGATGGCTTCCTCGCGCAGCAGGTGGCCGCTCGACGCTACGCCGTTGGACTCGCACCACGTCTGGATCCGGCCGAAGAAGCGCTCGGCCATCAGGTCGCCGATCAGCGACCAGAACCGCCGTCGCGTCTGGCGGTCCTGCTTGGAGTGGCCTGCAAACAGACTGCCGCGCAGCGGGAGAAGGTCCTCGCTGTGGCGTTTGCGGTACTGCTCGGGCAGATCGCGCGCCCACGGAACCGACGGCAGCGGCTTGACCGTCTCGTCGAGCTTGTCGACCACGCGCACCTTCTTGCGGACGCGCTCGGGCAGTTGCCCGAGGTTGTCGGCCATGAGCGACGGCTCGTCGGTGAAGAAGGCCACCACCGACTTGCCGAGGTGCTTGCCGATGCGCTTGCGGTAGGCCTCGTGCGTGACGTCAACGAAGCAACGCATGGCCGCCTCGTCGATCAGGTTCGGATAGCGGCGGGCCGCGTAGAAGTTGTTGCTCGCGTGCGTGTGCTCGTACGCAGGCCGCACCGCGAACGGCGGGTCGCTCGTCGGGTCGAACGTCAGTTCGAGCGCCTCGTACTTCGGGTCCTTGTCGAGCACGAGCCCCCCGGCCGCCCCCGAAGGGTAGCCGTCCTCGTCGTAGATCCAGACGACCAGCCCCAGTTCGGCGCAGGCATCGACGGCCGCGACGAGCGTCTTCCACCGAGCCTCGGAGCGCATGTACTCGCGGAAGTGCACGTTGCACACGATCCCACCGAGACCAAGATCCTTCCACTTCGCCAGCGCCTCCGGCCGGGCCTGCTCCGGCGACAACCCGTGAACGATCTGCAACGGCCGCAACGCCATCGGCGGATCCGGCCAAGCGTCGCGCCATGAGTCGGCAACCGCAACGCGCGTCGGCACAGCAACGAGTACAAGGGCGAGCAACAGGCGCGGCGTACAGGTCGCTGCGCCGCACAATCCGCAATCCGCATTCCGCATTCCGAGATTCCTCGGATCCAGCCTGCGTTCGTCCGCCACTACGCCATGGTCTTCCGAGCGAAGGCCAGGTTCTTCTTCATGTCGGGCACCAGGTCCTTGGCGTGGGGCTCGAGGACGATCCAACCCTTGTAGCGGGTCTCGTGGAGCACGGCCGCGACGGCTTTGTAGTCGACCTTGCCTTCGCCGAGCAGAGTGTCACCGTAACTCTTGATGCCGTCCTTGAAGTGGATTTCGCAGACGCGCCGGCCGAGCATGCGCAACTCGGCGATGGCGTCGTGCTTCCAGTGGCGGGCGTTGCCCACGTCGTAATACACCACGACCGCCGGGGAGTCGGAGCGCTTGATGATGCCGAGGGTCTGCTCGGCCGAGATCGTGTTTTCGAGCCCGAGGCGGACCTTCTTCTTGGCGGCCACCGGCGCGATCTCTTTGAGGATGTCGCCGACGCGGTCCATCTCCGCTTGCGTCTTGAGCTCGCCCTTGCCGAAGAACGCGAGCAGCACGATGTCGACACCGAAGTCGACGGCGGCGTCGATGGCCTGCACGACCCAACCCGGCGCCCGCTTGTCGGACTTGAGCGGGTAACTGTTGAGGCAGCCGAGGGCAAGCGAGCAGATCTTGACGCCGGTCTTGGCGCTCGCGGCCTTGTATTCCTTTCGCACTGCAGCGTCAGCCAGTGCCAGCTTCGGCGGCTCACCGGCCATGCTGAGCTGCACGCCCTCGAGGCCGATCTCCTTGGCGACGTCGAAGACCTTGGGCGACGCGTCTCGCAACGACCACGAGCACGCCGCGTAGCCGAAGATCGTCGCCCGGCGGTCGCCCTCGGCCGCGGCAACCGTGGCCGAGCCTCCGAGCGTCAGGCCGGCCGCACCCATCGCGGTGTGTTGGAGAAACATCCGACGCGACAGGGCGTCACGTCTCGATCGCTGCGTGTGCATCATATCAGCCGCTCCTGATTGCTGCCCCTGACCGAGGAAAGGTGTCGTTCGCCGCGCAACCGGCAGTCCGCTCAGTATAACGTGAATGCGCGTGGATTGCCGAATCCGTGGCCCGAGCCGCGGCCTTAGCGCCGCACGGCCTGGGCGGTCCACGGGGCGCCGCGGACCTTGTCGGTGGCGAGGATGTTGATGCCGGCGTCACGGGCGGCGGCGAAGCTGTCGGGGTCGTTGAGCACCCAGACGCGGCCGGCGAGCCCGGCGTCATGGGCGGCCCGGCCCAGTTCGAGCCAGCCCGGCCGGCCGCGCTGAAGCAGAACAAACACGTGCCAGCCCGTGTTGTAGTACGGGTTGCGCACGTCGGACTCGGACCAGCGCCCGGTGCCGGCGTTGCGCACATCACGATCCGCGAACGCAAGCCGCTTGGTCGGCTCGGTGGTCACGTAGACGAGCTTGCGACGGAACAGGTCCTCATCGCGGTCATCGCCGGAGAAGACGACGATGAACTTGCCGCGAAGGTCTTTCAGTGTCGGCCAACCGTGTTTGCGCAGGCCGGCCCGCAACGTCGGCTGATCGTGCTGCATCTGCCCCGGACGGTAGAGCGCTGTCCGGCCCAGCGTCTCGGCGAGAATCCCGTCGATCTGGCCGACGAACTCGAGATCATCGCCGATGCACGCCCCGGACTTCAGATCGATGTAGACCGTAATGACCGTGTGTCGAGGGTGACCCGTCGACCATGCTTTGACCTCGCCCAGCAGCTTGCGCAGCGAAGGACTCGTCGCCTCGAACTCGCCGCCATGCTGCACGCCGAACCGCCACGTGTCGGTCTTGATGCTCGCCGGGTCGAGCACGACGTCGAACTCGACGCCGCGGCAGCCGCCTTGGTGCGGCTTGTCCGGATCGGTGTCGAGTTGCTGCGTAACCGACTCGGCACGGTCGACCGAATTGTGTGCCGCCTTGAACTGCGCTTCGTTGTAGCGCACGGAGGCATCCGCTTGTCCCAAGGTGACCGCCAGCAACAGAACCAACAACGGATTCATGATTCGGCCTCAGTCGTCGTCGATCATGACCCACGCCTCGTTGAAGGCGGCGTGCTTCATGCTCTTGCCCCCTTTGACGAAGCAACTATAGACGGCGTGGATCGTGTCGTCGCGACCCTGTATGACGGCCGGGTAGTGGTACGCCCCGGTCTCGTGCTTCTCCAGGTGCCGCGTCCACGGCCAGGTACGTCCCTCGTCGGGGGAGAGTGAGACGGCCAGGCTGTGGCGGTGCCTCGTCGAGTCGTTGTAGACCAGCAGCCACTTCCCGCTCGCCAGCACCAGGCCGTCCAGGCCGGAGCCGGGGTTGGGGAAGTCGGTGATGCCGACCGCACCCCACGTGAGCCCGTCGTCCTTCGACTCGGACACGCGGATTCGTTCGAGCGGCCCCGCCTCGCGCATGTACGCAACCAACGTTCCGTCGCGCCGACGGAGCACGGTGGGCTGGATGTTACCCAAACCGATCAGCGGCTCACTCGCGTACCACGTCTTCCCGTCGTCGTCGCTGATCGCCATGATCGACGCCAGATAGGTGTCGGAGTACAGCGGCAACAGGACGCGCCCGGCCGGCAGCCGCGTCGGCTTGCAGCGCGTCTGCCAGCCGAGACGGTTGTAGAGCTTGTCGTCGAATCGCTCCCGGAAGCCCCGCAACCGCTTCATCGCCGCCTCGTCGCGCCGTTGCTCGGGCGTGAGGGCCTTGATCCGCGCGTCGAGCGCCTCGTGCAGCTTCGCCGGTAGATCCTTCGGGGCGAGCGGCACGACGTCCTGCCACTCCCACTTCGGTGGGTCGGTGTCGTGGTAGTCCGACGACACGCGGTACTTCGTGATACACGACTCCCACGTGTTGGCGATGACCAGCGGCCAGAAGAGCCACAGGCGATCGTCGCGGTCGACGTACAGGGCCGTGTTTCCGTCGGGGAACGCCGGCGTGTCGGTCCACACAACGGGCTCGGTCCATTGCTTGGTCCCGCGGCGCAGTCGCGCCCCGTAGACGTGTCAGTGGCGGCCAGGGAGGGGACCATTTTCGCGGAGCCACGGGGGCCAT
>CAYMME010000010.1:0-43231 GCA_964391465.1 uncultured Planctomycetales bacterium
CCGACGTCGTCGGTGTGAACCGCGCAGATCTTGAACCGGCCGTAGTACGAACCCGCGAGCAGGTCCGGGGCGCCGGACGACATCCCGTGCCAGTTATTCGAAGTGCTGCTGTTCGGACTGCCGCCACTGAACGCGGCCTCATAGTACACCACCACGTCGTCGTTCAGGCCCGCGGTCACCGCGAACGTAACCTCCGAGAGCGATCCCAGCGTGCCGTCAGCCACGCCGGAAAGTGTGAACGTGCCCCCCGGATGGTCAATCGAGTTCAACGTCGCCGCCGAAACCGAGTCATAGGCGACGACCTTGTAGCCCAGCGACGAGAACGCGACCGAGTAGCCGGTTTCGTTGCTCACCGCCACCTCGACCGTGCTGCTGCCGGTGCGTTCGAAGTGCACGCTCAGTCCGGGCACGGGCGTGCCGGCCGAGCCGTCCGCGGCGTCGCCCACGTTGTCCCACCAGGTGCCGGTCACATCCAGCTGGCGGCCGATGTCGTAGCCCGACACGCCAAAGAACTGCTTCGTTGTGGTCGGGACGATCGCCCCACCGGCCAGGTCCGTGAACCGAACCACGCTGGGCAGACAACCTGCGCTGCTCGGAGCATCGGTGGGGAGGTTCGAGCAGGCGGTGGTCACGGTCCGGAACGGGGCCGGGAAGCTGTTGGTCAGCGGCTCGTGGCCGCCCACGACGCCGTCGTTGCGGTACATGTACCCGTCGCCGTCGATCCGTTTGTTGAACCGCCCTTTCGCCGTGGCGGCCACCTGGTCCGCCTCAGTCGTGATGATCCATGCCGACGCCGACGGCAACCATGCGAGCAGAAGTGCAAGGATGGTCCAAGCAACGAACGTCCGATTCATGCCTGCCCTCCCGAGCGCAGCCGAAAGCGATGCGCGGCTGCGCTCTTGCGTCCAGTACCGGCGAGACTCCGGACCGACCGTGCGGCAACCGGTGTACGGGACTTTGATCCAGCTACGGGCACGCGCACGACGGACGTGCGGGCAGACCCGCTCCACTCCAACCCCCGGTGCCGTCGGGGTTCATCCCTTCGCCGCTAGTGCCGTTCCAGATCTGGCCGAAGTTCGTAGCGTCGTTGAGGTTGACCTGACCGTCGCCGTTGAGGTCGGCCAGCTTCAGCGTCTGCGGGCCGTCGAACTCGTCGCCGAACGCAGTGGCGTCGTTGATGTTGACTTGCCCGTTGCGGTCAATGTCGTCCGGCAGGTGAGCGATCTGGAAGCACAAGTCACCTCGACAGCCGGCGCCGTTCACGACGGTGAGCACTACCGTGGTCCATTCGCCGACTTCAATCGGTCCGTCGAGTTGCACCGCATACGCACCCTCGACTCCGAGCGGTGTCCATCCGACCACGTTGGGCGGCGATCCGCCGGTTGACGTGGCACAGGCACCGAGCAGGAAGACCGGCTCGCTCGCGAGGATGTCCACCGAATCGAGCCCCACCGACTTTGCTTTCGGCGAGATGAACGCCGTCGGATCACCGAGCGCACCCAAGCCGTCACAGATGCTCTCGAGCGTAGCCGGGCCCGCAGGGGGCAGGCATGCGCGCTCGACCAGCCACGCTGTGTTGAACGCATAGTGCTGCTTGCTGCTGATGAGTTGGATCACTCCGTCGGGCGTTTGCGTAATCGACAGGTAACCCCTCGGCTCGGCGTTGGTCGCGGTCATGATGAACGTCCCGCCGTCGGTCGTCTCGTACACGTTGCCCGACTCGTTGCTAATCAGGCGCCGCACCGGCCAAGTCTCGCCGTCGTCGAACGACAGTGCTCCGTACAGACCGTAGACCGTGTGCGTACCGGTGCTGTCGGTGATCTGCATGCCGCCGGCGAACGAGGCTAGGAAGACGGGACCTTCTTTGAGCCGAAGCAAAGCGAGTCGCTGTCCGCCGCCGATGGGCGGGAAGACGCTCGCGCTGTAGGTCCAGTTCAGACCCAGGTCGGTCGAGACGCTCTTGGGCATCATGCCGCCGATGGTGTCGCCGCGTCCGAGCCCCAAGAGCCGGCCGTCGCTGAGTTCGGCGACGCCGCCGTGAATGCCGGCGACCCAGGCCCCGGTCTGACCGGCCGCGAAGGTCGGGATCGGTTGCCCCTCGCCCGGATCGAACCAGGTCAGACCGTTGTCATCGCTCATGTGGACGGCCGTCCCGCCGCTGCCGGTCGAGACGGCATCGGCGGGTAGGATGATGGTCCCGCCGCTCGTGCGGAACACCGACTCGGCGGGCTGGTGCCGGATCCCGTGCTCGGGGGCGATGATCTGCGCCTTCGACCAGGTCACGCCGTTGTCGGTCGACGTGCGCATGATGATGGCCATGTTGCCCCAGGTCGCGGCCGCCGACAGGCCGACGAACTGGTAGATCGTGCCCTCGCCGTCGTGCCAGATGGCCGGGGCGTGGTCGTTGCGATCCGGGGCGTCCCAGAACGGGGAGGCGTCCTGCCACGGATCCGGGTTTGCGCTGTGCAGATCGGCGAAGGGCAAACGGCTGGCGCACAGGGCGAGGTAGCGACCGCGCTCGGAAACCGTCGTGTACCAGACGGCCAGCAGGTCGCCGTTCGCGCATTCGACGATTCCCGGATCGTGGTTGTGGTTCGAGAAGAGCGGTCCGTATGAACCACCCGGAATCTTCATGTACTTGCGCGGTTCGTGGAAGTACGGCGCGGCCGGGTCCGGTCCGTCGGCGATGTCCGGCGGTACGGTCTGGCTCACGCCCTGCTGATACAACTCGGGCGGCGGAACCGCCAGCGGCGTGGTCGCGGGCAGTTCGCCGAGCACGACGCGGAACCCGATGAGCCAGTGCTTGTCCTCGGGCACGTTGCCCATACGGTTCCCCGAGCGCAGGTAGTAGAGCTTGGTGCCGTGACTGCCGCCTCGGGTGACGCGGAAATCGCCGTCGATGCGGCCCACCGGATCTGTTTGCGGACCGGTTGCGTAGGGGCCGTACCAGTCGTGGCACCACTCCTCGACGTTGCCGTGCACGTCGTACAGACCCCATGCGTTTGCCGGAGCCTGGCCGACGGTGAGCGGCACGATCTCGACGGCCGGATTCCACGAGCGGTTCGGGTCCGGGTACCAGGTCTCCTGCTGGTTCTTGTGGTACGCCGCCGGCAGCGAGTCGCCGGTGTGAAAGTGCGTGGCGGTTCCCGCCCGGCACGCGTACTCCCACTCCGCCTCGGTGGGCAAGCGATACGGCAGACCCTCCCGCACCGAGAGCCAGTCGCAGAACGCCTTCGCCTCGTCCCAGGTCACGAAGATGACGGCCTCGTCGTCGTTGACCGAGAATCCGAGCTTGCCGCGCAGGGCGTTGTGCGCGGCGTCGAACTGCTCGTACTCGGCGTTGGTGACCTCGTAGATGCCTGCGTAGAACGGTTGCGTGATGGTCACGTCATGGTTCGGGTGCTCGTCGAAGTCGCCGTTCTCGAGTTCGTCCCTGCCGCCTTCCGAGAGATCGGTCGGTAAAGGCGTATTGCCGACGCCCATAGTGAAGGTGCCCGGCTCGATCCGGACGAGCTGCATACCGAGCGAGTTTGTGAACGTGGGTTCGGTCGGGAACTCGTACTCGTCGAGAATCGTGAACGTGTGCTCGACCTGCGTTCCCAGCACGGCATTCACGGAACTCGACAGCGTGATCTCCACCGTCTCGGGCCCCTCCGGAAGCCCGTCATCGATCAACGTGATGGCGATGTTGCCCGTGAGCTCGCCGGGATTGATGGTCAGTGGCCCCGCCGCCAGCGTGTAGTCGACGCCGCCGTCGGCTGTGCCTCCCGTGACCACATACTCCACGGTGACAATCTCGGACGAGGTATCGGAGAGCACGACGATGATGTCAGCCGAAAGGGCGACCTCCACCTGACTCATCGCAGCAAGCTCAAACTCCACCCCCGGCAGTGTATCGTCGTCGACGATCGTGTACGTGTGTTGCGTTTGCGCACCCAGTGTTGCATTGACGGGATTCGACAGCGTGATTTCGATCGTTTCGTCGTTCTCCTGCACGCCCTCGTCGACGATTGTGATCGGAATGACCTTGAAGGCCTCGCCGGGATCGAACACGAGCGGCCCGGCGGGCAGGCTGTAGTCATCGCCAACCGTCGCAGAACCGCCGGTCACGGCGTAGCCCACTTCAACGGTCTCGGCGGAGATTGGCAGAAGGCTCACTTGCAGCTCTGCAGGTGTGACGCTTTCCTCACCACTCGATGCCGCCAGTGTGAATTGCACTTCGACAGGCGGTAGCGGTGGCAGTGTCGCCGCGCAGTCGGTGAACGGAACGTCGTTCGGGTCGCCGCCCAGCAGCCAGATGACCGTCCGCTGGTAGAGCGCCTGGCCGCAGATGGACAACCGGGGTGTGAAGTCACCCCAGCCGAACCATGCCGTCCGTTGCGCGAACGTCGTTTCGTTGCACAGCGTCGAACTGGTCGGGCCGCAGCGCGGGTCGCCGGCATCGGCCACGGTCAGCAGCATCGACCGGTATCCCCCCATGAAGTCCTGCCGACCGCTCTGAACCGTGATGCCGTTGGCGGCGGTCGCCTCCGACATGCCGAGCAGGTCGTTGAGCCCGCCGGGGGTGGAAATCTGAAGGTGATGCTGCGGCTCGTCGTAGAACGGGATGTTGAAGGTGCCGTCGTCGCCGGTCGTGTCCGCGCCGTCGGCGGGGAGTCCGGCCGTGATCGGATGCAACGGGCTCCCCCCGTCGGCGGACGGCAACAGACGGCCCAGATGGATCGCTTCGGACGAGTCGTTGTCGCCCGATACGTTCTGTGCCGCCAGTCCCGTCCACTCGCATCGTGAGTCGATGTGCTCGCTCCAGAGCGTGGGGATCAACGTGAAGCACCGGCTTTCGTTCTTCGACACGGCCGAGCTGCAGCTTCCATCCAAGTGGAGCAAGTCGAACACCGTCTCGATGTCCGGGAAGCCGTACGGAGCCTCCTTCCATTCGTCGCACCCCAGCGCCGTCACCTCCGCCCCGAGTTGTCGGAGCAGTTCCTCCTTGGCGTGGGCCGCCCAGTGAACACCGGCGGAGCTGCCCCTGCTGTTCCAACTGGTGAGGCTGTCAGTACGGCTGTCGTTCCCACCCACGAGCACGATCGACGTGCCGGAGAGCGGACCGGCGGGCAGCGTGGGCTGCCGGATGACGTACTCTTTCACCGTGCCCTCGAATTCGTCCGAGTCCAGGAGGTAATCGAGTGAGCCGTCTCGCTCGGAACGGATAGCCACGTAGCCTTCCGACCACGTCGCATCCTGGCAACTGATCGACACGCTGTGGCCGGACACCGGGGCGTACGAATCGTTGCTGCCGTCGGGCTTGGCCAATTCCTGCACCGTCGCGCTCAGTGTCGTGCCCTCGGCCGATAACCAAACCTCGTAGTTCTTCTCCACGTATGGCGTGCCCCCGGCGTCCTGCACGTGGTTGAACTCGATGCCGATGGGGTCACTGTTGTCCCATTGCGTTGCTTCACACAACTTCGTCGAGTTGCCCGAGGCATCCTCCACCCACAGACTGATCTCGTTGGGTCGGCCCGCGGCCGTGCTCAGGTGGTACGACCCACCCAGCCCCGGTTGTACGCGAATCGCAATCGGGCCGCCCAGGTCCGACGACACGATGGTCTCACCGGAAACCACCTGGCCGGTCAGCGCCCCGGGCTCGACGATCGCGTGGACTTCGACGTCGTCATACACGTCGCCCGCGCGCGTCCGCATGTACGACCGCTTCACGCCGGAGCCTTGCGTGGTGTCGATGAGGATCTCCGCCCGGCCGTCCCCGTTCACGTCTCTCGGCGCGAACACCGCCGCCGTGCCGCCCGAGACCGTCTTGAACGGCCCCTTGGCCAGCAGGTCGTACACCGGCAGGTCCGGCAACACGCCGCCCGCGTCGTCGGTGTGAACCGCGCAGATCTTGAACCGGCCGTAGTACGGGCCCACGAGCAGGTCCGGCGCACCGGACGACATCGCATGCCAGTTGTTCGAAGTGCTGCTGTTCGGGCTGCCACGGTTGAACGCGGCCTCGTAGTAGACGACCACGTCCTCGGTCAGGCCGGCGCCAACCGCGAACGTGACCGCGGCTGATGCACTGAGCATCGCATCAGCAATGCCGGAAGGTGTGAACGAACCGCCCGGATGGTCAATCGAGTTCAACGTCGCCGCCGAAACCGAGTCGTAGGCGACGACCTTGTAGCCCAGCGACGAGAAAACGATCGAGTAGCCGGTTTCGTTGCTCACCGTCACCTCGACCGTGCTGCTGTCGGAGCGTTCGAAGTGCACACTCAGTCCGGGCACGGGCGTGCCGGCCGAGCCGTCCGCGGCGTCACCCACGTTGTCCCACCAGGTGCCGGTCACATCCAGCCGGCGGCCGATGTCGTAGCCCGACACGCCAAAGAACTGCTTCGTTGTGGTCGGGACGATCGCCCCACCGGCCAGGTCCGTGAACCGAACCACGCTGGGCAGACAACCTGCGCTGCTCGGAGCATCGGTGGGGAGGTTCGAGCAGGCGGTGGTCACGGTCCGGAACGGGGCCGGGAAGCTGTTGGTCAGCGGCTCGTGGCCGCCCACGACGCCGTCGTTGCGGTACATGTACCCGTCGCCGTCGATCCGTTTGTTGAACCGCCCTTTGGACGTGGCGGCCACTTGGTCCGCCTCGGTCGTGATGATCCATGCGTGCGCCGACACCGGCCATCCGGACAGAAGCGCAACTGCGGCTACGACAAGGGGTGCATGCTTCATGATCGGCCTCCTAGAGCCCGCAGGGGTTGTCGAAGGGGTCGCTATCCGTTCCGCCCACCGTTGCGCGTAGCCAAGAACGAGTGCGCGCAGATGCCAATGGAGAGACTCGCGCGGAACCGAACGGCCCCCTGCCCTTCGTTGGCGTTCGGTTACCCTTGTATCGTAGTGCTCTGAGGACCCCGGTGCAAACGGGCTGCCGGCGTAGCCGGTCGGACAACGCGGCTCCCGTTCGGCAGTGGGGTTCACCCTTTTCGGCTGCCCAAGGCCTATCGGTCGGTGCTGTACTGGTTGCAGCGAGAGCGTCGGGACTCCCCCACCTCGAAGCCCTCACTCATCCGATCGGCTGCGGTCGTCGGACTTTGGCCGGGCGAGTTGGCGGCGGCGCAATGCGGCGAAGAAGAGGAGTGACACCGTGGCGATGAGCAGCCAGTTGGCCATCTCTTCTCCGATGATCGGAGGCTGGGGGAGATCGAGGCCGGCCGTGTGCTCCGCACCGGCGGATGCACCCGTCTGCGCGTCCCAGGTGGAGATCTTGATCTCCTGCGGGCCCGTGCGCTCGGCCACGGCAACGTGCTGCCCAGAGGCCGTCACCGCTACATTGCCGGTCACGAACGAGCGCGGCGGATCGCTCCCACCCAGCAGCGGGCCCGGTTCCCACGCCTGGCCGGTGTGACGGACGACCTGAAGATGGATCGTCGAGGCATCGTCCACGCGCGGCTCAGCGTGGACGAACAGCACGCGTTCGTTGACGGCCAGTGCGACGCGCGGGTCCGGACCGCCAACCTCGATCCCAATGGGCTCGGGGTCGCTCCAGCCGTTGGAGCCCGCCGATTGTCGTGAGTACTCGATCTGCTCACCGTCCTGCGCCGGCTCGTAGAACAGGTGGATCCCTGCGCGATCGGCGGCCAGCCACACGGCACGGTGACCGTCGAGCCACGTGGGCATCAGCCGGTCGGCGGCGCGCTCCCACCGTCCGTTTGCGAAGCGCGCCAGTCCGTCCGCCAGCAGCCGATCCTGCAGAGCACGTTCCAGCGGCGGGGCCGTCGCATCCCCCGCCGGCTGCGTTGGGCCGGTGGCGGCAGAGGGCCTGCTCGTTGCCGCCGCGGTCGACGGCACGCCGCGATGCGGCAGGCGCAGCAGCACGCTGCCCGGCACGACCGCGTACAGTGCATTCCGCGATTCCGACACCGCCCACGCCAGCGGCCTCTCCGGCGACGGGATGCGCGAGGACACCTGCATCCCGTTCTGCGTGCACCGCCACTGCGCCCCGTCTTCGTAGACGATGTGCAGGTCGGTCCCGAGCGCGGCGAGCAAGGCGACCTTTCCGGTGACCGGGGCCACGCCCTCGGGAGTCCGAAACTCAGGCTCCGTGTGGGCCCGGTAGCGGAAACGAATCGTCGCGGGTTTGTCGTTCGTGCTCGGGACCGCACCGACGACCCAAAGCATCTCGGCGTTGCCGGCCGTGCCGCAGAACTCGGCGGCCCCAACGGGTGCAACGAGCACGGTTGACGTGACCATCGCCCACCAGAATGGTTTCTGCTTCGCGCGCATCGGCTACTGCTCGCACTCCCGGTCCACCTGCTCGACCTCGTCGTATCCCCGATCCAGCGGTGCGACGAACGCCTCGGCCTCGGTGTCGAGCGCGTCGAGGCGCTCCCACTTCCGGACCACGAGGCGTATGCTGGCCTTCTCCGTCGGCCACTCCGCGAGGATGTCGTGGGCCATCTTCGGCAACGGACCGTTCGCCTGCGGGGCCACGACCGGGCGGTAGTCGCCCAATTGCGTCCGCATCAGTACGCGCCCGTCGCGGTCGCGATGGATGACCTCACGCACCAGAAACGGCTCCCAGCGATCGACCCAATACTCCTTCTCGATGTACACCTGACCCTCTTCGGTCGTACGGAAGAAGAGCAACTCGTTTCGCTTCTCGCTGACGCGCGGAGCCGGGCCTCGCGGACCGGTCGTGTCGATCGGCAGGTCGGACGCACCGAGGGCGTCGACCACGTGGTCCGGGCGGATCGGCACGGCCCGGTTGCAGGGTTTGTCGAGGTGCTCGCACTAGCCCCACCAGAGCTTGTCCATATCCGGCCGGATCCAGAGCCAGTACTCGGTGCCGTTGACGCCGAGTTCCATGATCGTGTCGCGGGCGAACTCGTGGTGCAGTTTCGCAAACAGATGCGAAGGCTTGACCAACAGCACGGTGCCGCCGAGTTGGAAGCGGTGCGGATACTCCTTGACGGTCGGTTCCCGTCCGGCCTGCCCGGGTTCGGGCACGCGCTCCGTGTAGACCACATCCGCGCGAGCGAGCCGTCCCTTCAATCCGAAATCGAGCGGCACGTTGTTGGCATTGATCCGCTCGACCACCTCCGCCAGCGTCAACGACACGGGCGGTATCGGCGGCGGGGGCGGACATCCCACGAGCAGGGTCAGGAGGGAAAGCCAACACAGGGCACTACGTGGTCGCACCGTTGCCCTCCTGTTCGGTGTCGGACTCGGCGCTGTCCTGGTTGCCGGCGTCGTCCTCATTTGCCGGTTGCGGACCGGCGGTTGCCAACCGCTCACCGTGGTCGGCCAGAAAGTCGCCGTGAAGAATCGCCGTGAGCTGTTCGGATACGACGTTGATCTCGTCGTCCTGCAAGTGCGGATTCACGACCTCATGCGTCGAACCCTCGGGCATGAGCGTCATCGCCCACGTCTCGACTCCGTCGGTGTTTCGGGTGGCCTCGTAACGCAAGCGCCGCTTGCGCATGAGCATCAGAGCCAGCACGAACCGAAACTGCTGCCGGGCCGGCTCGTCCTCGTCGGCAAGCCGCTCGAAGAAGTCGATCAGCACCGTATCATCGACGATGATGCGCTTCTTCTCTTCCTTGCGCGGAATGCGCGACTTCCAGTAGCAGTACGCATCCTCCGGCGGTCCCGGCCAGGCCTCGATCGCGTAGTCCCGACGGACGAAGCCTTCGGGGGTATCGAAGAGTACGGCATAGAACTCCTCACCCTCGCCGAGGGCCCGGCCGCTCTCTGCGCATGTGCCTTGTGAACGAGCAACTTCCCAATCTGCCATCCGCTGCAAACCTCCCTGCGAACCTCTCCGGTCAGCCCGGCGTACAAGGCTCCGGCCGATCCGGCCGGTGTCTCCTGCGGTCTTCGGCTGTTTTTCGCAGGCGCGACGACAAAAAGCAACCCCGCCATCCGGGCCGACCTCGACGAGGCACACCAAGGCGATGCCGGCGAGGCGGCAATCCTCGCGTCCGGCCGGGTCGCCGGTTGTTCCCCCGACGACCTCGGCGTATCATGAACCATGAAATCCGGCTCCTGTTTGCGTTCTGGAGAGGTCTGGGAACCCGAGGCTTGCGGAGTACCTCATGGCTACCGGTGCAAACACATTGGTCTCTCTATTTCACGGCCAGGCTGAGCGCTTGGCCGATCGCACCTGCATCCGCATCAAGGACTCCGGCCAGTGGCGGGACGTGTCGTGGGCGGAGTTGGCCGGACAGGTCAACCGCTGCGCGGCCGCGCTGGTCGATCTCGGCTTGCAGCACGGCGACCGGGTGGTGGTCCTGTCGGAGAACCGACTCGAATGGGTCATCACCGACCTCGGGCTGCTGACCGCGGGCGGCACCAACGTACCCATCCACGCCCCACTGACCGCAAAGCAGGTGGCGTACCAGATCGCCGATTCCGGGGCGTCGATCGTAGCGGTCTCCTCGGACGAGCAACTGGCCAAGGTCGTGGAGGCGACACGGGATCAGCCGGGCGTGAAGCACGTGATTGCCTTCGACAAGGTGGACGCTCCGGCGGACGCCGGATGGGCGTTCCATCACTGGGCCGATCTGATCGAGGACGCGGCGGCGAGCCCGACGCTGGCCAAGATGCCGGAACAGGGGCTGGCGACCGTCACGCCCGACGACCTGGTCACGATCATGTACACGTCGGGCACCACGGGCGAGCCGAAGGGTGTGATGCTGACGCACTCGAACCTCACATCCAACGCTCGGGGGTGCCTCGAGGTTTTCACCATCTCGGCGGACGATGTGAGGCTGTGCTGGCTGCCGATCAGTCACATCTTCGCTCGCACGGCGGACTACTATGCAACGATAACGGCCGGTGCCATCGTGGCATTTGCCGAGAGCTACGAGCGATTGATGGACAACCTCCAGGAGGTCAGGCCGCACCTGATGTCGTCCGTTCCGCACTTCTACGAGAACGTGGTGCGGGAGCTGACGGAAGCCGGGCTCGCCGATCGCCCGGAGGCCCTGAAGACGATCCTCGGCGGGCGTATTCGGCTGTGCGTCAGCGGTGGAGCCCCCTTGCCACCGCACCTGGCCGAGTTCTTCAAAGCACGCGGCGTGATCATCCTGGAAGGGTACGGACTGACCGAGTCTTCGCCGGTGATCACCGCCAACCGACCGAGCGCCAGCAAAATCGGAACCGTGGGGCAGCCGATCAGCGGAATCGAGGTGCGCATCGCCGACGACGGCGAGGTGCTCACCCGAGGCCCGCACGTGATGCGCGGCTACTGGAACAAGCCCGAGGATACGGCCGAGACCCTGAAGGACGGTTGGCTGTACACGGGCGATCTGGGCAGCATCGACGAGGAGGGCTTCCTGCGGATCACGGGCCGAAAGAAAGAGCTCATCGTCACCGCCGGCGGCAAGAACATCGCCCCCCGGTATGTGGAGCACCTGCTCAGCGAGGACCCGCTGATCGATCAGGCCGTCATCTACGGCGACCGGCGCAAGTTCCTCACCGCGCTGATCGTGCCGAACTTCGAGATGCTGGCTCCCGAGGTCAAGCGGGCGGGCGTCACCGCGACCACCCCTGACGAGATCGTGTCGGACCCGAAGGTGTGCGCCCTCATGCAGGAGCGCGTCGACGAGGCGCTCAAGGACGTGTCGAAGTACGAGCGGGTCCGCAAGTGCGTCCTACTGCCCCGTGCGTTCACCATCGAGGACGGCGAACTGACACCCACACTGAAGGTCCGACGTGAGCAAGTCTACAAGCGCTACGGTGCCCAGATCGATGCGATGTATGAGGCCTGAGACGCACACCGCTGCGATCGTGAGCATGATGCTCGTGGGGCTTGCCGGCTGCGCTGCGCCGGAGGCACACGTGCGGGTGACGCAGCCGCAGTTGACGGGATTGCAGCGTGAGATGGACCTGCACAGCGAGTGGGGCAGCTTCGACGGCGGAGGCGAGCGGCCCCGACGTCTGCTGCTGGCGTTCCCGTTGCCCGGAGCGTGGGCCGGCACCCGTCACTTCCTGCTCTATGTGCGACTGCCTGGTGATGCCGAGACCACGGCACAAGTGGGTGACCTGACCAGCGACGGGCCCGTTGCCGGATTCTTCGTACAGACCCGCGGTCACGCGGCCGGGCTCACGCGCGTAGTTGACGGGACGGTCACGGTCGAGGGCGTGACCTTTGGCGGCGATGCGTGGTGTGAGGGGACGTTCGAGCTGGTGACCGACGACGGATCACACCTCGACGGCCGGTATCGGGCCAAACGGTCGCGGTTCCGCCTGCGAGACTTCGAAGAGGAAGAATACCGCGGCGATGTGGAGGCCCTGCGCGCCGCAGCCTCGAACAGCAGCCAACCGACCACGCGGCCCGGAGGCCCGCAGACGCCCGGCTGAACGCTGCACACGCACCCGAGCCCCGTACGCACGCAAGTGGGGCCGTCCAATTACGACTTGTCGAGTGCGGAATGCGGATTGGGAATGACACGCGGACGATCCTGCGGCGCACGCCGACCGCTATGGTATAATGGTCTCATAGGATTGCAGGCACTGCCAGAGGACTCTTGCATGACCGGACGCTGCCTCCGAAACGCATTCGCCCCCCTGCTGGTGGCGGGATTCCTGACATCGGCTGGGTGTCACAACCCCGAGATCCGGCAGCGCATGGCGCACCGAGACAAGAGCATCGACTGGACCATCAAGACGGTGGAGAAGTACGAGACGCGCCATCCCCCCAGCCTCCGGCACGACCTCTCGTTGATCAAGCACACGTGGGAGAGAGACGCGGCCCGCACCCAACCGAACCTCGAAGCGGCGAGGCGGATCCTCAATCGCGACGTCGAACAGTACGACAAGCGTTTCGAGCAGTACGATCGGCTTCTCAGGCAGTTCTACACCGGTCACCCCGACCGCGCGTTCGACCCGCTGTTGATTCTCTTCTGAGCGGCTTCACGCCGGACGCACTTGCCGCACTTCATCAGAGGGATTCGCCGTCGCTCGACGTGGGCGAATCGCTCGGACGATTCGTCTCCACCGTGACGTGCGCAAGCCCCAAGCCTGACGGAATCACGGCCTTCCATTCGGCCGCTGAACGCCGTGCATCGGAAGCGAGCGCGATGATGGCGGCGTAACGACCTGAACCCAGCGACCAGACGTGGAGGTCCAGGACGTGAGTCGTACCCTCCGCTTCGATTGCCTCGCGAATCGCCGTACGCATGCGCTCGGGTGCTTGATGATCGAGGAGGACGCGGCTGGTGGTCCGGATCAGCCCGAGCGACCACCTCGCGACGAGCACGGCCCCGACGACGCCCATCAGCGGGTCCATCCACGTGGCTCCGGAGTACTTGCCGGCCAGAAGAGCAAAGATGGCCAACAGCGATGTCAGCGCGTCGGCCAGGACGTGAAGGTAGGCTGCCCGCAGATTGTGGTCACCGTGATGGGCGTCGTCGTGGTCGTCCGCATGGCCGTGGTCGTGATCATGTTCGGCGTGCTTGCGGCCACTCAGCACCACGGCGCTGAGAGCGTTTACGGCGAGACCCAGGACCGCCACCAGGATCGCCTGGTTGAAACGAATCACCACGGGGTGGACGAAGCGGTCAATGCTCTCCGCGACCATCGTGATGGCGAATACTGCGAGCAGAATCGCGCCCGTGAACCCCGCAAGCGGGTTCACCTTGCCCGTACCGAAGCTGAAACGCTCGTCCCGGGCGTGCCGGCGGGCGTAGATGTACGCGAAGTAGGCAATCGCCAGGGCGACGGTGTGCGAGGCCATGTGCAGCCCGTCGGCCAGCAACGCCATCGATCCGAACGCGAGTCCGGCAACGATCTCGACGACCATCATCGTGGCAGTGACCACGATGACGATCAGCGTCCGTCGCTCGCCCGGCATCGGCCGGTCCAGGCCGAACGTGTGATCGTGAGATGACTCATGGTCAGAGTTGGGCATCGTCAGAGCACCTTGGCGTGTTGATTCCTCGCACGCGGCGTTTCCGCTAGATCGGCGCCGCCGGCATTGCGTGTTCCACCCGCCACAGCTCGTCTCGCACGTCCGCGATCGGCTCCGCCTCCACCGGCTGGCCGAACCGCAGGAAGAGCGCCGGCACGACGAACATGTTCAACACGGTCGACGACAGGAGCCCGAACAGGATCACGATGGCCATCGGTGAGAGGATCTCCCGCCCCGGCTGTTCGCCGCTCAGCGCGAGCGGTACGAGGGCAAGACCGGTTGCCAGCGCGGTCATCAGGATCGCGGCGAGTCTCTCCGTCGCGCCCCGCCGAACGGCCTCTTCGAAATCGGTCATGCCCTCGAAGCGTTGCAGGTGCCGGATATGCGACACCAGCATGATGCCGTTGCGGGCCGCAATGCCGAACACGCTGATGAAGCCGATGACCGATGCCACGGACAGGATCCCGTCGGACAGAAAGACGCCCGCGACACCGCCGATCAGCGCGAGCGGCAGGTTCACCATGACCAGCAGCGCGTCGCGGTGCGAGCGGAACACCACGTACAGCAGGAACCCGATGCCCAGGATGACGACGACGCCGAGAATGCTGAGCCGTCTGCGCGTTTCCTCGGCGCTCTCGAATTGGCCTCCGTACTCGACGTAGTAGCCCTGGGGCAGATCGACTCCCTCGGCGACGGCACGTTGAATGTCGGCGACGACGTCGCCGAGCGCCCTCTGCGCAACGTTACACATCACGACGATCTTTCGTTGCGCGTTCTCGCGGCTGATCATGTTCGGGCCGTGCTCACGGCTGATGCGGGCGAGCACTCTTAGCGGGATCTTTGCCCCCGACGGCGTGTCCACGAGTACCTGCTCGACCATCTCCGCGGTCGCGACCGTCCAAGCGTCCGGGTCCGCTGCGTCACCGACACGCACGACGAGGTCGAACGCGTTGCGACCCTCGAGCACCTGCTCCACGGCATCGCCGCGAAATGCCGTTTGCAGGGCCGTGGCCACATCTGTCACCTGCAGGCCATGCAACGCAATCGCCGTGCGATCGAATTCCACGCGGTGGATCGGGATGTCGTTCTGTTGCTCGACGGAGAGGTCCGCCACACCCGGGATGCCGCTCATGACCGCCTCCACCTGCCGGGCCAGTCCGCGAAGCCGGATCAGGTCTTCCCCGAAGATCTTGACTGCGATGTTGGCCCGCGTACCCGAGAGCATATGGTCGATGCGATGGCCGATGGGCTGGCCGAACGTGGCCTGAACGCCCGGGATCTGCGAGACTTCGGCCCGCAGTGCCTCCAGCAATTCGGCCCGCGTGCGACGTGGTAGCCCCAGCCGCACCGGCGCGTCCATGTCCAGCGTGAGGTCGATCTCACTGCCTTCGGTGTTCATGCCGTGCGCGTCGGCCTCGCCCCGCCCCGTACGCCGGCCGATGGCCACAATCTCCGGGTGCTGCATGAGCGTCCTCTCGACGATGTGTGCCAGATGGTCGCTTTCTTCGAGAGAGATCCCGGGCACACTCACCAGACCGACGGCCATCGCCCCCTCGCTGAACTCGGGCAGGAAACTACGTCCCATCGTACCCGCCCCGATGATCGCGAGGATGAGCAGGACCGCCGTCGGCGTCACGACCCACCAGGGATGTCGCATGACGAGATCGAGCGGTCGACCGTAGAGGCGCTTGAGCGCCCTAACGATCAAGGGTTCGCGAGCCTTCAGAACGGTCCGACTCTTCGGCAGAAGGTAGTAGCTCAGCGCCGGCGTCAGCGTGAGTGCCGCCACCAACGACGCCGCCAGTGAGACCGCGAACGCGATCCCGAGCGGACGGAGCAAACGCCCTTCGACGCCGGAGAGGAACAGGAGCGGCACGAACACCAACATGATGATGACCGTCGCGAAGACGATGGACGCCCGGACCTCGACGCTGGCGCGGAAGACGACCTCCAGGTGCGGTCGCCGTTGCGATTCGGGCAGGGCCGAGTTCTCACGCAATCGGCGGATGATGTTCTCGACATCGATGATGGCGTCGTCGACGAGTGCGCCGATGGCGATGGCCATGCCGCCGAGCGTCATGGTGTTGATGCTCGCACCCAGCGACCGGAGCGTCAGGACCGCAGTCACAAGCGAGAACGGAATGGCCAGCAGCGTGATGAAGCTGGCCCGCGTGCTGGCCAGGAACAGCACGACGACGATGATGACCATGATGCCGCCGTCGCGCAGCGCCTCGATCGTGTTCTGCACCGACGCGTTGATGAAATCGGCCTGACGGAAGAGCTTGCGGTTGATGGTCATGCCTTTGGGGATCGTGCTCTGGATGTCGTCGAATGCCTGGTCGAGGTTCTCTGTGACCGCGAGCGTGTTGGCGCGCGGCTGCTTGAGAACGGCCATGATGACGGCCGGCTCGATGATCGGTTCCCATTCCGGTCCGCGTCGTGACGCCCAGCCCGTGCCGCGACGGATGGCCGAGCCGATCATCACCGTACCCAGGTCCTTCACTTTGACCGGGGTATCGCCGCGTACGGTGACGACGGTCTCCCTGATGTCATCCAAGCCGCGAATTCGACCGACGCCCTGGAGGATCGATTCCTCTCCGCCCTCCACGAGGAAGCCGGCGGCGACGTTCTCATTCGATTCCCGCAGGACGTCGGCCACTTCGGCAATGCCGATCCGGTAAGCCTGGAGCATCGCCGGTGACAGCACGACTTGATACTGCTTTTCGTCACCACCGAACAACGCCACCTGAGCCACGCCCGGGACCGACAGAATGCGTCGCCTGATGTCGGTGCCGGCAAACGCTCGCAGTGCCGCCCCCGTATGCCGATCCGACGTAACCGACGCGAACAGAATCTCACCCATTACCGACGACATCGGCGCCATGATGGGCGGCTCGACGTTGTCGGGCAGCTTGTCGGCGATCGACGCAAGGCGTTCGGTCACCGTCTGACGGGCGCGATAGATGTCCGTACCCCACTCGAATTCGACCCAGACCGTCGAGAAGCCGACCGCGGTGGACGACCGCACGCGGCGCACGTCTGCGGCCCCGTTGACTGCCGTCTCGATCGGGAACGTGACGAGTGTTTCCATCTCCTCGGGGGCCATGCCGTGCCCTTCGACCAGCACGGTGACCGTCGGGGCCGTCAGGTCGGGAAACACGTCCACCGGCATCGTCACCGTGACGTACGCGCCGCCCAGGAGAAGCGCAACCCCGATGATGATGACCGCCAATCGGTTCGCCAGTGACCATCGAATCAGTGCGTTAACCATGAAGACGAACCTCGCAGAAGAAGCTGCTGGCTATCGGCTGAGAGCAAACAGCCCGCTAATGCCCATGCCCATGCCCGAAAGAAGCCGGCGAGAGTGCGGCGAGCTTGATCGCGTATGCACCCTTCGTGCTTACACGCTCGCCTTCCTGAATGCCTGCCTTGACCTGCACCCAGCCGTTGTCGCGGATGCCCAGTTCGACGTCGCGGCGCTGGAAGGTCTCGCCTTCGAGCATCACGTAGACCTGTGGCCGTCCGTTGTTCAGGACAATGGCCTTCTCCGGCAGGGTCAGACAATCGACCGCGCGGCGCGTTTCGAGGTGCACGTTCGCAAACATGCCGGCGCGGAAGACGCCCTCGGGATTGGGCATCTCGAAGCGGATCGGCACGGTCCGCGTTTGCTTATCGACTCGCGTGCCGATGTTGACCAGTCGGCCGCCCGTGTCGCGCACGTCGAACGGGCGTCCGGGAAACGCCGGGAGTTCCAGGCCGGCATTGGGCGTGTCCGGCAGTCGCCCCAGGTCGAACTCCGAGATCCGGGCCACGATCCAGACCCGTTCCAGGTTGACGATCTCGTAGATTGCCTCGAGCGCCTCGACGTGCTCGCCTTCGACGAAGGCGCGTTCGACGATGTGTCCGGAGATCGGTGCCTTGAGCGGCAATTGCATGGTCGTAAGCGAGTCGTCTGACCGGACGCCACGCGACTTCAGACGCCCCTGCATCTCCGCCAGCTTGGCGGACGACTCCTCGTAGAACTGCTTCATCGCCCGCGCCGCATCGTATTCCGCCTGGGCGAGTTCGACGTCCTGCTGGGCCTTGTCACACTGCTGGTCCGACCCGACACCCTTCGCCTTGATCTCCTTGGCCCGTGCGAAGGCACGCTTGACGAACGGCAAACGCGCCTTGGCCTGCTTGAACGCCCGCTCAACCTCCAAACCCTTCATGCCGAGATCGAGGCTGCGCAGTACGAGTTCGGTCTCGAGCGCCTGAAGCTGAGCCCGGTTGGCGCTGAGCGCCGCGGCCTCCGTAGCCGGCAGGGGCGGCTCGATCCGGGCCAGGACCTGGCCGGCCTCGACGCGGTCGCCGATTTCCGGCAGCTTCCCCGAGGGCCCGGGCAACAGCCGACCCGAAACCGGCGCACCGACGACGGCCGCACCATCTTGCGGAGGCTTGATCTCGCCGGGGAGTTGCAGGCGCTTCGTCAGCGTGCGTCGCTCAACCCGCGCCAGAAGCGTGCCCACCTTCCACTGCTGCTCCATGAGGAACGGCACTGCGTCGGCAGGCTCGCCCTCCTGCGACCGCTCCGCAGCGACGAGGGCCGCTTCCTGCCCTGAATGAACGGTCAACTCACCCAGGTCGAGCGTATCCTGGACCTGCGGGCTCTTGAGAACCAGGCGGCCCCGATACGTGCCGGCCGTGCCGAACGCATGCTCGGGAATGAAGATGCCCGGGCGCGCCGGAGCATTGGCCTCGACGGTCTCGGTCTTCCCGTTCGGACCCGTGAACTCGAGCGCAAGCGTCCCTGCCCGCACCGGATCGCCGGTCTCGAGCACCGTGAAGTGCGCCAGGAACTCCGCCGGCTCGCCCCTGACGAGCTGCGGGTACTCCATGAACAACAGGACCTTCGACGCGAACAGCGTGACGCTGACGGGCTCCGGCCCTTCATCCCCATGAGCCTGCCCTCCGTGACCACCGCTCGCGTGTGCGTGCCCATGACCGCCCGCCGGTTCCTGTGCACTCGTTTGGCCTTCGTTGGCATGGGGATGAGCGTGGTCGTCACCATCATGGTCGTGACCGTGCCCCGCCTTGTCCGTATCGCCCTCGTCGGTGTGCGGATGGGCGTGGTCGCCGTCACTATGATCGTGACCATGACCTTGTCCCTGTCCCGGCGCCGCCGGCGTCTCGGGCGACTGGTCGCAACCAGACGCCCAGATCAGAAGCGCAAGGATTGGTACGATTGTCAGTACAGTCTTTCTCATTTCAGCTACCCGTAGGAATCTGGATCACTTCAAACTGCAGCAGTAACACGTTGTCGCCGCGGCGCGCAGAGGCACGCCGCCGGCTCAAGTCATGAGGGAACCGGTGGTGAAGGATCAGAGGAGAAGAGCGTGGTTGCTCAGCAGGATGCTGTCGAGCGTACGGTCGGCGCGCGGAATCCCCACCGAGGATCGGCTGCACCAACAGAAGTGCGGGCCGGCAACCGTCACGGAGCAGACAACCCCGCCGCACGGAAGGGGCGAGCTGACCGGCGTGTCAACAAGGGCCCGACCGGAGGCAAGCCGCACGCTTGCGACAGCGACCGGAACCTTGGGCACAATCAGGATCGTATGCGGGTCTTCCGGATCGGGTTCGCACGTCAGCGACGCGTGACCCGTTGCCCCGTCGGCACGTGGCTGGTCGGGATGTCGATGCTCGATCTCGTCGAGGCTCACGGCGTGCGGATGGAAGGAATGGTCACCGTGGGTGTGAATGAGGATCACTTCCGCGGCGGCCGGCGCCCAAACCAGCGTCGGAAGCGTCAGCAGAAGCACCGACGCCCGTCCGGCACGCTGCCGTATGGTCACCAAGCTGCGATGGGATTGCGACAAAGGGCCGACCTCTCATCATCCGCGTGCAGTAAAACAACCCACCAATACCCAGGATAGGACCTGCGCGCGCCCCCGTCAAACTATGCCTTGCCGACGGAGCTGCCGCTCTCGGAAACGCGTCGCAAGTCAAAGACCGAGTGCCTTGCAGAGCACGCCGTACACATCCGTGTCGCTCATCGGGTCTTGCGCGTCCGGGAGGAAGCCCTTTTCCGAAGTGCGGATCACGGTGCGCTGCTTCTTACTCAGGGCCGGGGCCCCGTGCGAACCCTTCACCAGCGACGCATCGAGCGGGATGCTGCGCGTGGCCGGGTCGAAGAACAGCTCGACCGGGTCGTAGCCTGGCTTGCGGTGGATGTCGACGGTTCGGGCGAAGCCGGGAGCGGCCGCGTCGTCGAGCCACCAGTAGTAGGCGAACCACCGGTCGGGCTCGCTGATGAGGATGACCTCGCCGGCCCGTTCGTGTTCGATCCCGAGCACGGCGCGATCGGGGCCGGCGGCAACCGTGGCTACGCCCGGTGTGCCGGTGAACAGCTCGGCCACCTCCTCCACACGATCATCCTTGACGTAGACGTGGGCGAACTGATGGTCCACCATCGCGAAAGCGTCCGATCCGGCGATGTCGAGATGCTCACCGTCGTCGCCGGAGCGCACCTCGAGCAGACCGGCCTCACGCAGCACGCGGTTCGGGAAGTCGGCGCACCATACCTCGGTGAGCGCATACTCACCGGAGACGATCCAGGCCACGTCGTCGCCGCCCGGCAGTTTGCTCACCTCGGTAACGAAGTGTCCGAGGAGGTCGTCAAGTTCGGTGACGGCCTGCTGTGCCGGAGGAGCGTCGGGCCCGACCCGCTGCGCGGCGTAGTCGAGATGCGGCAGATAGACGTATTGGAAGTTGGGTGCGTGATGCCGGTGCAGCCACAATGCGGCCTCGACGATCCACTTGCTCGATTCGAGGTTCGATAGCGGTCCCCAGTAATGCTGCAACGGAAAGTGGCCGAGATCGGCAACGAGTTGCTCGTACAGACCTTCAGGCTTGGCGTAGCACCACGGCTTCGTCGTTCCGTCGGGTGCGTGGACCGGGGCGGGCGTGCAGATGTAGTCGGCCGCCGCCCCCTTGATGTTCTGCGCATGCCACACGGCCGAGGTCAACCCGCCGCCCCGCGCGGCGACGGCATCCCACAACTGCGGGGCTTGATAGATGTCGTTCCGCGCCACCCACAACTCAACTTCGTGACGGTCGCGATGATAGAACCCGTTGGCGATGACGCCGTGCCGATCCGGTCCGACGCCGGTCAGCATGTTGGCCTGAACCGGTGATGTCACACAGGGAAACGTCGGCATGAGATCGCACGAATCGCCATCACTGGTCAGCCGACACAGGTTGGGCATGAGCGACGTGCTGCGCGACGCATGCGACGAAAGCCCCGGTACCGACAGGAACAGAACGTGCTTGGCCATCTCACTCGACCTCGCTGCTTATCAACCAATACCAAGCGGCGCCACGCCTCCAATCCGAACCGCGCCCGTTAGGAAGCGGCCTTCTGGGCGCATCAATCCGTCGTCCCACCGACAGCGGCGAGAAACTCGAACGCCCGCGTCGCCGTGCGGACGGCGTCGTGACTGTGCCGCGACAACTCGACGTTGACCGGGCCTGCGTAACCCGCCTGCTCAAGTGCCCTGAGGACTGGCGGGAAGTCGATCTCCCCTTCGCCGAAGAAGAGGTGGTCGTGCCGGCCGCGACGCATGTCCTCGATGTGGACGTTGAACAACCGGTCTCGCCACTCGCCGATCCGCCGCGCGATGTCTCCGTCGCCGAGGCAGTGTATGTGGCCGACGTCGAGCGTCAATCCGAACTGCGGGTGGTTCACCGCAGCCGCGAGCCGCGCGAACGCGTCCATTGTCTCGACGAGCATCCCGGGTTCGGGCTCGAACGCCAGACGCACGCCAACGGACTCGGCATATCCGCACAGCGCCGTGCAGCCATCCGCGAGACGCGCGAACGCCTCGTCATCCGACGGCGCGTCCACCGGAGCGCCGGCCCAGAACGAGACCGCCTCGGCCTCCAACGCAGCCGCGATATCCACGGCCCGCTCGAGGAAGTCGAGCCGGCGGCGGCGCCCTTCGGGTGTCGGGCTCACGAGTGTCGGCTGGTGCTTCCGCCGCGCATCGAGCAGGAAGCGCGCCCCCGTCTCGATCACACACGAGAGCCGGGCCCTACTCAGCGCTTCCCGAACAGATGACAGCTTGCGCTCGAGGTTTGCGTCATACGGATTGAGCGCGTGATGGTCGAGCGTGATGGCCACGCACTCGTAGCCGATCTCGCCGATGATCTCGATCGCATCGATCAAGCGATGGAAGGCGAAGCCGTTGGTGTTGTATCCAAGCCGCATGTTGAACTCGCCATCCATTGTGCGGCCATCACGGATCGTCATGCAATCCGTGGGAAGGCCGCGCCACGCTCGGACTCAGGTCGGCGAAACGCGCCGACTCAACAGCGTAGCCGGAATCACCAGGGCCACGACAGCCGCCGCCCAGACCGGACCGCGAACCGCACACACGATGGCGGCATCGAAGAGCACGATGCCCATCAGCGCCTTGCCCACGGCCGCCTGCACCTTGCCCGGCCCTGGCTCCTCGATGGTCGAGTAGGTGGCCCGGCCGACCCACACGAGCAGCAGGAGCAGAATTACCACATAGTAGGCGTAGCGAACGACCGACTGACCGTGCGACTCCAACACGAGCAGGCCGACGAGCGACGCGATGGCCAGATCGATCACGGCCGAAGAAATCGCGAGCTGCCAGCGGGCGGTGCTCGAGGCCTCGCGACGGGCGAACCAAGTCACGCCTGCGACATAGAAACCCAACGAGAGCGCGACGTAGAGCGCCGGTCCGGTGCCCAACATCGCGGATGTGCTCATGGCAAGCGAGATGTTCAGCCCCCGGCATGCACCCATGACGAGCGGACCGGCCAGGGTGCGTTTGAGCAGTGCATCGTAGGCGATTACGCACCCGACCAGTGCCGCTGCGATCACCACGCTTTCGGCCGACACGCAAGCTGCCATCGCGACGCCGGCCGCCAGTAGGGCGACGGCCAGGGCCAGCGCGGTTCCGCGCCGCACGCGGCCCGACGGAATCGGCCGGCCCGGCCGCTCGCGGTGGTCCTGCACGACGTCGCATACGTCGTTGAGCACCATGCCCCCCAGGTAGATGCAGGACGACGACGCCAGCAGACAGACGAAGTCCCGCGCTGGGGCGAGCGATTCGTGACCGAACAGGTACCCTGCGAAGATGTCCGCCATGGCCGTGAACAGCGCCGGTAGGCGAAGCAGTTCCAGCAGCGTCTTGAGCCGGTTCATAGCGTGTCGATGATCTTGCGGAGTTGCTCTTGGGCCTCGCGACCGGCCGCATCGGGATCGTCGAGGTATGGATAGAGCTCGACCGTCACCCAGCCGTCGTAGTCCGTCGCCTTGATCGCACGCAACACCTCGGGGAAGTCAATCGCTCCATGCCCGGGGATCAGATGGCGATGCACGCGCGTCTCGGCGATGTCCTCGATGTGGTAGTGGCGCGTGACCGACGCCAGCTTCCGCACCGCGACCGGCAGGTCTTCGGAGACGCAGTAGAAGTGGCCGATGTCGTAGTTGTGCCCGAAGGCCGGGGAGTCGATCCGTGCGGCCAGCTCGAGGAACTGCTCGCAGTTCTCGATGAGAAGATCCGGCTCCGGCTCGATCAGCAGCATCACGCCGTCGCGCTCAGCCTGCTCGAGCACCGGCTTGAGCTCCTCGACGAAGGTATCCATCGCCCACTGCCGCGTCATGCCCTCCTCGACCGGCCCGCCGGGCTCGGTGGTGATACACGGGGCGCCGAGCTGCCGGGCCAGCGTCAGGCAGCGTCGCGTGTGCTCGATGCGTTGCTTACGGTACGACACGTCGGGCTCGATCCACGACGGGTGAATGAAGCTCTCGACCGCCTGCATCATGAAGGCGTTGATGTTGGCGATGGCCAGCCCGCGCTTCTCGATCAGAGCGCCGATGGCGTCGATCGTCGCCGGCGTCAGGTCGGGCGGCCACGCGTGCGGTTGGTCGGCCATCAGCTCGATGCCGGTGTAGCCCAGGTCGGCGACGCGGTTGATCGCCTCCTCGATGGGGAACTTCATGTACGCGTTGGCGCTGTAGGCAAGCTTCATCGGGTGACGCGCTTCCTTGTCCGGCGCGGCGCGGCGGATGCGGCCTTGCAGAGATACTCGCGCAGCCACGCGAACTGCTTGAAGAAGTCGTGCTCGTCTACGTCCATGGGGCTCTTGAAGAAGCTGGCGAGCTGCGTCATCCGCCCGGTCTCCCCGGCCTGATGGGCGTGGTCGGCCAAACGCACCATGTCCAGCACCAGCGGCGCGGCGAGGACCGAGTCCGGGGCGCTCCACACGAACTGCAGGGTCATCTTGGTGTCGAGGAAGCCGGAGAAGTGAATGAAGTCCCAGGCCGTCTTCCAGTCCTGCAACGACTCGATGTACTCGATCGACACGAGCGTCTGCGGACGGTAGCCGACGATGGAGGCGATCAGGTGGTCCTTGGACCGGACTTTGGTTTCCTTGTTGCGCGGGTCGTCGAGCACGAGTCCGTCGCGGTTGCCGAAGATGTTGTGGCCGACCCAGCTCAGCACGCGCAGATTCCGAGCGGCAAACATCGGAGCGAGGGCCGACTTCATCAGCGTCTCGCCGGTTTTACCGTCGCAACCCATGTAGAGGGCTCCGGTCTGGGCGGCCAACTCGCGGATGGCCGGCACGTCGACCCCGAGCGACGGCGTGAAGTTGATGTAGGTATGCCCACCGGCGACGGCCGCGATGGCGTAAAGCGAGCTGGCCGGCAACGCCGGTCGCCCGTTGCGCTCGATGGCGCGTTCGAGCCGGACCCAGTCGGCCTTCAGCGCGGTGGCGCGGAACGGCGGCTCGGTCGATGAGACATTGACGACGACCACGTGGTCGAGGCGGTTGGCTTTCTTGAAGCCGTCGATGTCGCGACGCAGTTGCCTGATGATGGCCGGCACCGAACGGCGGCGTTCGAGCAGCGGGCGGTCGGCCAGCTTCTCGACGGCCGGTCCGCAGTGCACGGCCGTGCCGGTCTTGATGCGCTTGCGGAGGGCGGCCAGCGTCGGCCCGGCCGCTCGCAACACGTCGTCGCTGACGAACTGTGACTCTTGCTGCAGCTCGAGCGCGGCCTCACGCGGCGTCATCTTCCGGATCTCGTGCCCGCCCACCACGAGCCGGTCGAGCGGCACGAGGTTGAGCCCGGCACACAGGTCGGTCTCGGTGAGCAACCCTGTCGGAGGAGCGACCTTGCGGCGAATGGCGGCCAGCCCCAGCACCGCCGTGGTCGCCACACCGCCGCACGCCCCCACCAGCCACATACCGACCTTCCGGCCGGCGGATCGAGTTCGTTTCGTAGCCATATCGATACGGTCTATCCATCGGGCAAGACGCCGTCGGCGATCCGCATCACCATCCGGTCAGAGGCGATGCCTGCGCACCATCCCGCCCGCACGAATCACGCGCGTAAACCCCAAACACCAATTCTAACGCCGAACGGGACGGCAATAAACCCACCCCGCGCTGGCACGGGTCAGGCTAACAGGCTTCGCGCAGCCGCCGTGAGACCGAGCCAGACAATAGACCGCGAGGAAACGTAACGGCGGGGGTTGGCTCGCTAGTTCGACCGCGACCGGCGCTCGCCGTTCGTGGCTTCAAGGCTGGTTACGAGCAACAGGTCGATCACCTCGGACGCGTCGTCGTCCTTGTACACCACGACCGTCCGCCCGCTCGGCGAGCGGGCCACGAAGTCGGGGTGCGCAACGTCGAGGTGTCGGCCGTCGGCCAGGCGAATACGAAAAGGCCGGAACGGTTGGGCATGCATCATCTGTCCAAGCTGCTCGGTGGTCATCGTTCATACCTCGATCAACATTCGGACCCTTTCTCATAGCGTAGCCCGAAATGCGTCTCCGGGCGAGCCGACGGCATGAACGGAATACCCGTCGAGCAACTTCGCTTCACACATCACGGCTTTGCCCATTGTGCCATTCAGATGGCCCTGCCTGTGGCTGCAAACGTGCTCACGCGAGCCTACGGGCAAACCTCGCTCACGCGGGAGCGTCGGACGCAGGCGGGTCTGCCGGCGCACGCAACCAACTAAGAGGATCTATTCTATCTACTTTTCTGCACCGCACCGCCAGTGGCCGCGCCTACGGGACGTCGCTGACCCGGACGATCTCGTTGCGCTCCGGCAACGACAGCAGGATCGTGCCGTCCGAGGTCATCACCAGCTCGTCGTCCTCCGAGCTCTCCTCCGCCGGAAGCGTCAGAGCCGATGTAGTTGTCTGATCGGTGGCGGACCAGATCAGCAGCCCGGAAAACACATCGGTCGTCGTGGTGTCCATCGACCCGCGGATGATCAGGTCGCCGTTGTCGCGAACCACGAACGAATGGGCGGACACGCCCAGCGTCCCGGGCAACGCGGTGGGCGACCCGTCGGTATCGATGGTCTGAATCCCGGAGAACGTGAGCCCGAGCAAGGCCCGTGAGCTGTACAGCACGCCGTCCGGTCCGAAGGCAAGGTGATGCGCCTCGCGGTTGGTGCTGCTGTCGTTGTCCACGTAGGTCACCGTATCGTCACCGGCGACGTCGATGGCAGCCAGCAGCGAGAACGTCGTATCCTGGCCCGCGAGGAGGTTTCCGGGGTCGACCTGTGGGCCATCGAATCCGGTCGGCACGATCGCCAAGGTTTCGGGCTTGATATCCTCGGTGGTCCCGAGCAGCCCGAGGAACGGCTCGGCGTCTCCGCCCTCGGCCGGTACCACGGCCATCGTATTGCAGCAGTCCGAGCCGATCCAGAACTCACCCGAGTCGGTGATGGCCAGCACCTGCGTGGGCTGCACGTTGTCGAAGAGGCTCGCGTCGGCCAGATTCGTCGCCCCGAACGCCTCCATCGTCGAGACATCGTCGCCCTCGGAGATCGGGCCGAAGATTCCGCTGGGGCTGGCAATGAACAACGCTCCGTCTGACGGCCGCACCGCCATTCCGTTCGCGCCGCCCGTGTTCGTCGCATAGGTCTCAATCGCCAGCAGCGCCACCGGCTCATCGCCGTTGCCCGTGTCCGTCGTGCCATCCGTGCCGTCTGTGCTGTCGCCCGACGGCGGGATCGTGATGTTGACGTTAGGGCAACTACTGCCCGCAAGCATCAACGCGAGGGCTCCCAGCAGAAAGAGTCGTCCCACAGTTGTGCCCAGATTCATGATCGCTACTCCTGTTCGATTTGGGTCCTTGACTTGACTGCACACGGTTCGCCCCTCCAACGAGCGATCCGCCGCAACGGCGAGATCCTATCATCGTGTGCTTCGCGAGGCAATGGGGACGGACGCGCGGGACGCACCCGCCGTGCATCCACGAGCCGAGGAGATGGGAGAGGGTGGTTCGGGACTACGCTTCCGGGCGCAGAGCCCCACAGTCCGTCGTACGGGATGCGGCGGCCGCGAAACCCTGTTTGGCCAGGAGGTCATCGAGCATGTAGCGCTGGCCGCATTCAGGACAGCGGGCTTCGTTCAGGCCGACCATCCGGTAGCCGCACTCCGGGCATCGCAGATCGATCCGCCCGTCGCCGGCGTAGAGCGACCGCCCGCGCGTGTGGCTTCGCCAACTACCGGCCCAGAAGAGTAGCGTGACGCTGGCCGCGAGGAGCCAAATCGCGAGAATGAGCACCTCGTCGTCGCGCGAGAAGTACTCGCTAATGCCCACGCTCAGCACGGCAGCGACGAACCCGGTGACTACGGTCTTCACACCGCTTAGCCAGAACCCCTTGCTGCGGCCGTACCGACTCCAGATCCCGACGAGAACCATGAGGTACAGAGTGCCTGCTACGCCCAGCGCGACCGAGACCATTTCGTCGTCAATGATGATCGTCGACCGCGCCCCGGACCTGCGGGCCTCCCGGATCCAGCCCCAGACGCAGGCGGCGACGAGCGCGATCCCGCCAAGCAGCAGGCCACTCGCGAAGCTCAAGACGACCCGCACGCCGGGCCCACCGGTGCCGTCGCGGAAGTCGCGCCACAATGCCCCCACTCTGGGTTCAGTGTCGTCGTTCGGCGCGCGCATCACACCGTGCTCCCTGGTGATATGAATCGGGCCCCGCGTCGCCGCGGCCGGTCGTCCACACGAGCGTGGCTCTCACACGAAGCCCTTCGGCCCGCACCGGCGACTATTTCATCCGGGGGGTTCTATCCGGTTGTCCAGTCCTCGAGTCTAAGCCCTTCGACGGACGCGAAGTGAGCATCGCTCGTCAGCAGTGTCAGGTCGTGCCCCCGAGCGATCGCGGCGATTTGTGCCTCGGCGGTCGGAATCGGCCTGCCTCTGGCCCGCAACTCAGCCTGGATCTTCCCGAACTGCTCGGCGGCCGCGCGGTCGAAGCTGTACACGACGAAGTTCGGCAGGACGAAGCTCTCTATCCTTGAGACGTTCCGTTCGACATGACGACTGTTGTACGCACCATAGTACAACTCACCGAGACCAATCGTCGTCAGCGCGAATTCAGTACCGGCCGCCCTCTCTCGGGAGATGCGGTTCGTGATGTGCGGGTCACCGTTCAGAAGGGCCACGGCGTGATTAGTATTGAGGAGGTACCGCACGATCTGCGTCCTCGCGGTGACGGATCTCCTCAACTTCGTTCAAGAACTGCCTTGTCTCGTCGGGCGTCATCCACCAGCTACCTGCTGCGCGCAACACCGCCTCCGGGCTGCCCGGCCGAGGAGCAGTGGTCTTGTGTCGCAGGGATTCGACGAACTCGGCAACCGCGCGCAACTCGGTCTCGGACAGGTCCTGCAGCGCGTCCGGCACCCTGGTCTTGTCGGTCATGTTGGCGGCCTCCCAAGCGTACCCATGCAGAGCGCTCGCTCGGCAATCGTCCCGCGCAGCGTCAGTCATCAACCAAGACCTCTATCCTAGGATAGCAGTATCGCAAAGCCTCGACAAGCAACGACGTCCTTGTTCCTGCCTGCGCAGCGTGGTTCAGTGCAACGTGCAGTGCTGTGTTCAGTCGCGTTCTCATCCCACGTGCAGCGGCGGCGGGAGGTGCTTGTAGGTGAACCGGCTGAGGTTGGGGCTGGTCAGGCCTGGGGTGTCGACGGTGATCACGCGGGCGGCGATGGGGACGTATGCGGCGCGGTAGGCCACGGCCGCCTTGAGCACGATGCTGCGAGCCCGCGTCGGCTCGATCCCGCAACTGCGCAACTGTTCGAGGTTCCATGGCACCATCCGTAGCGAGGTGAGCATCAGCGTGACGCCGCCGCAGTCCACGACCGCGGTCAGACCCTGGTCGTCGACGATCCCGTCACGCATCTGCCCGATGTTGCGGTAGACACCATCGCACAGCCGACGGACGGTGCCCTCAACCGCTGCCGGTTCGCCGTGCAGGCGGTCGGTCTTGCCGCCTACTTGCAGGGCCACGTGCGAGCGCACGCCGGCCGCCCGACAGCGCTCGACGGATTCGGGGTCGGCGATCGTCACCACTGCGTCGCGGGCCCCGGCCCGCAGAAGCGCGTCGAGCAGCATGGTACCGTCGCCAGGCGTGCCGCCGCCGATGTTGTCTCCGATGTCGACGAGGATGACGGGACCGGCGTCGGCCGCCGCGGCAGCGGTCGCGGCCTCGTCAACACTGGTCAGTTCGGCGTGGAAGTCCGCTCGTCGGGCGAGGATGGCGTCGGCCATGCCGCGGCAGATCGAGGCGGCCGAGTCTTCGTCTCCGTCGGTGGTGGCAACGACGCTCATGCCGGCGGTGGGCACGTCGGCCCAGGCGAAGCCGGCCACAATGTCGACGGCCAGCACGCCTTTCTTCGCCTCGATCTCGCGGGCTCTCGCTTCAAGCGAGCGCATCGGCTCGGCCGCCGTCTCCTGCTTGAGGATGTGGGGCAGGATCGGGATCTTCTCGACGGCCACCACCGGACTGATCTCGCCGCGCAAGATGCGCAGCAGCAGCGACGTGGCCCTTGCTCCGGTCTCGCGCCGGTCGATGTGCGGATACGTTCGGTACACCGCCACCGCATCGGCCACGTCGATCATCGCGGGTGAGACGTTGGCGTGGAAGTCGAGGGCGACCGTGATCGGCACGTCGCGGCCGACGGCATCGCGCACGCGTTGCGTCGTGTGGCCATCGGCCTCGAGCAGTCCGTCCACGACCGCGGCGCCGTGCAGCACGAGCACGACACCGTCCGGCCGCGCCCGCGTGATGCCGGTGATCATCTCGTCAAGCAGTGCGTCGTACACTGATCGGTCAATCGTGCCCGACGGCCAGGATCGCGCGAAGACCGTCGGAGCCAACTCGGCGCCGGCGGCCTCGGCAACGTCGAGGATCCCTGCGACCTCGTGCTCAGTCTCACGCCAGTGATCGAGCATCGCGGGGCCGCGGTCGATGGTCAGCTCCTCGAACTGTGCAAGCCTTGTCGGCTGCGGTGCGAACGTGTTCGACTCGTGCCAGATTCCACCGATGCTAATGCGCATGCTGTTTGCCCACGCTGGGGTGGGCACGGCCCACCGCAGGAAAGCCGGAAAGTCCAAGTGTATCGCGGGTCGTACCCACGACGAGCGGGATTATACGCGTTTCTCAGGTGATCACTTCACCCCAGCCACGGACGCTCAGACCGGCGTGGCCTGGACGTCCTTGCTCGCCGCGGGGAAATGGTGCAGAATGGCAATTGCATAGCCGCGGCTGCCTTCGCTGGCGTTCCGGAAGGTCGGTTCGAGATGATCCCGTTTGTCGAACAACATCGCTCGGCATTGGAGGCCCTCTGCCGCAAGTACCATGTGGCGCGGCTTGAGCTGTTCGGCTCGGCGGCGGACGAGGGGTTCGACCCGCGGCATTCGGATCTGGACTTCCTGGTGGAGTTTCAGTCGGACGCACCGATGGGCCCATTCCGGCAGTATTTCGCATTTCTCGAGGAGCTCCAGCAGTTGTTCGGATGTCCGGTCGACCTCGTGGAAGCCCGGGCGATGAAAAACCCGTACTTCATCAAGGCAGTGAATGCCAGCCGGAAACCGCTGTATGCAGCCTAAGACCCCCAAGCTGCTGGACGACATCCGCACCGCCGCCGCCTACATACTCGACAAGACGCGAGGCAAGTCCCTGGCGGACTACACAAGCGACGATATCCTGCGACCGGCGGTCGAACGGCATTTTGAGATCATCGGCGAAGCACTCAACCGGTTGACCCGACTCGACCCTGATACCGCGCAGAGAATCACAGACGCCGTTCTGATCATTGCGTTCCGCAATGTCCTGATCCACGGCTACGACGCCATTGACGACAGCCGCGTCTGGGACGCCGTCCAGCATAGCCTGCCAACGCTGCACGACCAGGTCACGACGTTGCTTGCAGATGTGGCCGAATAACGGCGCTGCCCGTTGTGCATGCAGTTTCGTGAACGCCGCCGCCTCGCACTTTGACACCATCGCGTCCCATCGACCAAAATGGCATGAAGGAGGCTCGATATGGGAAGGAACGCCACAGACCAAGTGGCCCTCGCGCGTCAGTTGCGACTGCGTGCGGGCCTGGTGTTCATCGCGGTCGTCGCTCAACTGCTGACCGTCGCGGCGACGGCGGCGGACCCGCGAGCGTACCAGCACGGCATCGACTTCGTCCCGCGAAGTGACGGCAACTACTGGTTGGTCTGGTCGAGCTCGGGCAATCCGCCCACGGGGCCGCTCCCGAGTGGGAATTGGCCACACGATGTCTACTATTCGCTGATCGATCCCGCCGCGCCGACGATTACACCGGTCACGCTCATCGCCTATTCCGAGGCGCAGGAGCCCGCCAGCTCCGCCATTTCCGACGACGGCCGGATCATGGTGACCATGGAGGACGGGTGGACCGGGTGCTGCGACCAGCGATACGGCATCTACGACTCCGACTTCAATCCGGTCGCCCCGTATCCGCGTATGGTCCTCGACGGCGGTCACTCCGGGCACGTGGTGGCCGTGGGGAACCTCTTCGTGGTGTTCTTCTCGGAGGGGTGGGTAGACGGCGGCGGCGTGGACGATCTCGGCACCGGCGATGATGTGCTCGCCAAGGTCTACACGACCAGTGGCGTCGTCACGCGACGCGTCGATGTGGCCGTCGGTTCGTCCACGCGGGATTGGTGGCCCATCGTCGCAGCCTCGAGCGATCGGGCCGGCCTCCTCTGGCAGCGGTTCGTCAACGGTCAGATCTACGCCCGCTTGATGTACTCCGTGCTCGACCCGACCACCGGCGTCCTGAATCCACACGCCCTGCAACTCGAAGCACAAGTGAAGTACTACACCTACAGCATCGAGTACATCTCGACGATCGACCGCTTTCTGGTCCTGGGCGCGTTCGAATCGGGCGGTGGCTTCGGGCGACTCGTTGACAGTGCCGGCAACGTGACCGCGCAGACCGATGCGCTTCCTCCCATCGTGCGCGAATCCCAATCCGTGGTTCGAGAATCCGCCGGGGGCGCGGTCGTCGTGCAGGCAATCTCCCCCAGCGGTGCAATGGTGCTGAGCCTCACGAGTTCCTCCATCACCCTGGCGCAAACCATCACCGACCCCTACGAATGGCAGTACCCCGGGACCGACGGCATCTTCACGGACCCCGAAACGGTCTACATGGTCTCGCTCTCGACGTCGGGCCTGGTCGAGAGGACGTTCACGCTTGAACCGGCCGAGAGCGAAATCCCCACCGTGGACTCGAGAGGGATGGCCGGGATCGTGGCGTTGCTCATCGCCGCCGCCACGTTCATGCTCGCACGAAGAGGCCATCGTTCCACCGCATCGTGATCACACCGACGCCTGCGCGAGGCACGGCGTGTGCGCCGCTACCGTGGCGACGCGGCGGCGTGCATCATTGCAGTAGGACCTGCGGATCGCGGCAGCACATATGCCCCAGCGAGGCATCGGATCGTAGCCGGGGGTGCACCATCAGAGTACGAAGTAGGATGCAAGCCCTGGCGCGCGAGACGCTGGGCACGCCCAGCCCCGGCAGGGGCGATAGCGCTCAGCCCACGGCGTGAGCCGTGGGATCAGGGGCGACAGAGTCGCCAAAGCCCCGGCAGGGGCGTAAGATCTTCGACGGTGCCAGGTGCGTCGGACGTGTGCGTTCGCAGTGCGATCTGACAAACACGTTCATGGGACGGCCTGATGTACCGAAGGCGGCGGGCGCTCTCGCTTGATCTTACGCCCCATCCGGGGCTGTGCGAACGACGTCATCGCCATCCCACGGCTCACGCCGTGGGCTAGTTTCTTACGCCCCTACGGGGCTTTTCCGTTGCGGGCGAGGCCCGCGCCAAGGACTACGCACACACTGCAAACGGGAACACCGTCATGAGCAATCGCATCCGTATGACCCGACGGGAGTACCTTCGTTCCGTTTCCGCGGCTGCGCTGTCAGCCGCCTTGCCCGGCTGTGCGTTCGACGGATTCGGGCGCTCTGCAAGCAACGCCCCAAAGTCCATCGCGGCCGTCCTCACCCTCTACCGCAAGAACTCGCACGCCGATGTGCTCCTCGGCAAGATCCTCGAGGGCTGGAAGCAGGACGGCGGGGCCGGCCCGAAGCTCCGGCTGGCGTCGATGTACGTCGATCAGTTCCCCGACGACGACCTGGCCCGCACCATGGCCGCCAAGCACAACGTGCCTATCTTCGAGACCATCGAAGGCGCGGTCACGGTCGGCACGGAGGGCGTTCCCGTCGACGGTGTGCTCAGCATCGGCGAGCACGGCGACTACCCGTGGAACGACAAGGGCCAACACCTCTACCCGCGGCGGCGGTTCTTCACCGAGATCACCGACACGTTTCGCAAGCACGGCCGGGTCGTCCCCGTGTTCAACGACAAACACCTCGGCCCGGTCTGGTCCGACGCCAAGTGGATGTACGATACGGCCCGAGCCATGAAGATCCCGTTCATGGCCGGTTCGTCGCTGCCTGTCAGCTTTCGCAAGCCCGACGTCACGATCCCGATGGGCTGCCGAATCGAGGCCGCGGTCGGCATCGGCTACTCCGGCCTGGACATCTATGGTATCCACACGCTCGAGGTGTTCCAGTCGCTAGTCGAGCGCCGCCAGGGCGCCGAGCGCGGCGTCAAGTGGGTGCAGTGTCTCCAGGGCGACGCGATGTGGAAGGTCGTCGACTCAGGCACCGTGTCCAAGAAGGCCGTGGATGCCGCCCTCCGCGCGACGCCGACGGACGAGAAACGCGACGTGCGCAACGTCAGCGGCGACGGCGTGGCTTTGTTTCTGTTCGAGTACGTCGACGGTCTGCGCGGCGCGGTGTTCATGCTTCCCGGATACGCGCGAGGCTGCGGCATGGCCGTGCAGCTTGCCGGCAGCGCGCAGCCGATTGCCACCACGATCGAGGAACGCCACGAGCCGCGATACCCGCACTTCGCCTATCTGCTGCAGGCCGTCGAACGCATGTTCCACACCGGCCGGCCCAGCTACCCGGTCGAGCGGACCTTGCTGACCACCGGCATTCTCGATCGTGCACTCACGTCGCGCGCCGAAGGGCACAAGCGGCTCGACACGCCGGAGCTGGCCATTCGCTACGCACCGGTCGACTACCCGCACGCACCGAACCCGGATCTGTCGCAACTCTGATCGCGACGCGCCGTGTTCCGACGGAAGCAACAACTGTCCGCGAGATGGACGCAGGGCGATGCCGGCTTTGCCGGCATCCACGCTCCCTTACGGTCGCGTCTCGGCTCGGGTGGGAGACTCAGGATGGGGCCGTGGTGGTCTTGGCCCGCTTCGCGATGGTCGCGAGATCGACGATCGCGGCCCGGTCGCCGGAGTTGTTGACGGTTTTGCAGATCAGCTCGACCGCCCGGAACTCGGGGTCGACGACGTTCAGGCATGACGGGTGGCCCAGGAAGTCGAACACCGCCTTGTGCTCGATGGTCCATTCGAGCGCCTCGCGGATCGACTGCAGGAAAGACTCCAGCGGCCAGCGATTGCTGCGGCAGGCGCCGACGTCGCTGATCGGGCTCATGGGGACCTCGACGAGACCGGACTCGTAGACGAACGGCTGAGCGTCGGCCTGGGCCTTGACGATGCTGTCGAGCACCGCCCGCGTCGGCGGCACGCCGGGCTTCTCGTTGTTGGCATGTGGTGGGTACTTACTGCTGATCCAGTCGAACCCGAGATCGAGCAGCATCTTCTGGATGTCCGGGCGATCGGTCAGCCCGGGATGGAACCCGCCGGGCGTGCGGAAGCCGGCCGGATCGATCCCCAGGCGATCCTTCATCGCCATGGTCGTCATGCGGATGTTGTCGGCGATGACCTCCGCCGGCTTGCGGCCGTGGATGAGCCACGGCGCCCGCTGGAACCGAAACTGAATCTGGTCGGGCTTCGTGGCCTTGACGTTCACGTGGTCGTATGTGTGATTGCCCACGGGATGGCCGGCGGCCACGATCTCCTCGAGCCAGTCGACCTTCCGTTGCTCGAAGACCCGCCCAAGGACGAAGAAGTGCAACCGCCCGCCGTGCGCCTTGACGCGTCGGGCCGCCTCGACCGAGTACTGCTTGCTGTCGTTGTCGAGATTGCCCTTCGTGTAGTCCCAGTGCATCTGGTCCCACGTCGGGAAGTGCCGGGACATCTCCAAATCGAGCGTGATGGCAACCAGTGCCTTGTCGGCCGCGTGTTCGGTCATTGCGACGCTCCGGGTTTCTTGGCCTCGCCGGCGATGGGCTCGTCACTCTCGAGATAGCTGAACAAGTCGCGCAGTTCCGCCGGGCTCAACTCCTCGTACAGACCTTCCGGCATGATCGACAGCATGGATTCGTCGATGCTCTCGATCGCGTCGCGGGCGATAGTCGTCTTCTCGGCCTGGGCGTCGGCGAGGACGACGGTGGTCGGGGTCTCCTCGACGATCAGGCCGGTGAGGATCCGCTGATCCTTCGTCCGCACGATGTAGTTCTGAAACTCTTTGCGCACCACGGCACTCGGATCCACGATGTTGACCAGCATGGCGTTCCGATCCTTGCGGTTCGCCTGGGTCAGGTCCGGCGCGAAGTTGTTACCCTCGCCGAAGAGCAGGTGGCACGTCGCACAACGTTCGGTGAAGATCGCCTTGCCCTTGGCCGGATCGCCCGGAGCCGCCCGCACGTCGTTGTTCAACCGCCGGACCTCCGCAAGCTTGTCCTCCGGCGTGTCGGGCTGCAATCGGCCCCAGAGCTTGCGCACGAGGGCGTCGATCTCGTCGTTCTCGTGCAGAGTGAGCCCGCGCACCTGCTCGACCGGGATCTGATCGGCCGCGAACTCACCGCCGTCGATCCTGCGCAGGAACGTCATCGCCGACGCCTCCCGCGCGAAGAGCAGGTCGTGCACACGTCCTTTCAGCCGCGTAGTCATGTCGGGGTAGTGCTTCAGCACGGTCGAAGTGATTCCGTCGTCCTCGAACTGTCGCACGACGTCCAGTGCGGCCAGTCCGACCGCTTCCGGCGCCGCACTGCCCACTATGGTCAAAGCCCGCGGCAGGCAATCCGGTCGCCCCAACTCTGCCAGCAGCCCCAGTACGGCCACTCGCAGCTTCTCCGGCGTGTCGGACGCGTCGGCCAGAGACGCGGCGCGGCCGTACGCCGCCGAGTCACCGAGGCGTGCCAGCACGCCCATCAACGCCGGATTCGTCGTGTCGTCGGTCCACGACTTCGCGACGGCCTCTCGCAGCGCGGGTGCACCCTGCTCGAGCCGGCGACCTCTCAACCCTTCGTCGAGCGCGGCAATCGCGAGGCTGCGATGCTCGGGCGTGGCGGCCGAATGCAGCAAACGGACACAAGCGGCGAAACCCACCTCACTCTCCTCAGCCGCGTACCGCCGGATCAGCCGACCCAGAATGTGCTCGCGGATCATGGGCGCCTTCCACGCCGCCCGCGAGGCGAAGCGTTCAAGCACTTGGTCAACCGAGGACACGGCATGGCGCTCGATCGCCCACCAGAGCAGCAGCGGGATGTGGTGGTCCTTTCCGTCCTCGTTGCGTTGCAGAATTCGCTGCACAATGGGCAACGCGTCGGCGGTGGCTAGCTTCTTGGCCGCGCTGGCCAACTGGCTGCGGACGCGGGGGCTCGGATCGGTGGCGGCCAGTTCGGCCAGTCGCTTGCTGATCGCGGGGGAAACCCGGCCGGCGTCGCCGAGGAAGCGAATGGCCCAGTAGCGCAGATCCTCGGATGGGTGGCGGAGCACCTGCCCGGCCAGTTCCTCGTTGAATCCACCGCTCGCGTACAGCGTCCACAGAGCCCGCAACGCCAGATCGTGGTCGGTGCCCTCCGACACCATCTTCCTCAGCTTCCCGATGACGCCACGATCCCGGCGAGACGCCAGCAGCACGCGGGCTCGACGTTCGTACCAGTTGTTCCGATGCGCCAGCAACGCCACCAACTCGTCGCTCGAACGTTCGGCGAGATCAAAGGGTGCGGCCGGTTTCGCGCCTTTCGGGGCGATCCGGAAGATCCGGCCGTTGGAGCGATCCCACTCGACATCGGGGTCGGGGTGCGCGGTTCGCCTGTCGTGCCAGTCGACGAGGTACACCGCCCCGCCCGGCCCGGTCGCCATGTCGCTCGCCGCGACCCAGGTGTCGTTGGATAGCACCAACTCGCCCGCGTAGTGCGTCTCGAACGTCGAGCGAAGCGGCAGAAGCTTGTACCAGTACACGTTGTGAGTGAGCAGATTGGCGCCGATGAACGCGCCGTGAAAACGCTCGGGGAACACGTCGGCCTGATAGACCACTCCGCCCACCGTGACGTGCCCGTGGTTGCGACGGGTCCCATGGTACGGCACGCGCCCGAAGAACCCGAACGTGTAGGGGTTGTGCAGCGGGCCGTGCTTGCCGAAAGACTTCCAGTAGTATCCGCCCTGCACGCCGTGCCAGATGATCGGCGGACCTCCGTTCGAGCTGATCAGAAAGTGCCCGTGACGGTCGTAGTCGAGTCCCCAGATGTTGCCGCCGCCTTCGCAGAACAACTCGAACGCCTTGGTCAGCGGGTGGTAACGCCACACGCCCTGCTGGAACTCGATCCCACGAATGTTCGCGGTGACGGTGGAACCCTGCAGCCCGTAGAGCCATCCGTCCGGTCCCCAGATCAGCGAGTTGGCCACGGCACTTGCGTCTTCCATGCCGAAGCCCTTGAGCAGCACCTCCGGGTCGCCGTCCGGCACGTCATCGCGGTTGCGGTCGGGATAGAACAGCAGATAGGGCGCCTGCACGATGTACACGCCGCCGTGCCCGAAAGCGATCCCCGTGGCCAGGTTCAGGCCGTCGATGAAATCCTTCGCCTTGTCGGCCCGGCCGTCGCCGTCGGTGTCTTCGAGAATCGTGACCCGGTCCGCCCCCTTCGGGCCGTGGGGCGGCGGCTCCGGAACGCGGTCGTACGTGGTGCGTGAATACCGGTCCCACTCGACCCGCTCGAGCCCGGCCGGGTTCGGGTACTGCAAATACTGGATCACCCACATCCGTCCGCGATCGTCGAACTCGATCGCCACCGGCTGTCGCACCATCGGTTCGCAGGCGACCAGTGTCACCTCGAACCCGGGCGGTACGGTCATGCGCCCCGGCGCCTCGTCCGGGGCGTATCCCTGGCCAAGGACCGGAACGGGGACAAGGCATAGCAGAACGACGATGCCGAAGCCGCCGTGATTGCGGAAGTAAACCATGGTTGGGATACCCAATGCTCCTCGACCGGCGCATCCGCACAGAAACGAGCAGATGCGCACGCGCACAGTCGCCTCCAATGCAGCCTATGGCCTGCGAACATCGTTTGCAACGGCGACCGGCCGGAGAGCGGCGGGCACGAGAAGGCCCCCGCGGCCCAGGTCGGCGATAACATGCCTTGCCATGTTCGTCGCCGGACCGCCTGGGGCGCGTTAGAATGATATCCAATGGGGGTCATCCGCGCGCACTGACGTGCGATGCCCGGCAGTTGATTGTTGCGAGCCGCCATGGAACCACGACGGTCACTGGGCCGGTACGAAATCCTGGAGCCGCTCGGGCAGGGCACGCATGGACGCATCTACCGCGCCCGTGATCCGATTTTCGGAGAGGTCGCGATCAAGGCCGCAGTGGTGTCCGACCAGGCCACGCCGGAGCAGATCGAGGCGCTGCGCCGACGTCTCGAGGTCGAGGCGCGCCGGCAACGCGAGTTGTCGGCTTCATGCGCGTCGATCCTGCCTGCGTACGACGTCGTGGTCGACGACGACGGACAGGTGTACGTCGTGCAGGCCTACGCCGAGGGCGGCAGCCTGCGGAACGTGGTCCGCCCGGTTGAGGACGAACTGCTGCTGGCCGACTGGGGCTGCCGATTGTGCGACGCCCTCCAGACCGCGCACGATGCGTCCATCTGCCACCGCGACGTGAAGCCCGAGAACATCGTCCGCGATGCGGCCGGGAACCCCAAGCTCACCGACTTCGGCATTGCCGTCGATCCGCCTGCGGCCGGCCGGCCGGACCGCTCGCTGGTGGGCACGCCCGGCTACATCGCTCCGGAGATCTGGGAGACCAACCGGCCCGGACCCGCCACCGATCTGTTCTCGCTCGGTGTCGTCCTGTACGAACTGGCGACCGGTCAGCACCCCTACGACCTGAAGTCCTCTGAACCCAAAGACGTTCGCTGGCGCATCTGTGCTGCGGAGGGCCTGCCGCTGGGCGCGAAGGTCGCGTGGCCGCAACTGAGTCCCGAGCTCGCCGAGATCCTGGACAAGGCCGTCGCCCGTGACACGACCGAGCGCTACCGCACGTGCAACGCCCTGCGCCGCGACCTGGCGGCGTTCCGCGAAGAACTCGAAGGCCGCGAAACGCAAGTCATTCACGACGGCACGCTGCGGCTGCCGTGGTCGGTTCGGATGCGGCGCGTGGGGCGCCGGATCAAGCGGCGCATGCGCCCTGTGATCGCGGCCGGCGCAGTCGTCGCCGTGGCGGCCGCGGTTTGGCTGTTCATGCCGCCACAGATACTGCTCCCCGAACCGTGGATCGAAGAGAAGATCGAGGACTTCCAATCCGCGCTCGAAGACTCGGACCCCGAGCGGCTGCTGCGCCTCGTTTGGCGCAAACAGGAAGGAGGGCAAGATGCAGCGGTCAAGGAGCAGGCGGCGCGCATGTTCGACGAACTTGCGTACTACAACCATGTGAAACTTGAGAAGGCCGGCTTCGACGGGGACAACCGCATCGTATCGGTCAGGCTGGTGGGCCGAGGAAGCGGCCTGCTCGCCGCAGGCAAGGTGCTCGATGAACGCGACATCCGCTTCAAGAAGACCGATCGCAACCAACTGCAATGGGTGGACCCCACTCAGTGGATCTTTGACCTTCAAGGCTCGGAGGCGCACCGCACCGCCGTGCGCACCATCTTCCGAACCCAGTTCTGGGACCCGTTGCGCGACGCGCTGACGAACAACCGCGCCGAAGCGCTGGCCGCGCTGTACGACACTCCGCCGGAATCCGCCGATCTGACGGAAATGATGGGATGGTTGCACGCGTATGATCGCACGCCTGCCGTACCCGAGTGGCCGGACGACAAGGATCCCCGAGGCGGCGCACTGGACTGGATCGTTCGGTTCGGCGGCTCCACGCCGGACGGAATCCCCGTTCCGCTTCGGTTCAGGCACGACGGCGCCCGGTGGCATCTGACGGAACCGAAAGCGTTCCCCGAACCCCAGAAACACGTGCAATGGGCCGTCGCGAAGTTCCTCGCCGAGTATCAAGCCCGGCTGCAGACTGGTGATGCTGGGGCGATAGGAGCTTTGTTGGTCGGCGCACGGACTTCCGCGAACACCGGAGAGGTTCGGGAGCTACTCGACCAATCCCTGGCTTGGCTGAACCGGACCCAGCGCGACAAGGTACGACTGACTGCGGCTCCCCTCGCCGCCTGGAAGCCGGGACAGCCGGCCACGGTTACCACCACGGTCACCTACACCCTGCCGCCGGGCCAGCGTCAAGGCCGGCCCACAACGTCCGGTCCGGCGCGGACGGCAGCGACCCAGCCGGCGATTCAGCCCGTCGTCGTCCAACTCGCATTTCGCCGCACCACTGAGGGGCGGTGGCTTCCTGCAAACGCGCGGGAGTTCGTCTTCCCGGAGCCGGCAGACATGGGTGCGACTCGCCTTCTAGTCGCTGGACACGACTTCAAGAACCGGGTGACCGGGGTCAACCAAGCCGCGTGGTCCGAGCGAGTCAGCTATCTCGACACCGTCGTGAGCAAATGCAACGTGACCCGGAACGAACCGCGTACCGCCGATGTGGACGTCACGCTGCGAGGTACGTACAGATTCGTTACACGGCAGAGCGAGTCTCGGACCTCTCCGAAGACCGCCAGAGTGACGCTCGTTCGAGGTGCCGTGCGGTGGACAATCGCGGCGATTCCAGAGACCGATGCGTTGCTGTTCACGGAGCCGTCTGAGGATGACGCCCGGGTGACCGAGCGTTTCGAGCGCGCGGTGGCTCCGATGCTTCAAGCCGTGTTCGAGGAACGCGGATTCGATCCATCAGCGTTTGAATCCCTGTTGCCGACGTCCGCGACGCCTGAACAGCAGCGACGAATCCGCGACATGTTCCGCTGGATGAGACAGCACCGCGACCACCTGGACTTCTCCGTGGGGCGATCGGAGGTGAGCACGGGCGGCGGCAACACGGCCACCATCCAGATCAGAGGTACGTTCTCGCCCGGCGATTCGCTCGGTGACGCCGCAACGGAATGGTGGGACCCCGAACTGCATTTCCTCGAGGCCGTGCATCACCCGGACGGTCAACCCACGACCACGGCTCCTGAGCTGCACTGGGTGCTTCACCTTGCGCCGGACACTCCGGCACGCGACTACGTGTGGTGGCCCGCGCCCCGGCTCGTGCGTTTCGCGCCCGTCGCCGCGGCGATCGGGGAGAGCAACTGGTCACAGTTGTACGAAACCTACCTGCCCGCCGCCGTGCGACGAAGCCTGGCCAAGGATCTGCAACGCATGCGCGAATGGACGGCGTTGGACGAAACGCGCATCAAGCTGTCGACCCACGGCCGGCAGCAGGTCGTGGCCGGAGGCGAGGGTTCCGCGCACGTTCTGGTCTCCGCCACGCTCACCGCCCGGTACGGGGACGCCGAGTCGACGCGACCCGTAGAGCTGATGTTCATCGAATCAGGCGAGGCTTCCGGCGGATGGACGCTGACCGCACCGGCGGAAGACGAAGCCGCCTATCGCGAATGCTACGTCTGGCCTGAACCGCCGAGCCACGCGGCATGGTGCGTCGCGTCGCGGCTCGAGCGAGCCGCTCGCGCCTACCGGGACACAGACGCGGCCGGTTATGCCGAAGCACTCACGGGCAGCGCCGCGGACGCCGAGCTCTTCGGCGACTTCCTGGTCGAACACGGCCCCGACCGATACACCAGCCGTCCCGCCGAGGTGGCGGCCGAGGCGGTCGGCCCGAACGGTGTGGCTGCCCGCTTCGAACTCACACCGCTCGGGGACGCCCCGCCGGTTGATCCGCTGACGGGAACGTTCGTGTGGCGGTCCGGGACCTGGGTAGCGAAGGGAGCGGAAGCGTGGCTGATTGCGACAAAGAACGCCGCTCGCGTAGCTCGTCTGCTCCGCACCGGGCGGTGGGTCGAGGCCCGGCAATTGTACGATGAGCTCCCGCCGGACGAGCAGATGAAGGCCGAGCCGCTCCTGGATCGCGTAGCTATTCCCGGCGATACCGTTCGCTCCGCGTCCGACGAACGGCATGCGACGAGTGGGATGCCGACGTGGTTCATCGACGACCGAGGTACGCGCTACCACCTCCTGATGACGACCAGGCCGGAGGACGGCAGCGCATACGCCCTTTACGTTCAGGGCGACGAGGTCTCGACCGAGCAGTGCAACCAGGCCTGGGACGCGACCAAGGACAGCCTGCAATCCAACGGGGCGACGGCGGCTGACTTGGCGCGATTCTGGACCACGCGAGACGGCAACGAGGTCACTGACAAGCTGAACGGCGCCGTCTCCGGGGTGACGTGGCGCCAAGCGCGGGCCTTCGCGCGGTACTTCAATCGCGATCTGCCCACCCAGCGGGAATGGCTGACCGCGGCCGAGAAGCTCGACGCCGAAGCGACCCGCCTTGTCGGCGGCGTCTGGGAGTGGTGTCGCGACGTCGACGCGGACGGGACTCGCCACGTCATCCTTGGCGGATGCTGGCTTCACGACGCGCTCGATCGTCCGCCCGTCGCTTCCCTGCGCGAGACCCACGGCACGGTGCCGGACGACACCATCGGGTTCCGCACCGTCCTTCGCATTCCGCGCGAGCCGATTGCGCGCAACCCCTGGTCCACACCCCGCGCGCAGGCGAGCGGGTCCGGAGACGGCCGAAGCGCACACGCCGCAACGCGAAGCGCCGGCGGACGAGACGTCGAATGAAGGAATCCCGGCGCGACACCCGCCGGCGGGTGCATCTCGAATTCGGTGGCAACCGGGTGCCACGGGCAGCTTGCCTGCCC
>CAYMME010000011.1:0-42723 GCA_964391465.1 uncultured Planctomycetales bacterium
GAAGACGGCGTGGTGGCGGCGCGCGGACGACGCGCCGCCCGCGCGCGTGTCGCTGCCGACGGTCGTCGGCGAAGTCGATACATGGTGGATCCACAAGCCCCCCGCGCCTCGACTCTCGCTGCGCAGTGCCGTCCTGACCTACGTGGCCCTTCTGCTCGTCGTCGGGACGACGATCTGGTGGGTGCGCTCGCGGGCCGAATCGATCTGGCCCTACGGACGCGACGCGCCATCGCTGGCCCAGCAGTTGCTCAAGTACGAGTTCGTGCTGGCGGTGTTCCTGTTCTATGCAACGGCGCGGTCGATCCCCGTGTGGATGCGCAGCATGCGCGTGGCTCGGGCGGACGAACAGGTGGTGCCGCGATTGATCGAGGCCGGGCGCTGGCAGGCCGCGGGGCGGTTGTTGCATCGGTTGTGCCTCGTGCATGGTGCAGTATGGCGCCGCCCGCCCCGTCGCGCAGCGCAGTGGGACGCCGAGATCCGGCCGCATCTCCCCGCGTCGCGCCGGCTGTACGTCTACTTCCGGGCCAACCCCCCGGCGCAGCCCGACGACCCGACGAGTTCATTCACCCCCGAGGTGATCCCGGTCGGAACCGCCAGCGTCTGGACCATCGTCGCCCTCATGCCGTTGATCGTCACGTTGTACTACCTCGTGAACCACGTGCTGGAGGAGCGGGACTGGCACCGCCTGCTTTCGTTCAACGCGATTCTCATGATCGGCCTGGTCGTAGGATACGGTACGTTCTACGCGTTGCTGCTGATGGGACGAGTCAGCTACGTGCGGCTGGCCCCCGGTGTGGCCCAGTCGATTCGGTTCTCGGCCTTCCGGCGCCGACCCCGCATCGAGACGCTCGACCTGCGGACCTACGACGCGGCCTTGACGCCACCGCCGGGCGATACACTTTCTGTCTCGTGAACCGCACCGACGGCAAGCCGGCTCGCCGATTCTATCTGCCCGGCAACGCCGAAGTCGCCACGCACTGCCTGCGCGCCGTCCTCTCCCTCGCCCCCGTCCCACCGCTGGCCGACGACCAACTCGAAGGATAGCCGCGCGATCGCCCGCAAGCGCCATCCGAGCCCCGATCGCAAGCGAGTGGGTCCATGTGATTGCCGAATGCGGATTTCGGATTGGATCGTCAGTGCACCGTGTACGGACACCTCAGCCGGCTCACTGCCCGCACGGGCCTACCTACGACGACGCAGGAGGCCAGCGACGCCGACGCCGATCAGGGCCAGAGCCGTCGGCTCGGGAACCACGCGGAGCGTCAGCCGATCGGAGCCATAGATCGGATGGAAGTACAGATCCGGCGCGATCATGTCGCCGAGCATCGTGTCGAACACGCCGACCCTCGAATCGAACGTCAAGATTTCGAACATGTCTCCGAGCTGCGGCTCGAAGCTGTCGACGAGAGCCAGATCGAGCGTCCCCGCGAGGGTGGCGGTGCCAGAAACGTCCAGCACGTCGAACGTCTCGCCCGCCAGCAACCCGCCGATCTCGATGCTCAGCAAGCCCGTGTCCGACTGCGTGTAGTCGCCCAGGATGTCCAGCACGCCAAGCCCCAAACCGGGGCTCACTTCACCGTGGTTGGTGAACTGGATCTCCGAGACGTCCAACTCGCCCACGCCACGGATCAGCCCGCCGACGTCATTCGTGAACGTGGAGCCTCGAATTCTACGATACCCGCCCGCCTCCAGCAGGTCGAACGCGCCCGAATTCACGTGGTTGGCGTCCGGCTCCAACACCAGGAGATTCGCCGCACCGACGTCCATTGTGCCCTGGTTATTGAACTCCAAGAACAGCCGTCGGCCTTCGCCGAGGTTACCGGTGAGGTCGAGGTAACCGGTCTCCGCGTTCGTGAACGTTCCCGGGTCTCCGGGCACGGCGATCGCACTCGAGATAGATCGGAAGCGAATCGTCCCCGAATTCGTTGCTCCATCGTCCAGGGACGCCAGGTCCTCAAGGATGATCGTATGTGTCTGACCGATGTTGCCATGGATCGTGGTGTTGCCGACCACGGTGAACACTGCCGATCCGGTCGCGGTCGGGGCGATGTTCAGGTCCGCGAGGGAGAGCGTGACACCGTTTCCGCTGATCGTGCCCCCGTCGAAGTTGAACGTGGCGCTCTCGCTCCACCGTCGCACCAGGAACTCACCGTCGATCTGCAGTGTTCCGCCGCTCTGGTTGAATACGAAGCCCTCGGCCCTGGTTTCCACGACTCCACCCTCGGCCACGTGGATCGTGCCATCGTCCTGGTTGAAGACGGTGCCCACGCCACGGATCTCGAGTTCCGCTCCGTCGGCAACGTTGAGGCTTCCGCGATTCGTGTGCGCGCTCCCCGAGATGTAAGCATCGGTGTCGACGTTGATGGTCCCGTCGTTGGTGATGTCGGCCGTGATCTCGCGACCCATGAACTGCGCGCCCGCAGGACCCGGCTTGATGGAGAACACGCCGGACGCCGCGTTCTCGAGCGCGCCACCGCTGACGACGAACCTGACCGTGCCATTGTCGGTTGTGGACTCCATCACAATCGTCCCGGCATTGGCCAGACCGCTGGGGCTCGTGAAGCGGGTCCATAGGCTGGCGTGTTCCTGGAGGATCACCTCCTGGCCGGCCTGGATGGATCCGCTCAATGTGCTCTGACCCCGCAAAGTGAGGCGGCCCGCTCCGGTTGCGGTCGGCGCGATGTTCAATGTCGAGTCCACCAACGTCGGCCCCACACCGGTGATCGTTCCGCCGTTGAAGTTGAACACGGATTCCGCAACCAGGAGCTCACCTTCGACGTTCAGCGTGCCGTTGCTCTGGTTGAACGCCCGGTTACCTCCCTCCAAATCGAGCGTGCCGTCCGATGTGATGTTGAACTGTCCGTTGTTTGTGAACACCGTGGAAACGGTGGACCAGGGAGTCGTACGCGTGTTCAGATTGACGATGCCGTCGTTCGTGAGATTGCCCTGGATATACCTCTCGCCGCCACTCCCCGGATCGACGTTGATAGTGCCGATGTTGGTCAGCGTCTTTCCCTCAGCGATCTTGACGTGCGCCGCTCCGGGCACGTCTATCGCGTCAAGCGTGATCGTCCCGGCGTTCGTGAAGTCATCGGTCATTTCCAGTTTGCTGGCCCATGACCCGAGGCTTCGGACGTACACGGTGTGGCCAGCCGGCAGGGCGCCGCCGAGAATCGTGCCTGTGCTCGCCAGAACGAAACGGGCTGGTTCGACGGCTCCCGGGCCGATCTCGAGCATTGCGTCTTGGAGAATCGGCGCATTGCCCAGGATGCGTCCGCCGCTGAAGCGGAACGTTCCACCGTAGAAGTGGAACGTGCCCTGGTTGTCCAACTGCCCACTCTCCTGGCTGAATTCTGTGCCCACCAGGAACTCGGCGTCGGGACCGATGCGAAACGTGTTGTTGTTGGTGATCTCGCCGCCCCAACCACCCCCGGTCTGCACGTCGACAAGACCATCGTTGACGAGGTTGCCGACCCCGCCCGACTGCAGCGAGGGCGCGACGGAGTCCGCCTTGAATTCGATCACACCGGTGGCGGTGTTGGTCAAGGTGCCGCCGGGCACCTCGAGCTCCTGCACCGCATCGCCGACGAAGGCCAGACGGCCGCTGTTCGTGAGACCGGTCGCGTCCGTTGTGACGTTGGCCGTTTCCCCGGGCGCTCCGATGCGGATGGTCTGCCCGTCGGCGATGGAGCCGCTGAGCGTGCTCTCGCCGGTCAACGTGAAACTCGCCGCCCCCGTCGCCGCCGGCCCGATGGCAAGTGCGCAATCCTCGAGATCGACGGAGTTCCCCGTGACGACGCCGCCGGTGAGGTTGAAGGTGCTGTCCGAGAGACGGAAGGCTCCGTTAACGTCTACCGCTCCGCCGTTCAGGTTGAAGACGCTGTACCAGCCGTCAACCGCACCGCCCACGTTCAGTGTTCCTGCATCATGGTCGAACGTGGTCGAATCGAGACGCAAGGCACCTGTGTACGAGTCGCCGATGTCGGCGGCGATGTTGATGACCCCGGTATTGCGATGATGCAGGCCGCCGAGGTTGGCCCACCCATTGACGTTCAACGTGCCTTCGTTGGTCAGATTCCCGGAGAGAACAATGGTTCTTCCAGACCCGATCGTAGGTCCGGGCTCGGTGCTGAGTTCGATCACACCCGACGCGGCGTTCACGAGTGTGCGCGCGCCGGTTCCTCCCGACACGTTGATCCTCAGCGAAGACAAGCCGGTCGCGTCGATTGTCATCTGACCGTAGTTGGTCGATCCGTCGGTGAGCGTGAAATCCACCGAGGACGCGTTGTTCCGCAGCAGGAGCGTTCCGTACTGGTCGATCGGGGCGCCGATCGTGCTTCCGTCGCCTTCGAGCAGCATGCTGCCGTGGTTGGTCAGCGTTCCGGTACCCGTCCAGGTCGACGACTGCCACAGCACGTCGCCGGCGTACAGCACCGACGGCCCGTTGACGGTGAACGTTCGGCCCGCGGCGGCGAACGTGGCGTTCGCGTCGTCGAGTGTGAATGCGTCGACGGTCGCATCGACATCCAGCGTGACGGTGTACGGGTCGACGGCCCCCAATGCGATGCCGGCCGTGTCGCCGACACCCGGCGGACCGCCGGTCGGGTCCCAGTGGGTGTCGTCGCTGAAGTCGCCGGTGGCCACACCGGCAGCGTCGGTCCACGAGAAGTCTCCGCCGCGAGTAATCGATGCGGCGACAAGAAGGATCATGCCGGCGGCGACCGGAAGCCCGCGGGCCCGACTCCGCCGGTGGATCATGCATTGCAGCGTGTTCATGGTGGCCCCGCCTCCCTCGAGATCGCGCGGTTGCCGTCGGCACGGCATCGACCGCGACGCCGTGTGCGAACGCCTCGCGCGAAGAACGGCACTTGCACCGGATGCTCGGAGAACGGAACCCGCATTGCCGTGCGACAAGTCGTTGTCCGTTTCCCACAACTCCTTGATCCCCAATATTACGGACTCATACTACGACGTGTCAACGGCGAGGCAGTGGAAGTGCAGAGCGAAGAACAGGGGATGCAGCCGAAACTGAAGGCACGCTCGGCCCGCGCCTTCTCTCAGACGGAACTCTCAACCCGATGTGCCCGAACGTGCCCTACGGTCGCACGCGGCCTCGGAGGGCACCGACACCGACCAGCATGCAGAGCAACTGGCCGAGACCGAGCGGACCGAACAGCGTTCCGCATCCGACGAGGCACACGATCGGCGACTCCTCGCCGTCCGCCGGTTCGGGCGCCGGCTCCGGCGCCGGTTCCGGCGAGGGCTCCGTAGAGACGAACTCCGCCCTGACCGTCCTGGCGCCATCCATGACCACTTCGACGGTGCTTGACGTGCCGGTCGCATCACCCGACCAGCCGACGAATGCGAAGCCCGCGTCGGCAGGGTCAGCGTTGAGAGCCACGATCGTCCCGGCCACATGCGTTGCGGAGTCCGGTTCGCGCTGGATCGAGCCGGCATCGGTCGGAATCACCTCGGTAGTCAGCGCCACCATCACCGCCCGTCCGGCAGCGAAGTCGCTGAAGTGGTCCACCACCGCCCAGGCACCCCCGGTCAGCGGGTCCATGCCGAAGTCGCCCACGACACCCGTCGAATCCGCGAGGCCACGATCGTAGACGCCGGCCGGCACCCACCGTCCGGCCCCGACATCGAAGTGGTGGAGGCACAGCAACTCGGCGCGGGCCGGGTCCGGCGTGGACACGTTCTGCCACAACCGGACCTCCGCCACGAACGTACCCGGGGCCATGTCGGTAGTGACCTGTACGGTGCCCGGCAGACGCGTGCCCCCGGAGAAACCGGCAGTTGTGTCCGTTGTCGGTTCGTCGAACAGCGACGCTTCGACCATCGCACCCGGCACGCCGCCGATGATGCGCACCTCCGCACTGAGCGGCGTGGGCGGATTCCCGAGGGTCGCGGTGGCTTCACCGTTCGCATCGACGATCACGGTGACGGTCGCGATCGGCTCCGGACCGGTATCGGGCGGAAGTTTGGGCGGTCCGCCGTCGGCGCCGGTGTCCAACACCACCGTCACGTCGAACGAACACGAGGCCATGTTCCCCGCGTCATCGATGGCTGTGCACTCGACGGTCGTGGGGCCGAGGTCCAACATGCTCCCGTCGGCGGGCACGCAGACAACGTCCGGATCGGGATCGACCAGATCGGTCACGACGATTCCCTGGTACGCGACCGTCACACCATTGACGCTCGCGGTCGGCTCCTCGTACGCGGCAGGACACACGATGTCCGGAGGGACGACGTCCGCAACGCTCTCCACCTGGGTTGTGAGCCGAACCCGGTAGTTGTTGTCGTTCTGGAAGCGAATGCGGCGCGGGTCGGACTCCTCGCCGGGTAGAAGCCCCGCCACGGGAATCTGCGCCGAAAACACGTAGAAGGGAACATCCAGGGCCGGGTGCTGCCCCTCCGCGTCCAACGGAATGATCGACGCGTGCCCTGTCGAGAGAATCACGAGTCGGACGTTCTGCGGCACGGTGTCGGTCGGCGAGTCGTTCCGGAGCACAACCTCAACCGAGAAGACGCGCGTCGTCGCATCGAACTCCGCGCGCTGGAACAGCACCGTCACATCGTTGAGTACCTGCTGGGCCTGTACCCTTCCCGCACCCAGAAACACCGAGAGTAGCAGTGCGAGGAGGACGGCGCGCAAGCCGGGCCGCGCTGCGCCGCCATGTGTAGGAACAGTGTCCCTTCCCAAAGACTGGGTGGATGCGATCACTTCAGATTCCCCCCCTGTGGATCGGTGCGGATGCCGGCAATCGTCGTCCTTATCGCGATAAGCACGCTCCGCGCCTCACACGGCGATTGACAACTGATACTCCCAGAAGCCAGTGCAACCCCGCCGCCGTCGCCGGTTCAGGGATCAGAACCGTTTGTGTCTCTGCGGGATCTGCGCTTACCAGAGGCGGCAGGTCGCCCTCGACCGACAGCAGGGCCAGGCTGAGGTCGTCGTTCGGATCAATCGTGTTGACCGCGGTTCCGCCGGCGTCGAACAGTGACGCGGTCAGCGTGTCTGCACCGAGTCCGTTCCCGCTGAACGCAAGACCCGGTTCGAAGTCGATCTCGAAGCACAGCCACGTCGCGTCGACAGGCACCGTGTCGAAGATCACCTGAAGCACGGTTGCTCCGATGAGGAGACTCGGGTCCTCCGACAACTCGACCTGCTGCGTGCCGACGCCCTGAAACCCCCCCGGCACCAGCGAGACGAGCGCCGGCGTCAGCGATGTGTCGACGGCAGGCACCTCGCTGAGCGAGGTGATCCCCTCGAAGTCGATGTCGTACGCGGCCAATACAGCGTCACTATCGTTCATAAATCGTATATTGTCGATTATGGCACCGGAAATGACCGTGTCGTCAAGGTTGAGCATCGAGAACTCGAGGGTGGCGACGGACCCGCGCAACCCGACGACATTCGTGGATATCTCGATCGGCGCAGCGCAAACCTCCGCGAACGATGCGCCCCAGAAGCAAAGCACGCCTGCCAAGACTCCGACCGGCCGCGCAAGACGCGGATAAGCCCCACCTGCCCTGTCCATCATCTGGTGATCTCTCTCTTCCGCAGTAACGGTGACTCTGGCAGTGCGTACCCCCCGCACCCCAAGTTCGCATTCTATCATAGGCTCAACGAGAACGGAATCCAAGGCGCGGTCGATAATGAGGCGCAGCGCGACCCAGCTTTACCCCATCGGTACAGACCGCACAGCCCCCCCCTGCTGCCGGGACCGCGGTCACACGCACCGATGTGGCTCTGCCCAACGACCGCCAGGCCGCTTCCTCGACACGGTCAGCGACGGTTCCGGCTGCGCTTGGTCGTCGCCCCCCGCCCGCGTCCGGTTGCCGGTGCGGGCTTGGATGTGCGGCGGGCAGCGGGGCGTTTCGATCGCCGAACCACGCTGCGGGCGGTGCGACTCTTCGGCTTCTCGAGGGCCTGTTCAAGGATGTTATCGACCGTGCTCACGAACCGAAGGCGCAAGCTCTCGCGGGCGTGCTCGGGGATGTCCAGGATGTCCTTGCGATTCCGGTCGGGCAGGAGGATGGTGTGGATGCCGGCGCGATGTGCGGCCAGGACCTTCTCCTTGACGCCGCCGATGGGCAGCACGAGCCCGCGGAGCGTGATCTCGCCGGTCATGGCCACGTCGGCCCGCGCGGGTCGGTCGGTCAACAGCGACGTCATTGCGGCAAACATGGCCACCCCGGCGGAGGGGCCGTCCTTGGGGATCGCCCCCGCCGGCACGTGGATGTGAAGATCCGATCGCCGCAGCACCGTGGCGCTCACGCCGAAGCTCCTGGCCCGGCTCCGAAGCAGCGAGTGGGCCGCCTCCGCCGACTCCCGCATCACGTCGCCGAGCTGACCGGTCAACCGAAGCCGACCCTGACCCGGCATGGCCGTCGCTTCGACGAACATGATCTCGCCCCCGGTGGGAGTGAACGCCAACCCGGTCACCACCCCCGCCACGCTCGTCCGCTGGGCCATCTCAGGCTCGAACTTGTGCGGGCCGAGCAGGTCGTCGAGGGTGTCGGACTTGATCGTCGTGCGACCCTTCTTGCCCCCGGCGACCTTGGCCGCAACCCCCCTGCATACCGATCCGATCTCGCGCTCGAGGTTGCGCACGCCCGCCTCCCGTGTGTAGCTCTCGATGAGAACCGCGAGGGCATCGTCGTCGATCCGCAAGAGCTTGTCGGTGAGGCCGTTTTCGTCGAGCTGCCGCGGCACAAGGTACTTCCGGGCGATGTGCAGCTTCTCTCGTTGGGTGTACCCACTCAGTTCGATGACCTCCATGCGGGATCGGGTCCATGTAATTGGCGGTGGCAATGAACATCACGCGCGACAGGTCGAACGGCACGTCGAGATAATGGTCGCTGAAGGTGTGGTTCTGCTGCGGGTCCAGGACCTCGAGCAGGGCCGCGGCCGGATCGCCCCGGAAGTCCTGCCCGATCTTGTCCACCTCGTCGAGCATGAAGACCGGGTTGTTCGAGCCGCACTTGCGCATCTCCTGCACGATGCGCCCCGGCAACGCGCCGATGTACGTCCGGCGGTGGCCGCGAATGTCCGCTTCGTCGCGCACACCACCCAACGAAATGCGCACGAACTTGCGCCCCAGCGTTCGTGCGATGGATTGGCCCAGCGATGTCTTCCCGACACCCGGCGGTCCGGCGAAGCAGAGGATTGCCCCACGCCCGTCGGGGTTCAGCTTGCGCACCGCGAGAAACTCCAGGATGCGCTTCTTGACCTTCTCCAGCCCGTAGTGGTCTTCGTCGAGCACCTTGCCCGCCGCCTTGATATCCAGCGCGTCCTGCGTGGACACGGCCCACGGCAGTGCGCACAGCCACTCGACGTAGTCGTGAGCCACCGAGTACTCCGGCGAGACCTGCGGGATCTTGCTCATGCGGTCGATCTCGCGTTCGGCCTCGGCCGCCGCGGGCTCGGACATCTTGGCCTCTTTGACCTTCTCGCGCAACGCCTCGATCTCGGCCGTCCGCGCGTCCGTCTGTCCGAGTTCCTTCTGAATCGCCTTGAGCTGCTCGTGCAGGAAGTACTCGCGCTGCGACTGGTCCATCTGCTGCTTGACTTCCGTCTGAAGCTTGTGGCTGAGCTGGAGCAGCTCGAGTTGACTGTTGAGGGCCAGGAGGATCTTCCGCAGCCGCTCGGTCACGTTGAACGTCTCGAGCAGCTCCTGCTTGTGCACCAGCCCCATCGACAGGTTTGAAGCGAGGAAGTCGGCGAGCGTGCCCGGCTCGCTGATGTTCTCGAGCAGGGCCGTGGCCACCTCGGGAACGTTGGGGCTGAGCTCGATCACGCGTTCGGCCGTCGTGCGCACCGTATGAACCAGGACCTCCAGATCCTTCGACGGCTCCACATTGTCATAGTGAACGTTCGTTCTGGCCACGATGTAGGGATCGGTCTGTATGATCTCCTCGATGCCGAAACGGACCAAACCGTGCACAATGAGGCTTTGGTTGTCGTTCGGGAGCTTGAGCAGCTTCAGCACGAAGCAGGCCGTACCTACCCGGTACAAATCGTCCAGTCCGGGGTCCTCCTCCTCCTCGCGCCGCTGGGCGACCAGGCCGATCACCTTGTCGCCGGTGAGAACGTTGCTCAGCAATCGCTTCGACTTCTCGCGACCGATACTGAGCGGCATGATCGTGCCGGGAAACGCGGCGGTCCCGCGAACGGGAAGCACGGCCAGTTCGGACGGAACCTGGATCCGAGTGACATCCGCCGCATCACCCGCCACCGCCGTGCCATCGGCGGTGATCAATGCCTCGAGCGGCATCTCCTCGTCCGTGACGACCGCATCCACTTCAATCGAATCGTCGCTCATGGCTACTCCGTCTCGCCCGACGGCGGCTCCGCGATGCGTGGCAGTATCAGCCACAGGAATCCGTCTCGGTACCGGGCCCGAATCCCCGCGCGATCCGCGTCGTGGGGAATCTCGATCCGTCTGCGGAATGGACCGGAATCGATCTCCATCAGATGCACGCTCAGCGGCGCTTCGGCATCGGGCGGTTTCGGCGTCGGACGATCACCGCGAATCACCAACTTGCCGTCGACCTCGCGGACGTCGATCCGGTCGCGATCCACTCCCGCAAGATCCACGCAGATCAGATAGGCCGGGCCGGTTTCGTACATGTTGATCGATGGCGACCAGGTGTCACGCACCGAGAAGTGATAGAAGTGCCGTTGCCGAATCTCCTCGACCACCTGATCCATCTGGTTGGTCAGCAGATCGAACGGATCGTCGGTCGGGTCGTACTCGAACGCCATGGGGTCTGTTCCTTCGCCACCGCCCGGGCGGAAGCATCCATCCTACCCGGCGGCCCCCGCCGCACGACGGGCCGCGTCGATGGCCCGCTTGCCCTTGACGCAAGCGTCGTACACGTCGCGGATCAACCATCCGTCGATCATGATCCACCCGCGGTACCCGCCCTTCCACAGCGTCAGCAGCGACGCGTGGATGTCACAGTGTCCGTCGCCGCACGGCAGGTGCTTGGACGTGCCGCCGAACTGGGTACCGTCGGTGTCGGTCAGGTGGACGTGCCCGATGTGTTTGACGCCGAGGGCTTCGAGCATAGTCTCGGGTTTGCCCGTGCTGCCCGACATGACGTCGAAATGGCTCGGGTCGTAGTTGGTCTTGCAGCCCCGGTGGTCGACGCCCTCGAGAATCCGCTTCAGATGGTCCAGGGTATTGAAGATGAACGGAGGCTCGACCTCGAACGACAGCCACATCCCCGCGTCGGCGCAGATCTTCGCGGCCTCGCGATAGCTTTCGATACAGCGGTCGATGGCCTGGTCGATAGTCTGGTTGCCCAGGCCGCCGCCCGGCCAGTGGCCGATGAAATCGCAGCCCAACTGCTTGCACAACTCGCCCTGCTTGCGAAATCCGCTCACCCAGTCCCGGCGTTCGGCCTGACTCTCGGCAAACGGCCGACCCGGCGCGTGCGGCTGGATCGTGTAGATCTTCAGGTTGTAGCGCCGGTACAAGCCCTTGAGAGCCTCGACCCGCGGCTTGTCGTCGGGCTGGGGATAGCCGCCCATCGGCCAACCGTCCACGAGTTCGATGCCGTCGAACCCCTGCTTCGCGCAGAAATCAAGTATCTCCCACAACGGGTAGTTCTTCTTGTACTGGTGGGACGACGACATGAACCCGTTCAGTCCCACGCCGCATCGCCAGCCGGCTTTGCGATCCGCCGCCGGCGCGGCGCGGCCCACCGAACTCAACCCCACGGCCGCCGCCGCCGCTCCCGTCGCCTGACCCAGAAAACGTCGCCTCGTTCGCCCATTGTCTGCTGCCATGCCCTGAACTCCGTGTCCGCCCCTCACCCTTCGCAAACCGCCGCGACGGAGGAGACACACGCCTGAGCCGCCGGCTCCACACGTTCTGCGGCGGCGCGGCCGGCCGCTCACTCCTCAATCGTATGCGTCCAATCCTTCGGGAACTCCCTGAGCATCCGGCTTCGCGCCGGCGCCTTGTTCGTCTCGATCCGCTTGAAGGTCGCGGTCAACGTCTTGCGCTCCTTCTTCTGGTGGGTGACCACCCGAACCGGAAGCTCCTTCTCGCGACTGATATGGAAGTGCAGCTCACTATAGTCGTCGGCGTACCGGCTGCCCGCTCGCGGGACGCACTTGAGGTGATCACTCTCCGGCGGGTCCCCCTTCGCCGGCGGCACCAGCTCAACCGCGAAGTTCTTCAGGATGTCCGCTTTCTTCTGGCCGAACGGCAGCGGGAAGGGACTCGAACCCACCTCGAACGGATCGAACGTCTCGCCCTCGCGCACAATCCGCCGCTTGATGACCGTCCTCGTGGACTCACGGGCTTCCGTGTACCAGTGCCCATCGAAGATGTGCCACTCCGCGTGGCCCCTGTGCTTGACCACGCCGTCGCCCTCGATCAGCTTGTGGAAGTCGACGCGGAACAGGGCACTGGGCCGTTCCCGCCGGAACAGCAGCTTCCCGTGCTTGGTCTGCTTTTCAAACACGACCTTGTCGTCGATCTCCAGAGTCAGATTGCAGCTCAGATCCTCGACCGTGTCGCCTCGCCGCTCGAGCGTTTCGAGGATGCGGTCGACCCCATCCTCCGCCGCCGGCCGGGACGCCGCCGGTCCTGAGCAAGCCGCATTGGCAGCCGGCCCGACCGCCACCAGAACCATCCAGCACACACACAAGCCATGCATACCACCACGCTCCACGGAAGCCGACACCATCGCCCGGCGCATTCCGTGCCGTTTCTACGTCGCCCGACCGATGTCGGATCGACTCCGCGCCCATGGTATAGAAGAATCGTTCCGCCCCGTCAAAAACACGTCCCGTAACGGCGGCGCGCGCCGGTTTCGACTCGTTCGCGTGTTAGCCCAAGCCGCCGCGTTCCCGGCCCGATACATACACAGGGAACGCGATCCCAAGGAACCAGTGCACGAGCTCTGATATGCGCAGCGCAGTATCATCCCAACGTAGGACCTCACCGTCCGAGAAAGCCATGTCCGCCTGGGTTGCCCGGGCGGACGAACTCGCACGCTGGACCATGGGCCATCTGGTGAACCGTACTGACGTGTGGGTCGAGTACCTGCCGGTGGTGGAGCGAAGCTACCACCGGACCACTCGGTCCGCCCCGCCGAAGGCAAAACGCGGCGTGATCCAGTTGACCCTCGACCACGTCGCCCGCCACTACGCCGGCGCGGCGGTTGAGCACCTGATCGGCGTGCACAGCACCGGGCCCACCAACACATCGAAGTGGCTTGCCGTCGATCTCTGCAGCCGGGACTGCAAGTCGCCCGCGACCGCGGCCGGAAACCTCAAGGCCGCGCTGGCCTGGTATGAGGCCGCGTGCGAGCAAGGCTTCCACCCGATTCTGGAAGACTCCAACGGGCGGGATGACTACCACCTCATCGTGCTCCTGGAAGTGGCCGTGGGAGCAGAGCAGGCGCAGACATTCGCCCGCCGCCTGGTGAGCGACTACGCAATCCTCGGGCTTCCCGCGGCGCCACGGATCTTCCCCCAACGGGGGGGGGGCGATACGCGGGAGTTCCGGGACTGGATCCGGCTGCCCGGCCGACACCACAGCCACACGCATTGGAGCAAGGTGTGGGACGGCGCCCGGTGGCTCGAAGGCGACGACGCCATCGACGCGATCTTGCACGCGCGAGTTGAACTCGGCGCCGCCGCCCATTCCGACGGCGCCGGGGCAGAGATGCCGGGCCCCGTGCTCGATCCCGAATGCGCGAAGGTCCTCGGCTATCTCCAACAACTCAACCCAACGCGGGCCGACAACGACAACACGTGGCTTCACGTGGGAATGATTCTCCACGGCATGGATCATTCCCGGGCGATGTTCGACGCATGGGAACGCTGGAGCCGAAACCGCGAGCACCATGACTTCGACGTGTGTGTCGAGAAGTGGCGATCCTTCGCCAAGGACCACTCGAAGCCACGCACCCTCAGTACGCTCGTTACGTGGGCAAGAGAGGACGCACACGAAGAGACGGCTCGCGGCCTGACGCTCCGGCCCGCACCGGATGAGCGCAGCACTCCCACGCCGTCGGCAATGGGCGCTGCGAGCGGACCGGCCGACCCGGTTCTGAGGCTGATCCAGGATGCTTGGCCGACGCTGCCGGAGGCCGTCAAGACCGGAATCGTGGCCATGGTTCGTGCGGCACGGGAAGACGGAACGGACTCCACCCGCAAGTAACGACGCACGCGCGCAATGCAACGCCGCGGCGGTGGACAGCATCTGCGGCCCGTTGAAGCGCGCGACTCGTCAATATGGCCGGGGCTTTCAGCCCGTGAAATCACGGGCAGGATGCCCGTGCCCTGAGTTTCTCCCAGGCTGTTAGGTCGCCTCGCCGCCGCCCCCCTCATCGGTGACCACGTCGCCCACCGCGAGCGTTTCGTCGAAGCAAACCGCGACCTCGTGTAGCCGCTCGTGGACGTGCCGGCAAGCCACGACACGCCCGCATGCTTCGATGATGCCGCCGTCCGTGGTTTCCAGCATGACGGCACAGCCGGCGCCTGGAGCAACGAAGTGCTCGTCCAGGAACGCAATGCCCCCCGCGCTGATGTTGCGTGGATTGACGAAGCAACAGCGACAGGAGCCGTCTTCGCCAGTGAACGCGACCATCACGCCGGCGGGAACGCGATACGGATGACGCACGTGCTCGCGTCTCTCCGATCCGCCCCAGTTCTCTGAGCGTCGGTCCAACTGACTCAGGAATAGCTCCCGCAGTTCGGACGTGATCTGCGGAGGACCGCAGGGCGACGATTCGCTTGTGGGTGCGGGCATGAGTACCTCTCCCGAAATCGGGCGATTGGATCCGCGCAGTCGCATCGGCACGACGAGCGGTCGACTTGCGTGTCGATTCAAGGCCCGCACGTTCCGATAAGCATCGTACTGCCAGGGCGTGCGTCGGAGGTGTCGAGGCGTGTGCGGTATGCGATCGGCTTTTCCGGATCTGCCCGCGGCTAACACGAAAGTCCAGCACGCCGGACACCGAAAAGATCACGGGCAGGAGCGTGCGCCAAACCGCGGGGGGCGAACCTCCGATATGATCGCGCCGGACGCAGAGCGCGCGGCGGCAGGAGAAGGCGGCGGCATGATTCGAAACCTGTTCGGGACGAAGGCACCGAAGAACGAGATCCGGCGACCGCCGAGGCTCCGGGGCCCTGCGCGCAAACCCACCGGCCGCGAGTCCGACCCGTTCGTGCCCGCGCCCGTCGAGGAATTCGATTCGGATCCGCTCAAGTCGCGTTGGCAGCAGGAGCGGGACAGTGAGATCCTTGCCCAACGGGAACGATGGAGCGAACACCCGGAAGGCGAAGCGATCTGCGGCCGGGCAATCGAGCGCCTCGACCGCCGAATGGCCTTCGTACCGCTTGGCCGCGCGACACTACTGAGAACCCTCACGGAAGAAGCCGGAGGCGAGGTGACGGAGACCGAGGTCGAGCCGTTCCTTCTCGACGTGCATTGCGTCACCAACGACCGCTACCAGAAGTTCGTGGATGCCGGAGGCTACGAAGACCTCAGCCTCTGGGCAGAGTCGGTTTGGCCGCAGTTGGTCCAGATGCGGGACCAGACCGACAAACCCGGTCCGCGCTTCTGGCGCGATGGTCGGCACGACCAGCGGCTGAGCAACCATCCTGTGGTGGGGATCAGTTGGTACGAAGCGGCCGCCTATGCCGGTTGGATCGGGCAGCGACTGCCCACGGAGGCCGAATGGCAAATGGCCGCGAGCTGGCGGATCAAGAGCGAGACCGACGTGCTCTATCGGTTCCCGTGGGGAGATGCGATGGACCGCAGGCGGTGCAACATCTGGGCCGCCGGTCACGGTCAGACCGTACCCGTTGATGCCTACGACAAGGGGGCGGCGCCGAACGGCGTCCTGCAACTGATCGGCAACGTCTGGGAATGGCTCGCGTGCGATCTCGATCTCGTCACCGAAGACGACGTGAAGGTGATTGGGGACATGACGATGAAGGTCACGCGCGGCGGCGCCTTCGACACCTACTTCGAGTCGCAGGCGACCACGCTCTTCCGCACCGGACACACCGCCTTGACCCGGACCCACAACGTCGGTTTCCGCTGCGCCCTGAGTATCGAGGACGCACCGTGGCTGGGGGACGAGGCGTAGGGAGGGTCGCCCATGTATGACCAAGACGGCTATCGCTGCACGAAGTGCCTGATCTGCGACCACCAGAACGGGGCGGACGCGATGCTGTGCAACCGGTGCGGCGCTCCGATGTCCCTAATCGCGGATGCCCACGACCAGAAGCGCGACCCGCGCATCGTCACCCTGCTCGGCGAGGCCAACGTGGGCAAGACCGTCTACCTCGGCTTCCTTCTCGACCTTCTGTCGAAGCGAGCGGGAGGCTTCGAGGCAATCCCCAAGGGCGCCTACTCCGTAAACCTGCAGCAATCGGTCATCGGCTCCACGAACGCCCGTCGATTCCCACCCAAGACGCCGCTCGAGGTGGAGAACTGGAAGTGGGCCTACTACCAGGTCCGTCGCCGCGAGACCGACAACGAGGAGTGGTTCGACATGCTGCTCCCGGACATGGCCGGCGAAGCGCTCGCCCAGGAGATCGAAACGCCCCGCTCATTCAAGGCGATCACGGGCCTGCTGTCCAAGAGTTCGGGCGCCATGATTCTCATCGATGCGTCGGTTGCGGCCTCGGGGTCTCCCTATCCGGACTACTTCGCATACAAGCTCGTCAGCTACGTGGACCAGAAATTCGCCACGCGTCGGAGCGGGCGTGCGGGAAACCCGATCGCCGTCGTCCTCTGCAAGGCGGACACCTGCCCCGAATGTTTCGATAACCCGCGGGCCTTTGCCGAAACCAACCTCGTGCGAATGTGGAATCTGTGCGAAAGCCGGTTCGAGAACGTGGAGTTCTTCGCCGCCAGTGTGGTGGGATCGCTGGGCTTCGCGCACGATGAGGACGAGAACGTCGTCCAGTTCCCGCTGCACATGGCGCCACGCGGCGTGTTGGAGCCGTTCGCATGGATCGCAGATCGGATTCACAACGTGGCGAACTGAGCCAAGCGCCCCCCGCACCGCACCCGGTCGCGTGCGAGCAGGCTGTTTACACCTCGGTTCGCTCTTCGTGCGGGCAGGGCTATCGCATCATTGCATCCAGCCCGGGCATTTCTGCGGAGGAGCGGGGTAAGATTGCCACGCACGCACCGGCGGTCAACGGCCTGTGCATGGACGCCCCGGACGCCGTCGGCGTCTCCTTCTTCCCCCTGGGCCGCGAACGCTACTGCATCCTCCACACGTGCTACGCGGGCAAAGAACCCAGTGGGCGAGGCGATCGACGCACCTACACGCGTGGCGTTGTGACCGACCTGTCCGGACTGCGGCAGTTCGGCGACAATCCGTTCGCCCTGCTTGGCGCGGTCGGACGAGTCGGGGGCTTGTCCGTCGACCTCAAGTTGCCCCCGAGCCTTCCCCGGATCACGCTCGCGGGGGACATGCCCGGCTCCGGAGAAGACCCACTGCCACGAATCCCCGAACACCAGGCCGGACATCTCGGTCTTCTCACGGATCACCTTGTGGCCGGCGGCTCGGCCGTCGCCGTGACGGATGCCGACCCGATGGCCCTGGCGGAGACCGTCCTCCGCGCCCTGCCGGTGTCGATGCGCCGATCGCTCTCCCTTTCGGTGGGCGTGCCCTTCTCGATCAGCCGAGCACATCGTCTCATCGTGATCGTCGGCGACGCCGAACCGGCGCGCCGGCTAACGCGCGGGACGCCCTACCGACTCGCGGACCTGACGACCGACGACGACGCGCTCCCGGAACTCGACCACCCATGGGCGCGAACGGTGCACCGCTTCGCCGAGGCCGGTCGGATCGACTCCCTGATCGAGATCGCCTCGAACCGCCTCGACGAAGCCGACATGCCTGCAATCGAGCCCATCGCCCGCATCTGCACGGACCTCCTGGAAGTCGCGTCGGCCGGCATCGACGCGGCAATCGACCTCGTTGCGCCGCATCTGCACCAGGACGCACCGTGCGCGCTGCAGCGCGATCTGGCGTGTCAACTCGTCGATGAGGTCCGCGACCGCCTCGTTTCGAGCATTGCGGACGCCCAGGAAGACGCCCTGGACCCGTGCTGGCGGAAGCTGCTCGGCCTGATGTCCCACTTACCGGAGGCTTCCCCATTCGTCACCGCCCTCGTGCCCTTGGTGGCCGGACGCATGAGTCGCGTCGCGCCCCTGCCGTCGATGCGCATGATCCTCGGCGCGCACGCCATTCAACCGCTCTGCGTGACATCCGATGCGTTCGACCGCGCCCGGATGGAGGTGTCGATGGGTATCGCAGAGTGGACGAGTCAGGCGCCCGAATCCGATCTGAACGAGGCGGCGGCGCTCCTGAGAGCGTGGTGTGAGCGGTTTGCGGATGACGGCGCGGCAGCCCGGGCCCTGTCGCACGTTACGGGCCGATTGGCTGCTGACGAGCGGGCGCCGGCTGATACAAAGAGCTCGAAGCAACTCGATCGATGCACGGCCTGTTGACGCGATCCGGTTCTTCCCGCGAGTGCTCACGTGCTACAGAGATACCAACACCTTCCCCTGCGGATCCGATGGCTCCAGTGGCGGGCTCGGCTCAGCATTCCCTCCCTACTCGCTCGAGCAGACGAGCGTAGGGTGATCTCGATCGTCGCGGCGATCAACGCCGGGCTGGCGATCGTGGCCATCAGCCTGTTTGCCTGGCTCACCGATCTCCCCCTGGTGTTTCCCGCGCTCGGCCCCTCGTTGTTCATCCTGTCCAGCGCCCCCTTCTCGCCCGCGGCCGCGCCGCGTTCCGTGATCGGCGGCCACATTCTCGCCATGGCTGCCGGTTGCGTAATGTGGCGCAGCATGGGTGTCGTCGCCGGCGGCGCGGCCGTCCTTGAAAGCGGCCCCTGGCTGGTCTGCACGGCCTCGATCACCCTGGCCCTGACCTCGGTGTTGCTGGTCCGGCTGTCCTGCCCGCATCCGCCGGCCTGCGCGTCGGCAATGGTCATCGCACTCGGTGGAATCACCAACATGGTCGACGTTCTCCTCATGGCCGCCGCCATGGTCTACGTCACCGCGCAGGCCACCGCTATCAATCGCCTCGCGTGTCTCCCCGTACCCCTCTGGGCGCCGCACACGATCGACCGCGCCGCCGCGAACCCGAGACCCGACCAACACGCGCCGTGCTGAGCCCTCGTCAGTCTCGGCGTCTTGCCGCAACGGAAACAGGAACGTCAATGCACGGCGAAGCGGCGCGCTTTGGACGAACCCGTCGCAAAGAATCGATGTGCGCACGACTCTGAGGCGCCCGACTCCACTCCAGCGCATCGTCCTGTGGCGCCGCGGCGATCGTTTCCGACACCGCGAAATGAACATCGATCGCACGTCTGTTCTGATTCGGAAACACTCAACGGGATTCTGCGAAGATCAACTTTTTTCCTGTTTGTTCTTGCATCGCGCACCGGCGCGAAGTAACGTCACGTTACTGTTCGGGTGCTGACCAAGCACCTGAAGGGCCGGGAACAACCGAAGAACGCACCGTCCTTGCGATCGTGACGGCAAGTGGCGTGCGGACAGCGATGCAGAGCAAGTTTCTGCGCCGCCCGGACCGCGGTCGGCTTTGCAGTTGCTTCACTGTGCAGCCTCGCGCGGCGTAACCTCCGCATTCAAGCAGCGTGCTGCGGGGGGCGCCGATTCTGTCCGCCCGCACGGAGACGGCATTCCCAGCGCATGAGCAGTGCGCGCGGCTTGTGCGCCGCGCGATTGCTTGGCGTCAACCATCGTCGAGCAGGACGAATGTTCGCTCGCCGTTTCGAGTTCGGGCGGGGAGTCATCGGTGAGCAGAATCGTTTCGATTGCCGAGACCGTTCGCTTCGAGCCCACGTTCGCGATTATGGCGGACGGTCGGAGCCGCATCGAGATCATGATCATGGCCGGGGACAAGAGCAGCGCATCGCAGCAGCAGACAGCAGGCTCATCTCACGTGCTGAAGGAATAACACATACACGGCCGGCTCCGGGCAGCACGGTCACGATCGGAAGCTGAGTACTGAAGGTCGCAGTGGTCCAGGAGCATGGGGATAGAGGCACGCGAAAGCGCAACGGAGCGCGAAGAGGACCCATCTCGGGCCCGCGAACACACAAGTCGAAGGAGGCAAGTCATGAACCAATGTACGAGTGCCGTGTCTCGGTGGGTGGCCAAGGCACCGCGAGGAAACGTGTCACGGCTGCGAAGATGGCTGTGCATGTCTTGCCTGGTCTGCCTGACGACCGGGCGGCGACGGGTGTCGCACAGGATATTGAAGCCGGCCCGCCGGAAAGCGAGATGCCCGCGGGACTGAAGATGCAATCGGTCCTGTTCGACGCCGAGCAGTTCGGCGCGCTGCGGGGGCCGGCGGCGATGGCCGCCGTCCAGGCGGAAATGGCGAATCGCTACATCAACGTCCGAGGCGACGGGAAGGTCCAGGTCGAGATCGTCGGGCCGGAAGGCGGCAATGCGATCGGCGTGGCCACGATTGCTCCGTTCGGAGGCGAGATCTCGAACACGTGGCGAAACCGCGTCGACGCGTGGGTCCCGATCGGGCAATTGACCGCAACCGCTCAGGCTCTGCCCAAGGGATACTTCATGGAACGGGCGGACCCGGGTGGCCTCGACGCGGTCGGCGGCGAGGGGGCGATCTCCATCAATTCGGACAGCTACCGCGACGGCGGTGCCGACGGGTCGGGGCTGACCATCGCCGTGATCGACAGTGGGTTCCAGAACCTCACCCTGGCCCAGGGCGCGGGCGACGCGCCCCCGAACGGCGTGACGACCAAGATCAACTACACGGGCAGCGGCTTTGAGGCCACGACCCGGCACGGAACGGGGTGCGTGGAGGCCGCCTACGATCACTGCCCGGGCGCAACCTGGCGGTTGTACAAGACCGACAGCGTCACCGATCTCGGCACGGCGGTCACCAACGCCATCGCCGCCAATGTGGACGTCATCACCCATTCGCTCAGCCGCTACAACCTGGGCTGGGCCGACAACAGCGGGGCCGCTTGTACGGCCGCCAACAACGCCGCCGATAACGGCATGTTGTTCTTCACCTCCGCCGGAAACCGGGCCCAGCAGCACTGGCAGGGCAACTTCAGCGACGGCGACGGTGACAACTGGCACCAGTACTCCGGCCTGGACGAGCGAAACGGCGTGACGATCAACAACGGCGGCGGGGGTAGCTTCTACCTCTCGTGGAACACCGCCACCGCCGGGACCAACAACCTCGACTTCTACCTCTACAACGGCGCCGCCATCATCGCCAGCAGCACGAACGGCGGCGAGAACTTCGAGTCTTTCGGCTACACCAACGGCACGGGCGGCACGATTACCGCCGACATCGCCGTATTCGGCGTGAGTGGCACCGCGGGTCTCGAGTTCGAGATCTTCTTCCACGAAGGCTCGGGCTCGGGAAACTTCCAGTACCAGACAGCGGCCGGTTCCACCACGTCTCCGAGCAACACCACCGACACACGCGTCATCTCGAACGCGGCGGTAACGGTGAGCCTACACGACTCGCCCGGCGGCACGTCGGGGATCAATGCTTCGTACAGCAGCCGGGGCCCGAGCAACTCGGGCATGACGCTCCCGGACCTGGCCGGGCCGACCGACACGAACACCACCGCCTACGGCGGCACATTCGGCGGCACGAGCTGCGCAACACCCAACAATGCCGGGGCCGCGTGTGCGTTCTGGTCGTCGAAGACCGGGTACAGCAACACGGCCATCCGTTGGCTCCTGTTCGAGCAGGCCGACCTGTTCAAGGACTGGGGGGCCAACGGGGATGACAACATCTACGGCCACGGCGGAACGTTCGTGGTCGACTACGCCGCGCGGACGCAATGGCTCGCCCGGGGCTACGGGAACATCGCCGAGTCCTCGACCGGACCGAACTACACCCTGCAAGGTGCGTACAACGCGCTCGTCTCACCGGGGCGCATCCTGACTTTCTCCGGGAACTACCCCGAGAGCGCCAATCTGAACGGCAGCAAGTTCCTGACCGTCGACACGGTCATCAATTCAGCAAACTTCGGACAGTAAGGTTCGAAACCAAAGCACCCTCAACGAAAGGAGATCGGACAGATGAAACGAACACTGACTCTGACCATCGCACTGCTGGCAATCGGCGGCCTGTCGCTGCTGACCCTGGCACCCGCCCAACCGGCCGTAGCCCAGGAGTCCGCACCGCAAGGCGGTGGGGACGAACTGGCCGGCGACGCGCCCGTCGCATCTGTTCCCGTCGGTCAGGGTGGCGGCGAGGAGGAGGATGCCAACGCCGGCCCGGCCGACGTCGCCATCGCCGTGCCGCCCCCCGAAGACCAGGGTGAGCCGGAAGAGGGCGGCATCGAAGCGCCCATCCTCGATGCGGCCAGCTCACGCCTGAGCGCACAGATCCTGCTCAAGGACGGCGGCGGTGTGCCGCTCGTCGGGCCGGTGGACCTCGAATTCCGGATCTGGAATGCCTCCGTGGCAGGCGCCGTGGTCGAGGGCCCGATCCTCATGCCCGGCGTTCCGCTGACCAACGGCGTGGCCGACGTGCAGGTGCCCGTGACCCCGTCGAGCTTCGACGGCAGCGGCCGATGGCTTGGCGTGCGCGTGGTCCCCGACCCCGAGCTGGCGCCGCGGATTCCGCTAACGAGCGTGGCCTACGCCATTCGCGTCGACCGTGTCACGAGCGAGGAGCTGGACGACTTCATCACCCTCGGGGGCGTCGGCAACGGCTTCGGCGCGCTGCAGACACGTACTTCTACGGGTGATCTGAAGAACTACCTCTACGGCGCCAGTTGGGGCGAGCTCAATCAGTATGACTCTGACGGCACCGAGACGGTTTCGCTCGACGCCAACAGCAACACCGGCGGGTCCTTGCGGCTCGACGATACGGACGGCTCGCTTCGGGCCCTCCTGAGCACCGACACGACGACCGGCACGTTGGGCCTCTACGACAGCGGGGACGTCGAGTCGGTACAGCTCAGCGGGTCGGGGCATTCCGTGCGCACCTTCGGCAGCGACGGTCTCGAGCGCACCAAGATGTACAGCTTCACCTGGGGGCAGGTTATCCTTCGCGTCAAGCTCTACTTCACGCATACGGTGTTCCTGCACGCCAACAACAATACCGGCGGCTCGCTGCAACTCGACGAACGCGACGGGGCCACACGCGTCAAACTGAACGCCGAGGATGACAACGCCAATCAGGGCGGTCAGATCCAACTGCGCGACGCGTCGAGCACCATCACTGTCGACATCCAGGCAACCGAGCTCGGCACCGACGGATCCTCGATGTTCATGTACAACGCCGCCGGCAACAACACGATCGAGCTCGAAGGTGAGTTCGCCGGTTCCGGTGAGGGTTTCCTCGCCGTGAAGGACGGGAGCGGCGTTACTCAGATCATACTTGATGGTGATTCCGGTGGCTGCGGCAAGATCACCACCGACATCCTGACCGTCAATGGTTGCGATCTGGCGGAGCGATTCGACGTCAACACCGACGAGGCCGAGGTCAAGCCGGGCATGGTCGTCAGCATCGACCCCACCAAACCGGGCAACCTGCGGGTCAGCGGCAAGGCCTACGATCGAACGGTGGCCGGAATCGTCAGCGGAGCCGGCGACATCAAGGTCGGCATGATGCTCGGCGAGGGCGTTCACGAGAAGGCGGGCGATCATCCCGTGGCCCTGACCGGCCGAGTGTACTGCCAAGTCGACGCCTCCAACGGCGCGATCGAGCCGGGTGACCTGCTCACCACGTCCGACGTGCCGGGGCACGCGATGAAGGTCACGGACTACACGCGGGCCCAGGGCGCGATTCTGGGCAAGGCCATGTCCTCGCTGAAGGAGGGCAAGGGGCTGGTTCTGGTTCTGGTGACGTTGCAGTAGTGCCCCCACGGCATTGCGAACTCATAGAAAGGAACCAAGAGCCATGCGAATATGCAACTACACGCTTCTCAACGCCATGGGCGTTCTCGCGGGCGCCCTGACGCCGGCGGCGCTCGCCCAGGAGGACGCCCCGCGGTTCCAGTGGAAACCGTTCCCCGTCGACTCGCGCACTGCGGAAGAGGGGGGGCCGGGGTTTGCCAAGGATATCATCGTGCCGGGCGCGGCTTGGCTGCGCGTCAAGTTCGGCGAGTACAACCTCGGGAAACGCAGTTACATCACCACGACCTCCATGCTCGATGGCGGCGCACAACGGCTGGACAGCCGCACCATGCCCCAGTGGCGCAGCCGCACCTGCTACTTCAACGGGGATTTCGTGCGGCTCGAGTTGCACGTCGCCCCGGGGGAGGAAGGCATCTTCATCACGGTCGAGAAGGTGATGGCCGGGAATCCGTTCGTTCCCCAGGACGAAGAGGAGGAGGGCGGGATCGAGAGCATCTGTGGAGCGAGCGACAATCGTGTCCTGTCGTTCGAGGCCCGCGTCGGCCGCCTGCACTTCGTCACCGCAGCGGGCAACCCGAACAATGCTTGCACGGCCTGGCTGATCTCAAATGGATCGGTCCTGACCGCGGGCCACTGCGTCGACTTCGACCCGGACAGCGGGGGGCCGGCGTTGCCCGACGGCGTTCTTGATCTCGACAACAACGACGTGGTCGAGTTCGACGTGCCCCTCTCCACCGCAGGCGGTCAACTCCAGTTCGCCGACCCCAACGACCAGTACGCCATCGATCTGGGCAGCGTCGATTGGAACTTCGACGGCTCGGGGCAGGGGCTCGGAAAAGACTGGGCGGTGTTCGCGGTCTTCCCCAACCCCAATACGGAGTTACGGGCACACATTGCCCAGGGGTTCTACCGCACGACGAACGGAAACCCGGTCGCCGGCAACACCATGCGAATCACGGGGTACGGTACCGACAACACGCCTCTGTCGCGGAACCAGGTCCAGCAGACGCACGCCGGTCCGTACGTGAACGAGAACTTCTCCGGGGCCAACGTCTGGCACCGCTACCAGGTCGATACGACCGGCGGCAACTCGGGGAGCCCGATCATCTGGACCACGACGAATCCGGACTTCACGGTGGGGATTCACACGAACGCCGGCTGCGGCAACCCCATCGGTACGAGTGCGAACAGCGGCACGTCGTTCGAACACAACCCAGTAGAGAATGCGATGCAGGATTTCCCGAGTTCGAACACGGAATACGTCGATCTGACCCGATACGGCGCAACCGAAAACGGGACGATCTACCATCCCTTCAACACGGTGACGGAGGCGGTCAACGCAGCGTCCTCCGGAGCGGTGATCAGCATGGTGGAAGGCTCGTACCCGGCGGCGTCCGGCAATAGCTTCACCGCCGGGGCCGACGGCAGGTCGATGACGTTCGAAGCGCCGGTCGGGACCGTCACGATCGGGAACTGATGATTCGGACCGCCGCGACGCGACGGTCCCTCGGAGGAAACGCAAATGTCAGCAAGAGCAAAGAAACGAAGCGCGTTCGCCGGGCTGATGGGCATCATGCTCGCCGGCGGTTCCGGGGCGTGGCTGTGGCTGAGCGTGGCTCAGGCCCAGCAGCCGGAGGCCCCACCGGTGATGGAATGCGAAGTCGTGGCCGCGGGTGTGGCCGTCCTGGACTCGAACGGCAGCGATGCGATCGTCGGCCAGCCGGCCATCGGTGTGGCCAGTGCCGCCGGAGTCACCGCACACTTCGGGGCAATCCCCTGCCTCGTGCAGAACTGTGGCGATGGCCCGCAGTTGATCAGCGTGTGTCCGTCGCTGCCCAATCCCAAACCGAACGGCTACGTCTATCCGGGCGCGCCGAGCACGGGCGGGATCAGCACGGTCGAGGTGCTGTTCAACGACGTCGTCAACGTGGCCGGCCCGATCTGCATCAAGTCCACGGGCGGCGCTCCGCCGACGTTCGCGGCCCTGAGCGACCTCAACGGCGCGGGGCTGTACCTGCTGAAGTTCGACGTGGCGATCGAACTGGGCGAATGGACGACGGCGGTCATGACCGTCACGAATCCGTGTGGCGTGGCCGAAGTCTGCGTCCACGTGGGCTGGCTGCCCGGCGACGTCACGCAGGACGCCCAGCTCAACCTGAACGACGCCACCGAGTTCGGCGTGCAGTTCAACGGCCCGCAGATCGTGAAGCTGGCCGACCTCAACGCCGACGACCAGGTCAACATCAATGACGCCACGAAGTTCGGGGCCATCTGGAACGGCACGGACGGCGAGCACGATCCGGATGATGGACTGGGCTGGCTCGGCAAGGGCCTCGGCCCACCGCCCGATTGCATTTGTCCGTAACGCCTCCCCGCGTCGGGCGAAGCGGCGGAGTGAATATGAGGCCCGGGGCCGTGCGTTTGTGCGGCCCCGGGCCGCTTCTTTGCGCGCCGGACACTGAACCTGCGAAACGCGACGAACCAATCCGAGGCGGCACGGGGGCGTACGACCGCCCCCGTTCCCGCCCCGCCAATCGCTCCGCGATTTTTTTCACGATTTGCCCTTGCGAGCCCGCGCCGCGTCGAGTAGCGTTGTTTCGAATGGGGTAGATGGAAGCGCTGAGGGTGAGGGCGAGGCGAATCGCAATTCCCTGCCGCCACTGGCGGCCGCTCCCATAAGCGCTGGTCCGGTACAGAGAAAAGCGGGGGAGTACTCGTGTCAGTTTGCTGCGCACGGGACAACGCCTTTCTGTTCGGAGACCGACAACACTCGACGGAGGTCTGAAGTCATGCGCACGTGCGATCGGATGATGCGGCTGCCGGCTGCGATGGCACTGCTGTTCCTCGCGGTGGGCACGCCCTCCCGAGCACAGGACTTGGACACCACCCCGTGCGAAACCACCGACCTGCAACTGATGCTTGGCGGAAGTGCCGAGGACAGCGGCGCCGCGACACAGGTTGTGCACATCGACGGTGCCGTCTGGCTGCGGCTGCAGTTCAGCGCGTACAACCTCGGCGACGGCTGCTACCTGACGATCACGTCGCTGCTTGACGGCGGGATGCAGTATCACGACGCGAAAACGCTGCCCGATTGGGGCGGCTCGTCCGCGTACTTCAACGGCGACACGGTCGAGGTCCGGCTCCATTCCGCACCCGGAGAAGAAGCCGTCTTCGCCACGATCGGCGAGGTCCGCTACGGCGGGCCCGAGCCCCCCACGGAATCGCAGTGCGGCCCCACCGACAACCGTGTTCCCTCCAGCGACCCCGCCGTGGGCCGTCTCGTCTTCGACCTCGGGGCGTCGGACATCGCCCGGTGCACGGCCTGGATCACGTCGAACGCCTCGAACCTCACCGCCGGGCACTGCGTTCCACTCGGCGGCGCAGGCCAGCCCGACCTGATGGAGTTCGACTACCCCGACTCGCTGGCCGACGGCACCCCACAGTTCGCCGACCCCGAGGATCAGTACCCCATCGATCAGGACTCCATCCTCGGCTTCTACGGGCCGACCGGCAACGACTGGGGACGCTTCGGCTGCAACCGAAACGCAAACACCGGGTTGTTGCCGGTCCAGGCCCAGAACGCGTTCTACCGAATGTCGCGCGACACGACGTTGGCCGGCGCTCCCACCATCCGCATCACCGGCAACGGCACGGACGATACACCGCTCACGCGAAATCGTACGCAGCAGACGCATTCCGGCAGCAACGTGGGCGAGACGTACATCAGTGCCACGCAGGTCTACTGGGAGTATCAGGTCGACACCGAGGGGGGCGGCTCCGGAAGCCCCATCATCGTGAACGGCACCACCGTATCGCTCGGGATTCACACGACTGCCGGATGCGACAACCCGCTGACCGGCGACGGCAACAAGGGCACGAGCCTCGAGAACAACGACCTCGAGAGCGCAGTGCAGACGTTCCCCGGTCCGATCGTGGAGTACGTCGACGTCGGGCACCCGTTCGCGACCTCGCTGGGCAACGGCACGGCCCTGCGCCCGCACAACACCGTTCCCGAAGCCATCAGCGAAATCGCGTCCGGCGGCATCATCAGCATCGTCAAAGGCAACTACACCGACGCCGCCGGGAACACTCCGTTCACCGCGGGCGCGGACGGCAAGGCCATGACGTTCCAGGCCCCCGTGGGTTCGGTGACCATTGGGAACTAGGCGTACCTCGAAGGCATTGACGAAAGACGGCCATCGCGTGGAGCGGTGGCAGGGAATCAAAGTCGGGCAGGATCAAGGCGGCACGTCGGAAACGGCCGCCGGCAACCGAAGGAGACGAAGAAATGAGCCGATCACTGTGGACCACAACTGTATGTGTTGCATCGCTGCTGGCGATCTCGGCGCTGCTGAGCTGGCCGGCGCTCGCCCAGGACAACGAAGGCGACCCCGGGCCCGCTCCGGTGGCAGAACCGCAGCCGGATCCCGCGGGCAACGAGGAGGCCGAAGAGGCGAGCGGCCCCGCCACGTCCCCGCCGTCGATCGTGATCCTGTCGCCGCCGGAGATCCCGGCGAACGAGACTCCGGAGGATCAGTCCGGAGGCGACCCCGAGGCCCCGATCCTCGATCCGGCCAGCTCGCAGTTGAGCGTGCAGGTCCTGCTCAAGGACGGCGTGGGCGACCCGCTGGTCGGACCGGTCGATCTCGACTTCCGCATCTACACCGGCGGTGGCGGTCTCGTGGAAGGCCCCATCAGCCTGCTCAACGTCCCTCTGACGAACGGTGTGGCCTCCGTCCAGGTACCCGTCACTCCGTCGGGTTTCGACGGAAGTGAGCGGCTGCTGGGCGTCACCGTGGACGGCGGAGCGGAACTGACCCCGCGGATCCCGCTGACGGCCGTGGCCTACGCCCTCCGCGTCGACCGAGTCGCCAGCGAAGAGCTGGATGACGACATCGAGTTGGGTGACACTGCCTCCGACGGCCTGCTTACCCTCTGGAGCAACGCCTACAACCAGGAGATGCTTCGGCTCGAGGGCGCGGGAGGCGCGCTGCGAACGTACGGCTCCGACGGACTCGAGAACATCACCATCCACGGTTCGGGTTGGAGTCAGATACGGATGCGTGACAATGTGGACAACGACATCACCATTGATCTCAACGCAAACTCGAACTCCGGTGGCCAGGCGAAGCTCTACAGCTCGACGGGCTCGATCAGAACGAACCTGACCGGATATGACGCCGGCGGAGCCCTGCAGCTCTACGACGCGGCGACCAGTCTGAGCCTGCAGTTGTCCGGCACCGACGGCGTGGGCAGTGCCGAGGGAAGTTGGAGCGTGGTGGACAGCATTGGCGGACTGACGCTCGGCAGGTTGGAAACGATCTCCTCCGGCGGCCGACTGGCCACGTTCGACGAGGCCGGAGCGACCACGGTGTTGGTCGGCAGCTCTTCGGTTGGGGGAGTCGGCACCTTCTACCAGGGTGACGGCACCGCCGGGGTGGTCGTCGATGGGGACAGCGGCGGGGCCGGCTACATCGCTGTCGATCAGAACGACGGCGGCGCGGGCGTGCTCATCGACGGAGACAACGGCGTCGACAAGGGTGCGGACGTCACTATCTACCAGGCCGACGGCAGCACCGGCGTCTTTCTCGACGGCGACCGGACGGACGCCGACGGCGGCGGCCTCATCAACGTCCGCAACAATGTCAGTCAGAACCGCGTCGAAATCTACGGCGAAGATGATAACGGCCACGAAGGCGGCCAGATCGCGATGTACGACGACAACGGAACCCGGACCGTCGACATTCAGGCCTCCGAGTTCGGGAACGACGGCTCCTCGATCTTCCTGTACAACGCGGCCTGCGTGAATACGCTCGAGCTCGAGGGCGAAGTTGCAGGCACCGGCGAGGCGTGGCTGGCGCTGCGAGATTCGAGCGGGGTTTCGCAGATCGTCCTGGACGCCGACGTCGGCGGCTGCGGCAAGATCACCACGGACATCCTGACCGTGAACGGCTGCGACCTGGCCGAGCGGTTTGACGTGGACGCGGGCAAGGCCGAGGTCGAGCCCGGCATGGTGGTCTGCATCGACCCGACCAAGCCGGGCGCCCTGCGGGTCAGCGGCAAGGCTTACGATCGCACGGTGGCGGGCATCGTCAGCGGCGCCGGTGACATCAAGGTCGGGCTGCTGCTCGGCGAAGGTGTCCATGAGAAAGCCGGGGATCACCCCATCGCCCTCAACGGCCGCGTCTACTGCCGGGCCGATGCGTCCAACGGCGCGATCGAGCCGGGCGACCTCCTGACCACGTCGGCCGTGCCCGGCCACGCGATGAAAGTCACCGACCACACCAAGGCCCACGGCGCGATCCTGGGTAAGGCCATGTCATCGTTGAAGGAGGGCAAGGGGTTGGTTCTGGTTCTCGTGACGCTGCACTAGCGCATGCGCAGCATCGTCGACCAACAAAAAGGAGACCAGAATCATGAACATACGCAAACACGCATACATCGGTGCGTGGGGCGCTGTCGCGGCCGTGCTGATTCCGGCCACGGCATTCGCCCAGCCGTCCGGGCCGCGGTTCCACTGGGAACCGATCGCCGTGGACTCGCGCACCGCCGAAGAAGAAGAGGGCAGCTCGGGATTTGCCACCCCGATCATCGTGCCGGGCGCGGCCTGGCTGCGAGTGCATTTCAGCGAGTACAACCTCGGGAGCCGCAGTTACATCACCACCACGTCGATGCTCGACGGGGGCATGCAACGGCTCGACAGCCGCACCATGCCGCAGTGGCGCAATCGAACCTGTTACTTCAACGGGGACTTCGTGCTCCTCGAATTGCACGTCGCTCCCGGCGAGGAGAACATCTTCATCGCCGTCGACAAGGTCATGGCCGGAACGCCGTTCCTTCCTCCGGAGTCGGAGGACCAGCAGGATGGCGGCATCGAGAGCCAGTGCGGCCCGACCGACGACAGGGTGCTCTCCACCTACAGCCGTGAGGGCCGTTTGCACTTCGTGACTGCCGCCGGCAATCCCGGCCTCGCGTGCAGCAGCTTCCTCATCTCGAACGGGTCGGTGCTGACCGCGGGGCACTGTGTGGACTTCGACCCCGATGACGGCGGTCCCGGCCTGCCGGACGGCGTGCTCGACCTCGACAACAACGACGTGGTCGAGTTCGACGTGCCGGTCTCGACCGCAGGCGGCCAACTGGTGTTCGCCGATCCCAACGACCAGTACGCCATCGACCTGAACAGCGTCGAATGGAACTTCGACGGTGAGGGCCAGGGGCTCGGCAAGGACTGGGCGGTGTTCGAGCTGTTCCCCAATCCCAACACGGAATTACGGGCTCACGTCGCGCAGGGGTTCTATCGCACCACGAACTCGAACCCCGCCGCCGCGAACACCATTCGTATCACCAGCTACGGTCAGGACAACACGCCGAACTGGACCCGCAATCAGGCCCAGCAGACGCACACCGGACCGTACGTGGGCGAGAGTAGCTCCGGCTCAAACTACTGGCATCGGTATCAGGTGGATACGAGCGGCGGGAGCTCCGGGGCCCCGATCATCTGGCTCACCCCGAGTCCCGACTACATCGTCGGCATCCACACCAACGGCGGGTGCTATACGGATGGTACCGGTGCGAACTCCGGCACGTCGTTCGAGCACAATGCGCTCGAGAACGCGATGCAGGATGTTCCCAGCACGAACACGGTGTACTTGGACACGACCCGGTACGGAGCGACGGAGAACGGAACCATCTTCCATCCGTACAACACCGCGGCCGAAGCGGTGAGTGCGGCCTCCTCGGGAGCCATTATCAGCATGGTGGAGGGGTCGTACTCGACGGGCTTCACGGCCGGTGCCGACGGCAAGTACTTGCGGTTCGAGGCGCCGGTGGGGTCGGTGACGATCGGAAACTGAATGTCGGGGCGAGCCATCGGGTGGCGCCCTATTGGAGAAAACACAAATGTCAGTAGAAGCCAAGAAACGCAGCGCGATGCTCGGAGTCGTCGCGGTCGTGCTGGCCGCGGGATCCGGCGCGTGGCTGTGGCTGGACAAGGCCTGGGCCCAGGAGCCTGAGGCTCCACCGGTCATGGCATGCAAAGTCGTCGCAGCCGGTGTGGCCGTGCTCGACGCCAACGGCAGTGACGCCGTCGTCGGCCAACCGGCGATCGGCGTGGCCAGTGCCGGCGGCGTCACCGGTCACTTCGGGGCCCTGCATTGCCTGGTGCAGCACTGCGGCGATGCGCCCCAGTTGATCAGTGTGTTTCCATCTGTGCCCAAACCGGAGCCGGATCGCTACGTCTTTCCCTACGCGCCGAGCGTCGGCGTCGCCGACCCGGACCGGTTGCGGTTCGTGGACGTTCTGCTCAACGACGTCGTGAACATTGACTCGATCTGCATCAAGTCAACGGGAGGCGCGCCGCCGGCGTCTGCCCTGCTGAACGACATCAACGGCGCAGGACTCTATGAATTGGAGTTCAGTGCACCCGTCGAATTGGGTGAGTGGACGACGGTCGTGATGACCGTCACGAACCCGTGCGGCGTAACCGATGTCTGCATCCACGTCGGCTGGCTGCCCGGCGACGTCACGCAGGACGCCCAGCTCAACCTCAACGACGCCACCCAATTCGGCGTCCAGTTCAACCTCGGTGTCAATGCCGAGAACAAGCTGGCGGACTTCAACGCCGACGATCAGGTCAACATCAACGACGCCACGGAGTTCGGTCAGATCTGGAACGGCACGGACGGCGAACACAACCCGGACACCGGACTGGGGTGGTTGGGCGTGGGCCTCGGCCCGTTGCCCGATTGCACTTGTCCGTAGGCGCCTCCCCTTCCGTGAGGCGTCGCCGTAACATGGAGCCCGGAGCCGCACGAGTGTGCGGTTCCGGGTTTCCTTTTGCTGGGAGGGCACGACATGGACTCTGTGACACGTTGCACACCCTGGTGTCTGGGGCTGGCCTTGGGACTGGCTGTCGGTCCGGCGGCTCCGGGCGGTGAACCGGTACCGACCGATGCCCGCAACGAACAGGCGGTCAAAGCGGTGCAGTCAGGGCAGCGGACGGAGGCGAACGCGGCCTGGTGGGGAGTCGATGCCGAGGACGCGACCGCGTCGTTGCAGGCCGCCATCGACTCCGGCGTCCGCAAGCTCGTGGTACCGTACGTGGGCCGGCCCTGGATCATCCGACCGATCACGCTGCCCAGTAAGATCGAGATCGTCTTCGAGCCCGGCGTGGTGGTGCTGGCCAAGAAGGATGAGTTCAAGGGTAAGGGCGACAGCCTGTTCCGAGCCACGGACGCGACCGACATCACGCTCCGTGGTTACGGGGCGACGCTGCGCATGCGCAAGAAGGACTACCAGTCCGAACCCTACGCGAAGGCCGAGTGGCGCATGGGGCTTGCAATCAGAGGCTGCAAGCGCATCACCGTCGAAGGGTTGCGTATCGAAAGCACGGGTGGCGACGGGATCTACATTGGGGCGACGGGCAAGAACTTCTGGTGTGAGGACGTCGTCATCCGGGATGTGGTGTGCCATGACAACCATCGCCAGGGCATCAGCGTCATCAGTGCCCAGAACCTGCTTGTCGAGAACTGTGTGCTGTCGAACACGGGCGGTACTGCCCCACAGGCCGGCATTGACCTCGAACCCAACAGAGCGCGGGAACGGCTGGTCAACTGCGTGATCCGCAACTGCCTCATGGAGAACAACCAGGGCGACGCGATGCTCGTCTACCTGAAGCCGCTGAAGGGCAACAGCGAGCCGCTATCGATCCTGTTCGAGAATTGCTACGCCGGCCCGGGCAACTCCAGCGGCATGGTCGTCGGGGCCGTGGGCGACGACGGACCGAAGGGTACAATCGAGTTCCGCAACTGCGTCGTGGAGAGCCCCCGGGGCGAGGGGGCAAGCGTCTACGACAAGTCCGCCGAGAGCGCTCGCGTACGCTTCGTCAACTGCACTTGGAAGAAGCCCTGGGCGATCAGCGATGAGAAAGACATCGACAAGCACGCCGCAATACTGGTGCGCCTGCGCCGGCCGGAAATCGTGAAGAAACCCGGCGGCGTCGATTTCGTGGACTGCGACGTGTACGACGACATCGACCGGCCGACGGTCCTGGTCAGGGAAGACAAGAGCGAGTTCGGCGTGCACGACCTGACGGGGCGCATCACCCTGCACGGCCCGCACGACGCCCGAATGAAGCTGGGGCCGAACACAAAGGGCATGACTCTGAAAACCGTCAAAGCTCCGTGAGCTCAGCCGTGCCGACCCAAACCGGACGATCACCCGTGCCGGCGGGTGCCACTGGCGGCTCGCCCGCCAGTGCCGTAGGGTCTGCCGTGCGGACCAAGCACAATGCACAATCCGTGAATGGTCCGCACGGCGGACCCTACGATCGATCTCGCGCGCGTACGAAAGGTCGCTCAATGCGTACGTTCATCGTTACCGAATTCCTCATCCCGATCTGCACACTGGTGGTCTGTCTCGCCGCGAATCCGGCCGTGGCAAACGACCCACCCGCCGGAGACGCCTCGCCCATCGTCCTGGAGAGCGGGCTCGAGCCCAACGACGTCGAGAAACGCCCCTACGCGGAATACGTCGCCGAGTGCATCGACCTGCTCATCGAACACGGCACCGACCGCTACGGCAAGGTTCGCAGCCCCGTCCTGATGAGCATCCTCGACGTGCGGACGCGCGCGTGCCCGGAGAGCCCGCTGCCCTTCGACGAGCGCTTCCGCGTAATCCGGCGCGGGCGCCGGGCCCCGGACGGAGCCAACCTCTATCTGGACCAACCCACGATTCGCGCGATGTCCACTCTCAGCCGGTTGACCGGCGATCGCAAGTACGCCGCGTTCGCCGAGAAGTCGCTGAGCTACTACCTGACCAACCTGGTGGACAAGAAGGGTTTGTTCTGGTGGGGCTTCCATCGACACTACGACGCCCACCGCGACGTCATGACGGGCCACCACGGAAACCATCATGAGATCCACATCCAACAGGCCGCCTGGCCCATCCTGTGGGCGGTCAACCCGCAGGCCGTCACGCGCGAGATCGAGGCCATCTGGCAGTGGCATGTCATCGACAAGACCAGCGGCGAGATCAACCGCCACGATGACGGCAATCGCGGCTGCGACTTCGCCATGACCGGCGGCGAGTTCCTGCACGCCTTCGCGTTCCTCTACACCAAGACGCAAGAGGCCAAGTGGCTCGACCGCGCCAAGCTCGTGGCCGACTACTACTGGCAGCGGCGCGACCCCGGCACGAATCTCGTCGCGAACCGGCCCAACGCCGGCCGGGACCGGTTCGACGGCTCGCACTTCGACACGTCGGTGGCAGGCCTGTTCTGCCACTCACTGCTCGAGACGCACGTCCTGACCGGAGAGCCGTCCTTCCGCGACCAGGCTGTCACCTACCTGAAGGCATACGCGCGCCTGGGCTACGACACCGAAGCCCGCGAGTTCTGGGGAAGCCTGCACCTCGACGGCACACCGGTGCGCGGCCCGCGCGTCGCGGAAGGCTACGCGGCCTACGAACCGCGGGGGCACATCGATATGTGGGAGCCCTACATCGCCGGCTATGAGTGCCCGATCTACGCCGCCCAGTCCTACGCGTACGCCTATGCGCTGACGCGCGACGAGGAGTTGCTGAACGCGGCGAGGAAGTGGGTCGACTGCATCCGGCGGGCCTGGCCGCCGCGAAGCTGCAACGATCGCACCTGGTACGCAGAATATGCAGAGCACTGGGCGCCGCACGGCACCTATGCCGGACTCTACGGTCGGACGATCTCGTTCGCCCTGCACATGCACGCGCTAACGGGCGAAGCCGCCTATCGTCAGTTCGCAAGAACCGTCGCGCGGGAAGCCGTATCGAAGCTCTACTACAAAGGCCTGCTGCGAGGCCACCCCGCCAAGCCGTACTACGAGGCCGCCGACGGCGTCGGCTACTTCCTCTACGCCCTCCTCCAACTCGACCGCACACTCGCCAAGACCGGCCCCCTGAGCCCGAACGGCATTCCGCTCAAGCGCGGCTCGGCCGAGACGATTCCCTACGAGAACTGGTAATCCGTCTCTCGCCGCAGCCTTCAGTCCCTTTGCGCGGTTCTCGCTTCCGCGTCAAGGTGAGCAGGCGTGGTTGCTTGGACCGGCTTCGCGTGGCTCGCCGGTGTGCAGGGAATGGCGTGACTGGCCGGTGCGCCGTTTGCGCTTCGCATGGGGATCCGGGCGGCCGGGACTTCGGTGCGGCGGGTGATCGTGCCGAAGGTCAGGCGAAACGCCCAGCCGATGGTGCGCCGGATGGTCTGGGCGAGGCCCCACATGCCCAGGAGTTGCATGCCGGAGTCGGCCAGGAACAGCCTGGTGTTGGGTCGTACGAGTCCGACCAGGAAGCGTACCGGGTTGTAGAAGTACAGGTACGCAGCCATGATGTTGAATTGCTTCCGCCAGGGCTGCGGGTGGGCCGACGCCACAACGTAGTTCGCGTCCATCATGTGCGGCTCGACCTTGCGGCCGCCCGCGCTGTCGATCACCAAACCGTCGGTGTACGCGCTTTCATACTGCTTCGAGCCGGTCGCGGGCGTCATCATCAGCACCTGGAGGCTCGTCGCCTTGGCCTTGCGAAGCATCGACACCTGATTCAGCAACCCGTAGGGCCGGCCGGGTGTGTACAGCGGCTGCGAGTCGTGGTGCATCATCATCGGCATGGGGCAGATGCCGCGTTGCTGCAGCAGATTAAATGCCTCCGACGTCTTGTCCACACTCTGGCCCTTCTTGATGAAGGTCGCCGTCATGTCCTCGACGCCCAACCACAGGGCACGGACCCCGGCCCGCCGCACATCACTCAAATGGTCCTTGAGCGCGAGGGTGTCATGGACGGTGACTTCCGTACCCCAGCGAATCCTCTTGCGGAACAGTCGGCCGTCGATCTTGGCCCGAGCCATCGTCTCGACGATGTCCAGCGTCCGTTTGTGGTCGTTGAAGAAGTTGTCGTCGGCACCGAAGAAGTATCCCATGCCGTAGTCGAGGTAAAGCCGGCGCATCTCGTCCACGATGCGCTCGCCGCTCTTGAGCCGATGCGTGCGCTGGTTGTACGCGGGGATCGGGCAGTACGGACAGGCAAACTTGCAGCCGAACGTCAGCACCAGCGACCCGATCGGGGTGAGCTTTCGCACCCTGCTCGGCTCGACGGCTTGCGAAGCAAGGTCACGGCGGCGGCTCGGTGGCTCGAGCAGCCGGTAACCGATCGCCGGATGCGGCAGTTCGTCGAGGTCGCCGAGCAGACGCTGGACGCCCGTATCCACCAGTTCCTCAGCCACGCCCCGCGTGTCGGTGCGGGCGTAGACCAAGCCGGGCACCGCATCCAGCATGCCGCTGTTGCGGGCCCGCAGGAACGTCGTCCGCATCGACTCGTTCGACACGCGGATGGAGAGCAGCACTTCGAGCAGGCTCAGCAGGACGAACTCCTCGCCGGTAACAGCCACGTCCGCCCCCCAGCGGTCGTCGGGATCGGCGCTGAAGACGTCCCACGGTTCGTAGATGGTCTTCGCCCCGCCCGCGATGATCAGCGGCCGATGGGCCGGATCGATCCCGCACGCGTCGTAGATCAACTCTTTGCACCGGGCCGAGTGGATCTGCATGCTCGACACCATGAAGATGTCGGGGACGCGTCCGTCCAGCCGCATCATCGACGGGCGGAAGTGCGGGTTCCACTGTTGCAGCACGATGCGCGTCTTCTCGAAGCCCGCGTCCACCATGGCCGACCCGATCGCTCGCACCCCGGCCGGCGTCATCCTCCGGTCGGCGTAAACGAACGGCAGCATCCGCGTCCGATGATCGAATGCGCACGTGATCACCGTGGTCAGGTCGTGCTGCGGAGCAAGGACCCTCAGCCGCCTGATCAACTCGGTGAATTCGCCCGGCTTGAGCTGTTCGTCCCCTCGCGCTCGAAGAGGTAGTTCCATGTTCGTTCCGGTATTCCGCGAAATCCCAACTGTTGCTGTCGCCGCCGTGCTCCATGCAATCGACGTGCAGCGCTTCGCCGATCCCAGGCCCGCAAGAGGTCAGCGATACTCATCCGCGCTGATGGGGATCCGCATGGCGAGGCAGGATACAGCAACCCGGCTCGTCACGCAACGGACGATCAACGCCCGTCCGGATGCGAGCGCAGTCAGATTGTCGCGTGCGAGTGTGGGCAGGCAGCTCTTGGTCAGGCGTGGCGGTCACTGGCAGGTCGGGGCGGGCCGGCGCTCCTCACTCAGCGTCGTACGCAGCAACTCGATGAGCGCCTCGGTATCGAACGGCTTGAGCAGATACCGGTTGCCGGCCACGCACTCGGTGAGCGTACCCAGGTGCCGTCGGACGATTCCGTCATCCGCGCCGGTCATGATGAACACCGGCATCGATGCCCCGGACGCACAGTTGCGGATGTGCTCGCAAACGCCGAGCCCGTCCGTGCCCGGCATGCGAATATCAAGCAGGGCCACGTCGAAGGAACCGGAGTCCAAGGCGGCGATGGCGGCGTCACCGTCAGGCACGTCAACGACATCGAAACCGCTGTGGGTCAGCCGAACCGTCAGCGCCTCGCGCAAACTCGAGTCGTCGTCAGCCAGCAACACCCTCGGGCGGTTCGCCTCCACATCGCCGTCTGCCGCGCTGGCCGCGGTGTTCTCGTCCTTCTGATCCGAACCGTTCGTCTCCGTCGCCGGGCCACCCTCGAGCAACTCGGAGACCAGGCGTTCAGCCCGTCGCAGCAGCGAGGTCCCGTCCGCATCGGGAGGCAACACCCGCCCGAACACCGGACGCAGGCGCTCGTAGTCGTCAATCGCCGAGGCGAAGGCCTCCGACAGCTTGGCCGTATCCAGGTCGAAGGCAGCGATGGCCAGGCTCTGGAGGCTGGGACGGACCGGTGCCGTCCGGTGATCTTCGTGGAATGGGATGGCTCCGACCCAGTACGCGATCTGCCACAGGGCGTGCGAGGCATCGGACGGTGCTACATCGTGCGGGCGCAAGTGATGGTGCCCGATGGCGCAACTGATTGCCGGTGGGAACTGCCACTGCTCGCACAGCCAACCGGCGAGCGAGGCGTGGTCCTCGACCGCTTCTGATCGCTCCACTGCGGCGAGTTCCTCGGTGGTGTACAGCCCTCCCGCCCCGAGGCAGTCCGCATAGGCCGGCCCGATGCATCGCCCGACGACCGGCACGGCCAGATCCTGCAACAGTCCGACCAGAAACGCTTCACCCGGGTCACCCAGATTGGGGCAGGTGCTGTAGAAGGCGATGCTGCGGGCCAGGCATCCGCGAAGCAGGTTTCCGTGCCACAGGGCCGGCAAGTCGACGGGGACGTCCTTCCACTGCGATGACGCCTCGGCGAGGTGAAATCCGAGGGCGGCGGTCTTCACGTACTTCGAACCGAGGACAATCGCCGCCCGCCGAAGTGTATTGACGGTGTATTGCTGACCGTAGTATGCGGAGTTGGCGGTCCGGATGAACGCCGCGGACAGGGCCGCGTCGAGCGACACCGCCTCGACTACCGCATCGATGTCCGCGTTCGGGCATCCGCACAGCTCGACCAACCGGTGCGCGATCTGCGGAAGCGTTGGGAGTTCCACGTCCGATAGAGTTTGCATCTGTCGCCACCCTCGCGTGCTGGAACGGACGTACCGGCCCCCGACCGTATCTGGTATCGGCTTCCCACGGCGCCGCGATCACAGCAAGCCTCGTGCAAATCGTGCCCCGCCGGGATCGGTTTCGTTCGGATTACCGATTCTGCAGCAGTTTACGCTCGAGGTCGACGAGGAACCGGCTGATCTTGCCCACCGTCTTTCGCATCTCGAGTGGGTCCGGCCAGCGTTGGAACTGGAAGCCCACGAGACGGGCCTCACCTTTGAGGATGTCCGTGATGTGACGTGCCTCGGCGAGAACCAGGAACTCCCCTGAATCGCCGGGCAGACGGAATGTGACGTAGTACCGCCGGTTCACCTGGAACCGGAACCGGCTGTCTCCGGCCAGCCGCACAGCCATGCCGCCGCGGGAGAGGTTCACGACACGCCCCAGGAAGCGCCGCGCCCCGAGCGGGGCACAGTGGGGGTTCTCTTCCGAGGCCTCGTGGATGTCGGCGGCGATGGGATCCAATGTCGCAAAGGAAACCCGGTGATCCTCGCGCCGCTGCGCCTCCGAGATCGTTTTCGGCACGGCCAGGCACATGCCCACGAGCCGCACCACGTTGTTGAGCTTGATCTTGCAGTTCAGGTCGGTCACCTTCGACTTGAACTGGTACATCGTGTCGTTCAGGGTGAAGAACGCTTCGATCTTGTGGCCGATTCTGACCTTCACCGTCTTGCCGATGTCCTGCGCGCTGTCGAGATAGATCTGCTTCAGGTTCACGGTCAGCATGCGCGTCGACGCGTAGAGCGTGTCCGGTTCGATCCGCGTCGGTGACGTGTCCGGATGATCGTAGTGCAGATCGAGCGGGACGTTGCGCGCACACGCTTCCAGAAGGAGCGTTACGCTGTCTTGGGTCTCCACCGCAGGCATACAGTACCCCCTGAGCGACCCCCACCAAATGGGCGGGACCACCTGACCATTGGTTTGGGTCAGCATGACGCAGACCGCAACTTAGTGGTTTTTCCCGTAATCTTTGGGCAGCAACCAGTTCTCGCGTCCCCACAACCTGACGGCCCGCGCAATCGGCTCCGATAATCGAGCCGCTCGTGCCCCGCACGCGCTCGCGTGCGATCCTTGAGGCGCATGCTTTCCGCTTGATCGCCGGCGGCCGAACGGCGATGATGCCGGCAGTTGCAGTCGTCCTGTGCCAGTTGAGCTAACCGGTGACCCGAATCAGATCCACACCCTTGGGCTTGCATGCCCGTCGCGAGGCGGGTCGTGCGGCAGTCGCCACGATCGTTCTCGTCGCAACCGGGTGCACGTGGATTGGAGAGGACTTCGATTATCAGACCCTGGTGCCGATCGATCTGTCCGGCGACTGGCGGATCATTCCCGACGATCCCGAGCGCCCGGCCAACTGCATCAGCATCCGCCAAGGGATCGTGGTCTTCTACACCGCGCGATGCGATACGACGAACGACCTGGTGAGTGTCAACGACGCCCGGGCCCTCGACAGGTCGACCGTATACATCAGCCTCAACGCGCTCGGCAGCGCGGGCACCGTCGGGCGAATCGAGATCGAGGCAACCGTCGTCGACGTGGACACGCTCGTCGGTGAGGTGCGGGCGAGCAGCACGGGCCTCGGCCCGTCGGAACGCTTCGACATCACGATGATCCGCTGAGCGAAGCTACCGTCCGATGCAGTAGAGGTGCTTGCGGGCGCGAATGAACAACCGGCCGTCCGACACGGCCGGGGAAGCCATACACACCTCGTCGAGCTTGTTCTCGGCAAGAATCTCGAACTCCGGGCCGGCCTTGATCACGTAGCAGTCGCCGTCTTCCGAGAGACAGTAGACCTTGCCGTCCCCCGCGATGGGCGACGCAGAGAACGCGTTGGCCCGCCCCAGACGCTGCTTGCCGTACACCGGCTTGCCGGTCTTGGCTTCGTAGCAGGTGAAGAAACCTCGATCGAGCAGAACATACAGGTACTCGCCGTCGACGACGGGCGAGGGAATGTACGGGCCGCCGACACCGAGATGCCAGGCGATCGCCGACGAACTCGTTTCGCCCTCGGCCAACGTGACGTTGCCGGTGGCGTCGGGTCGGAAGGCGAAGAGAGGCCGGTTGCTGTCCAGGACGTAGCCGGAGGAGACGATCACCAAGCCGTCGGCCGACACCGCCGTCGGCGCCACGAGCTTTGAGCTGCCGCCGCATTCCCAGACCAGTTTGCCCGTGGCCGGGTCGTAGGCCCGCATCCGCTTCCGAGCATTCGTGACCAACAGCGTGCGCCCGCCGGTCTCGAACAGAAACGGCGTCGACCACGAGGGCTCCTCGTCTCGCTCGGTGCGCCAAACCGGCTTGCCCGTCTGCTTGTCGAAGGCCGCGATGTACGAACCGTTCTTGCGATCGCAGCACTGGATGACGGTGTTCTTGCACAGCACCGGCGATGAGGCCGTGCCCCAATCGCCCGTCATCTTGAACGACCCGAGATCGACCTTCCACTTCTGTTCGCCGTCGATGTCGAAACAGTACAGCCCCTCGGCCCCGAACGACGCGTAGACGTGCTTGCCGTCGGTGACCGGGGTCTCCGACGCGTAGCTGTTCTTGATGTGCCGCGGACTCGACGGATCCTTCTCGACCGCAGCCTTCGACCAGAGGATCTTGCCCGTCGCGGCCTCGACGCAAACCACGCAGTACGAATACCGGGCCGAGTCGGGCTTGGACTGGTCCCCGCCGAAATACAGACCGGGCTTGAACGTCTCGGTGCCCTCGTCGGCGCTGACCGCGGTAGTCACGAACACCCGACCGCCCCACACGATCGGCGACGAATGCCCCACGCCGGGAATCGCGGTCTTCCACGCGATCCCGCGGTCACCACTCCACTCGGTGGGCAGCCCCGCATCCGAAAACCGCCCCTGCGCCGCCTGCCCCCGCCACCCAGGCCAGTTCCCGGCCGGACAGAACGCAGGCAATACGAGCACCACGGTCAAGGCAACCATGCACTTGTAAGCAGAGATCATGCATCTTCCTCCCGTTTGAGCCACGAACATCCATCGCATGCTACTGTAGTGCCTCCGAGTCGGCGCCACTTATCCGATCCGAGCCGCGCCCGTCAGACGGTCTATGTCAAGGCCGGGTTCGGAAACGCGGGACTTGGGGCCCCTGGGCGCGCCTGAGACACTACACTACGGGCACACTCCCCGGTGAAGCAAGCGGCGTGGGCCCTGCCGCGCCAGCCGGGTCCGCGCCACGATTGTGGCGGTCACGCGGCTGACCGAGCCCAGAACCGGTCC
>CAYMME010000012.1:0-40539 GCA_964391465.1 uncultured Planctomycetales bacterium
TTGCAGTAAAAAGACTTACGGGCGTGCCTTGCTTGACTTAATGGCATTCGGGGCAGGGTATTTTTGGGCGTCGCGAAGCGGGTGTCGAACGATGTGGAATACGCATGCCCTATCTCGGCTGAACGGTGCGGGATCAGGGTCTGCCGCAGCCAATCGACTGATCTGCGGAGTCATCCTTCTGGCTCTGCTAGCGCCCTCGTCCTCGGCCGCTGACCGCATTCCGCTCACGAGTATTGAAGGATCATTGGCGTTCAAGGCACGTCTTCGCACCCCTGAAGCGGAGGTCGCGGCCTTTGTGGTCGTGGACCTGGGAACGCGGGCACCGCTGTTGATCCACGAGCGGACGGCGCGAATCCTGGCAATCGACGGGCAAGGTCCCGTCGATGTTGTGGTTGACGACAGCGACGTCGTGCTCGGGAATCTCGACGGTGTGGCACGTGCGCTGGAGCCTCTCGAGGAACTGACGCGAGAGCATGCCGAGGCGCTCGGCGACCTTCCGGCGGTTGCCGTCCTGGGATTGCCGGCGTTCGGAGGCCGGACGGTGGTGCTCGACGTGCATGGGGGCGAGTTGCGTTCCGTGCCGCCCGGGTCGTCAACAGTCAGCCGCGGAGGTGGGCCGAACGCCAAAGAGACGACCCTGAGCTACACGGCCAAGGCCTATGGCTACTGGCTGGAGGCCGAGGCCCCCGGCGGCAAGACCCTGCGAACGCGGTTCTCGACATCGGAGTTCGACACTCGGATCGGGAGCGACATGGCGGAACAACTCGGCGCACCCGGTGGCGATCTGCCGCGGCTGATGCTGGGCGATGTCGACATCATGCGATACGCGGTCTTGCGCCCGTCGAATGTCACACGTTTTCCCGACCCCAAGCCTCAGGTCATCCTTGGCACGGGCTTGCTGTCCCACTTTGTCGTCACGCTGAGGCCGGACCGCCGGGAGATCACGCTCCGGACGCTGCGCGAGCCGCAACTGGCCCTGGAAGAACGGGCCATGTTCGTCGCCCGGTCGCGATCGGATGCACAGGGGGTCGAGTCATTTCTCGCCAAGCATCCGGACTCGCGGTTGGCCGACGAGGCAAGCGAGGCGCTGCTGGCGTTTCGATTGGACACCCGACCTCCGAAGCCCGAGGCCATTCAGCGTGCCATGCAATACCGCGCCGCCGCCGCCCGGCCGGAACGTCGCGCGAGGTTGATGGTTCGGATCGCCGACGAGATGATCGCCCTGGAGGATGACCGACAGGATGCGTACGACCTGGCCCTGATGGCGTTGGACGTGGGCAAGCCCTTCGCCGCCGACGACTTGGATGACACCGCCATCCACCACATCAACGCACGACGCGGCCTGGTGGCGCTCCTTCGCGAGGACCCCACCCAGGCGAGGCGTTACCTGCTCTCCGCGGCGTTCGGATTGCCGAAGGATCCCTACGTGAACCTCTGGCTCGGGCGTCTGTACGAGACCACCGGGCAGCCGATTCGTGCGTGGTCGCGGTACGTCGAGGCCGCTCTTCGCGACGATCCGCCGATCGGCGCGCTGCGCGGTCTCGATCGGTTCAACCAGGACGAGAAGTTTCGCGGGCAGTTCAGTATGGCCGACGCGGGGCGTCTCCTGGAGGGCCGGTTGCCCGTGTTCATGCCGGCTCGGCAATACGGCCCGGGAGCAGATCGCTCCGCCGTCCCCGTCCGCCTGGTCGAGCTGTTCATCGACATCAATGAACCGGCGACACAGGCCGCCGAGATGGCGATCGACGCGTTGAGGGCCTACCTCGAAGTGACCGGAACGGTGTTCGTCCAGTATCATTTGGGAGACCTTCTGGCGACCGACGCCGCCGAGGCGCGGGCCGCCCACTACGGGGTCGAGCGCACGCCGGTTGCAGTGTTCGACGGAACGGCACGGGTGGAACTCGGTGGCGATGACACGGCCGCCGCCAAGGTCTTCGCGGAGTATGCGGATCGAGCCGTGGCCGGACGCCAAGCCGACTCCGCCATCGTGATCGAAGGCAGAGTCAAGTGGGAGGGTGATCGCGTCCGCGCAGACGTGTCAATCGCGAAGGCGGCAGGTCATAAGGGGCCCGTGCTTCATCTGTTCCTGTGTGAGCGGGCAGTCATGGCGATCGGCGGCAACGGTCAGGTGCTGCATCATGACGTGGCACGATCACAACTGGCGCCGGAGCGAGGATGGCCGGTGACGCCTGCGCGGACGACATTCAACGCGGAACTCACAGTGACCGACCTGCGGGCTCAACTGAACCGCCGGCTGGACGACGTGGAACGGAAACGAGGTGACCGTTTGGCGATGCGGTCAACCTGGATCGATCCCGCCCTGTGCGACGTGATCGCCATTCTGCACGAGGTCAAGAGCCGACGCGTGTTGGCGGCGGCCGTCCTGCCTCGCGAACAGGGGGAAGACCGTCACTGATGCGTGCACGCCAACGTTCCATTTCCGCTGTCGATCTGGAGCGACGCCTCGAGCCGGCGCGTCGTCGCTTGCAGGGGGCTCGACTGCGCGTGCGCATCGGCGCCGGTTTCGAACAGATGCTTTGGTGGGTGGTAGCCGCGGCCGGCGTGGAGGCGATCGGTGGCTTGGCCGCGCGCATGACAGTGATCGATGTCACCGGGCCGTTACACCTGACCGCATTGGGCTTGATCGTGATGGGCGTCCTGATCGCCTTCGTCCCCGCTCTGCTGGGCCGAGGCGGGCCAAGCCACTGGCGTGCGGTGAGCGAGCGGCTGGACGCGGCCCAGGATGACCACAATCGCATCGCAACGGCCCTGGCTCTGTGTCGTGATGAGGCCGATTCGCCGTTCGCCCGCGCCGCCGTGGAACAAGGTGAAGCACGTCTGCGCGAGATCAGCGATCGTCCGCCCATGCTTCCGACGATGCACTGGCGCCGGCGGCGAAACACGACGGCCTGCGTGCTGATGCTGAGCTTGTGCGTACTGGCGGTACTGATCGACCGTACAAGGCACGCGGGGCCGCAGGCGGTGAACAGACCGATGGTGCCGGACAATCACACCAGTGGCGCGGGCTCGGTGGTACATGAGGACGAGCCGACCCCGTCACAAGAACGCGAGGGCCGGCCGAGAACGGATCGCCCGCCGGATGCCGCCGCGGCCGGCCGCGGGAGCCTCCTGGCGATGGGGTCTGCCAGGCCGGAGACCGACGGGGCCACGCACGAGGGATCGCCAACCTTGGCGGCGTCGGGCAGGGACATCTCGCGGGGAGGCAGACTCTCGGGTTCGGTGGCGGAGGGGGACAACCGCGAGCAAACGGAGCCGCATGGATCGAACGCTGATCGTGTGCCGCGGCCGGAGACATCGAAGCCGACGTCATCCGCATCGAAGGGTGAGACCCGGAAGTCGTCACAAGGTCGCATCGCGGGCGGGAGCCCGGGCAGTGGCCGGACGGCGGCGATCGAGAACACGTGGCAGCAGCGTGAGGCAACCGGAGAGGGGGACGCCGACTCGGATGACGGCGAAGCCGAGGCGCGAGAGGAGACCGACGGGAGCCAGCAACGAGGCGGCGTGCAACCCGCCATGCCCGATCGAACTCAAGCCCCGTCACGCGAACTCGGCATCACCGGCCCCAAGAGCAAGCGCGTCGGCACGGGCCGAGGTGGACCGTCGCCGGTGAAGAAGGCGAGGGGGGCAGCATCATTGCTCATGGGCGTGCCAATGCCGGACTTCGTGCGCGGTCGCAGCAGCCCCGGGCATTCGGCGGTCACGCAGGAGAAGATGGCTCCGATGACCTTCGGCGGTGAGGCAGTGCGTTCTCACCCCGCCCGTGCGCGATCGACGCGAGAGGCCGTCGTGAACCGCTTCGAGGTGCCGTGGTCCGATGCAGCCGCGGTGCAATCATACCTCACCCGATGGCACGAACTCGGTACGGCACCACTTGATGACGCGCTCATCCCGCAGACGAACGGAGATACCAAGTGACCAGAGCAGCAGACCCCGACAGCAACGAGCGCCCGACGAACCCCGAGACGGAAGCCCAACGGTTTCGGGAGGTCTTCACCCGTCTGCGCGAGGCGATCCATCAGGTATTTGTCGGTCAGGACAGCCTCGTCGATCATGTGCTTTCCGTCCTGCTGTCGGACGGCCACGTGTTGATCGAAGGCGTTCCCGGGTTGGGCAAGACCATGCTCGTGCGGACGCTGGCGGCGGCGCTCGATCTACCGTTCTCGCGCATCCAGTTCACGCCCGACGTCTTGCCATCGGACATCACGGGGACGTTGGCCCTGTTCGAGAAACAGGGCGGTGGACTCGACCTTCGGTTCGAGCCCGGCCCGATCGTGGCCAGCATCGTGTTGGCCGACGAGATCAACCGCGCGACACCGAAGACCCAATCCGCCCTGCTCGAAGCCATGCAGGAACACCAGGTTTCGGTCGCGCGACAGACGATTCAACTGCCCGACCCGTTCATCGTCCTCGCCACGCAGAATCCGATCGAGCAGGAAGGGACCTACCCGTTGCCGGAAGCGCAAGTGGACCGCTTTCAGGTGAAGCTGCTTGTCGATTACCCGACCGAGGCGGAGTGCCTGACGATCATGAATCGAACGACGGGGTCGGACTCGCCGGCCATCACGCCCGTTTCCTCCGGTGCTGAGGTCTTGCGGATGCGTCAGGTGGCCCGCCATGTCGCGATCAGTGATCAGGTGAGCACGTACGCGGTTCGGCTGGTGATGGCCACCCGGCCGGGTCTACCGCAGAGTTCGCCCACGACGGAACGCCACGTGACGTTGGGGGCGAGCCCGCGGGGCATTCAGTCTCTGATCCTGCTGGGCAAGGTGCGGGCCCTGTTGGGTGAGCGATTCGCGGTCTCATGCCGCGACATCCGCCAGGTCGCCTTCGAGGCTCTGCGACACCGCATCATGATGAGTTTCGAAGCCCGGGCGGAAGGGATGACTGCGGACGACGTCATCCGGGCCGCCGTCGATTCGGTGAGTGAGTTGTCGGACGAGTGAGTTATGCAAGAGTTGTTCCCGCCGACATTCGTGCAGGGCATCCGGCAGTTGCGGATCGTGGCTCGGCACGCGATCAGAGGGCATGATCGCGGCGAGCACGCCTCGCGCAGGGCGGGCGTCGGCATGGAGTTTCGAGACTTCAGGCCCTACGTGCCTGGTGATGATCTGAGGCGGGTTGACTGGCACGCCTTCCGACGAACCGGGAGGCTGTTCCTGCGACTGTTTGACGAGCCCCTGCAGTTGAATGTCCACGTTCTGCTCGACGTGAGCCAATCGATGTTCTTTGAACTGCCGCCACGGGCTGATACGGGTCGGCGGATTGCGGCGGCCCTGGCCGCGGCGGCCGCAAGTCAGCACGATCGCGTCAGCATCTATCCGTTCGGCAACCGACTCGGGCAGCCGGTCCGCCTGACCGCAACCGGCGGACTCGCGCCGTTGTTGTCATCACTTGCGAGATTGGAGCCGATGGGCGAGACCGACTTGTGCTCGGCCGCAGCCCAACTCACTCGGTTGGGCATCGCTCCGGGGCTTGTTGTCGTGGTATCCGACTTCTTCGACCCGGCCGGGATCGACGCCGTGACGACTGCTCTGGGACGACTGCAACATCGACTGGGGCTGGTGCAGATCGTACGGAAATCGGACGAGCGACCTGACCTGGCCGGCGATCTGGAGATCGTCGATTGCGAGAACGATTCGGCGCTTCACGTGACGGCGACCGAGGCATCCGTTTCGGCCTATCGCACGGCATACGAAGCGTTCCAAGGCAGGATTCACGCGTTCGCCGTGGGGCGAAACGCACTGCTCGTGCGCGTCGACGCCGACGAACCGATCCTCCCCCAGATCAACCGCCTGTTCGAAGACGGCACGCTTCGATTGTGAGAAACGCGAATCATGCGATTCACGGGTTTCGAGTTCCTGACGAGTCTGTCGCTGTTCGCTCTCGCGATGGCGGCCCTCCTCGCCATGCACTGGTTGCGATCGCGACCCAGGCGCGTGCGTGTCGTGATCACGTTGTTCTGGGCGTCGTCAAAGTCCGCGATCCAACCGCGCTCGTTCTGGCATCGGTTCCACCAGTGGGTCGCGTTTCTGATCTTGTTGTCGATCACAGCTTTGTGTGTGTTCTCGACGAGTGAACCGATTGTGCGATCGACCGCGGAAGAGCGCCACGTGGTCATGGTGATCGACGCCGGGATGTCGATGCAGGCAGTGAATGACTCGGGCGAGGATCGGCGAATCGATGAGGCCATGCGAGCGACGCGCGAGACGATCGCTTCGCTTGGGCCGGGCAACCGGCTGGCGGTGATGGCGGTTGATCCGCAACCACGCATTCTGCTCGGCTTCGATCGACCCCATGCGGCCGCGCGGGCGACATTGGCATCGCTGGCTCCGGCCGACTCGCCGGCGCATACCGCATCGGCGATGAGCCTCGCTCGAGCGATGCTCGTCGATCGTCAAGGCGCGACGATCGTCCACATCACGGACCGGTCAGCCCCAATCACTACTTCGCAGGCGGACGAGACCGCGCCGGCCATCGCGCTGATTCGGGTGGGCGAACCATCATCCAACGCAGCTATCCTCTCCGCCCTGTTCGTGCCGGACCAACGGAGCCCCACGCAAGGCGAGCTGCGCGTGCGGGTGGGATGGTTCGGGCGGGTTGAGGGCAAGGTCAGGGTCCGCGCTGAGGTGCCTTCGTCGGGCGAAACGCTGGCCGATCAGCAGTTGTCGATCGAGCCCGGAGGGGTCGCGGACGCGACATCATCTTCGCTAAGGGCCGACGGTCGGGAGGTGCGGATCGTGGTCGTCGAGACCGGGGGCATCCCGGCCGACAATCGGCTGACGGTTCGACTGCCGATTCGGGACGACATTGTCATCGCCGCCGCTGCGAACCTGCCGACGTCCCTGAGGCTGGCCCTGGAAAGCGGGCCGGCACGACTGACGGGGCCCGACCATCCGAATGCCGCGATCCGGGCGGTGCGCGCTGCCGCCGACACGGAGTCGCGGACGCGCCCGGAGGTTGTCCTGATCACCGATGGTGCGGCCGTACCCGGCGGATCGCCCGTGCTGATTGTGCAAGATGCCGCGCTGACCGATGGCTTGTCGTTGGAAGACGCAGTGTGCGGGGCCGGTCCGGGCCTGGTGCCTCCGGTTGACGCCGATCGCTTCACGCCTCTCCTGACGGGAGGCGGTGCCGTGTTGGCCGCCCTCGATGAGGCTACGCCCGCACATCCCCGCCTCCTGCTGAGCACGGCCCTGTTCACCGACGAGGCCACGGTGCCGAATCACCCCGCGTTCGCCATGCTCATCTCGCGGTCGGTACGACGATTGGCCGGCTGGGGCGACCCGCTTGCGCCGATCCCGGTCGAGCGCGTTTGGAGCGATCCGACGTGGGCACACGCGATCGACACTACGGTGGGCAGCGTGCGCATCCCCGGCAGCCGAACCGCCAGTGATCTGAGCGGTGGCGAGCATACGGCAGCTCGCGCGACGCCCATGGCCGACGGCCGTTGGCTGACGGCAAGCCGGATCATGCTGCTGCTCGCCCTGTTGCTGGTCGTGATCGACACCTTGCTGCACGTCCGAGGGAGGATCGTCTAGACCATGGTTCTGGCGTACCCCCTAGCGCTGTGGCTGCTCGTGCTGGTTCCGGTGATCGTCCTCGCGCATCGGCGCCACCGGATGCGGTTACCCGCGTCGCGGTCTTCGGCGGTCGTCATCATCCGCGCCCTTGCCTTGGGTTGCCTGATCCTCGCCTTGGTCCAGCCGATGTCGCGCCAACACACGTCCCGCACCATCGAGGTGGACGTATTCGACATCTCGGGCAGCCTCACAGATTATGACCTGCTGCAGATGACCGCGCGCGCCCGGCAACGATGGCGGTCGTCCGAGCGTAGCATCGATGAGCGTCATGCGGTTGTATTCGATGACGCAGCGCGCGTCGTGAGTGTGTCGGATGCTGACGGACTGGTGAGCATGCGCGAGGCCGGTCTGACCGGCGGAGCGGAACGAACCGGCGGCTCAGCGCTTGCCGATGCCCTTGCCCTGGCCGCCTCGTTGATCGATGAATCGGCGTCGGGGCGCATACATCTTTCCACCGACGGTCTGATCACGAAAGGCGACCCCGCGGCCGCGGCGATGCGGATCGGGCAGCGGGGAATCGATCTTGCGATCGAACCGTTCGGCTCGGCGCGACAGGATGAGTTGATCCTGCGTTCGGCGGAACTGCCGGCCGAGGCGGGCGTTGGCGCGACGGTCTCCCTCCGCGTGGCCGTCGAGTCCAGCCGGACCGGCGAAGGCACGCTAACGATCGCGCCGGAAGCGGAGCCGTCCGAGGCAAGCGAGGTCCCACTGGACTTGAAACCAGGTCGACAGACGTTCGTCGTCTCCATCCCGATGGATCGGCCAAGCCTGCAAGTCCACAGCGTCCGCGTCGCTTCCGATTGGGACAGCAACTCCGACAACAATGAACGCGTGGCCGCAACCTTTGTGCGTCCCCCCTGCCGGATCATGGTCGTGGAGGCTGATTCGGAACGGCCGGCGGCACGCGGCCTTGCCGAGTTGCTGGGGGCCGCGGCGCGTGTCGAGGCGACAACCCCCGAGTCATTGGCGTCGCAGGACGCCACGCTTGCCGACGCGGATCTGCTGGTCGTAGCCAACATCCAGGCCGATCGGTTCCCCCCTGCCCTGCAGCGCCGCGTTCGCACTGCGGTCGAGGCCGGCTTGGGCGTATTGTTCACGGGCGGTCGTCAGTCGTTCGGCCCCGGCGGCTACGCGGACTCGGAGTGGGCGGACCTTCTCCCGGTCGAATTCGATCAGGACGCGGAGCGCCGCGACCCGAGTGTGACGCTGGTGGTGATCATCGACACGTCCGGCAGCATGACGGGGCCGCGGCTGGCGCTGGCGAAAGAGATCGCCCGGCTGGCGATCAAGCGATTGCAGCCGCACGACAAGGTCGGCATCGTCGAATTCCACGGAACCAAGCGGTGGGCGGCGCGCATCCAGAGCGCGGCGAACGCAATCGACATCGGTCGGGCCCTCAATCGTCTCAGCGCGGGAGGGGGCACCGTCATCTTGCCCGCGATCGAGGAAGCCTACTACGGCCTGCTCAACGTCAAGACCCGCACGAAGCACGTGTTGATCATTACCGACGGCGGTGTCGAGACCGGCCCGTTCGAAACACTCATCTCGCGCCTGGCCGACGCCCGCATCACGACCTCGACCGTCATGTCGGGACCGGGGCAGCATTCGACGTTCCTGGCGAGCCTGGCCCAGTGGGGCCGTGGGCGCTACTACGCCGCGTCGGATCGGTTCAATTTGCCCGAGATCATCCTGAAGCAGCCGGAGAACATGCCCGCCTCGCCGTTCGTCGAGTCGCCCCAGCGGCTCGTGGGCGAGCAGCAGGATCCGGTCCTCGAGACCGTGCCGTTCGAGGACGCGCCGCCCGTCGACGGCTACGTTCGCACACGGGCCCGCCCGACCTCGGATGTGCTGGTTCGTTCGGATTCGGGCGATCCGCTCCTTGTGCGCTGGCGCTACGGCCGCGGTTTCGTGGCGGCCCTGACCTGCGATCTCGGTGGCCCCTGGTCGCGCCGCCTCATCCAGTGGCCGGGAGCTGCCACGCTGCTGTCGAACCTGACCCGGCAGATCGCCAGTGCCAGTGCCGGCCGATCACTCCGCATCGCACCGGTTCAGCGAGACGCCGGTGTGGAACTGCAGGTCAGCGCGATCGGACACGGCGCCGGTGCGTCCGTCGAGCCGATCGACCTTGAGATCACTGCCCGTGATGGCACGACGGTTCAGCGCACGGTCGATCCTATCCGTCCGGGCGTCTGGAATGCCCTGTTCCCCCGCGATTCGACTGGTGTATTCGAGGTCGGCGCGCACGGACGCAAGTCGGAGCAGCGCGGACGGGCCGCGTTCGTCGTGCCGATCGCGCAGGAGGTCCCGGCTCTGGGGCCGGACAAGGCGTTTCTGGAGGGATTGGAGCGGATCTCCGCATCGGCCCGCCTGTCAACCGAGCGTACGTCGCCCCGGGGGGTGCGGTACGTCGAACTCTGGCCGTGGCTCGCTCTGGCCGGATTGGCCCTGGTCTTGCTCAACGTGTTGATCCGCCGTTGGCCGCTCAGCGTGCGCGGTTCGATGACCGTGACGCTGATGGCCATGTGCCTGTGCACCAGCGTTCAAGTGCAGGCCGCACCGCCGACAACCAGCCAACCACCCAAACCGACGACGAGTCAAGCCGCGACGTTGGCGCCGATCCTTGGAGAGTTGATCGACGCTGCCGGCCACGCCCGGACGCTCAGCGAACTGAGCGCGGCAGTGGACGATGCCCTGCGAAAGGCCGACCAAGCCACGTTGCTGGAGGTCATCGCCTCGACCGGGAAGACGGCGCCGGTGCGATACCGCATCGAGGCATTGTTGGCTGCCCGGCGCGGTGATTTCAACCGGGCTCGTCAGTTGCTCGAAGGGGTACTCGCTGCGGGGCGCGGCAGCGCAACCGTCTGGTCGGACCTCGCTGTCTATCTCAACCTGGCCGGGGCGTATGCGGCCGCCGCAGACGCTCTCGAACTCGCAATCACAACCGCGTCGGACCCCAAGCAGAAGCGGGACCTCGAGCTGTCCCTGGTCTGTCTCTTGGAGAACACCGACGGCCAAGATGCGCGCGGGGCGATTCTGAGAGATTTGGTGGCGACGAGCGACCGAGCCGAGGCTCGATCGACATACGGCGCGCTCGCCGGACTCCTGAACAAGCCCGCACTGGCGCTGTCGCTGATCGAACCGGGTGACGCCCCCGAGACGGCAAGCCGGGCGAAACTCCTGCAAGGGCTCTTCGCTTCGCGCGTGGGTCATCACGATCGGGCGATCGAATGCTTCGCCGACGTGCTGGCGTCGGCTTCGGATCGCGCCAATCGCCGGTTCGCCATGCAGCAGATGTTGGCATTGGCGGATCGGCTGGGCCGGCTGGTACCGCTCGCGGACGACTGGTGCCGAGACCCGGACTTGCCGAGCGAGCGGCTGATGCCTCTGCTGCAAGCCCTTCGCAAGTTGGGGCGCGTGGACGACGCCCTGGCATTGCTCAATCGTGCATCGCAGTCACCGGCCCACCGGCAGGAGATCGAGCGCCCGCGGTTCATCGAAGAACTCGTGGCCACTGCGATCGAGGCAGGCCGACCGGACGCCGCCGACCGGGCACTGAGAAAACTCATCGCCGGGGCCGAGGACGATCTTCCCTGGCGGGTCACGCTGGCCCGGCTGGCTCTGCTCGACGATCGTTCCAAGGACGCCCGTGCCCTGTTCGAACAAGCCCTCTCCGCAACAGACGATCCTGATCGGCTCTGGAGATTGGCCGAGGCGGCGAAGTCCCTGGCCCTGACTGGAGTAGCCGAGGCGGCGAGCGCCAAGGCCCTTCAGGTCGACCCCGGACAGGCGTTGCGGGCGGCCGTCTGGCGGGCGGAGATGCTGGATCAGCAAGGTGACAGAAACGCGGCGCTTGCTGAACTGGAAAGCTTCAACGCCGGAGATCTCGACGACGGCCAGTTGCAGGAGCTGGTGGACGCCTTCCTGGGCTACGATCAACCCGCCCGTGCGGTTTCGTTGCTGCGCGATCTGGTGGATCGCAGCGGGGACGAAGAGGCACGTTTTCGCCTCGCGTGGCTCCTGGAGCAGTCAGGCAAGCTCGCCGAGGCCGAACGGCTCTGGCGACAGATCTGGACCGAAACGACTGCCCCGGCGCGCCGTGTCCAGGCAGCCGCCCGGTTGCTCGAACTCGCGGCCAAGAACGGTAGTCTCGCGGATCTGGCGATCGAGCTCGAACAGAAACTCGGCGCCGGAACCGCTACCCCGCGCGAGCTGGACCTGCTCGTCGAACTCTACGGCAAAGTGCACGATGCCGTTTCCGTCGCGGAGATCCTGTTCACGTTCGCCCGGCAGACGGGGGACGAGATCACTGCCCTGCGGCAGCTCTCGCGAGCCTATCTCCGCATGGGGAGACTCGGGCAGAGCGACACCCTGCTTCGCGAGTTGCTGGAGCAGGATCCCGACCATGCTTTTGATTACCTGCAGGAACTCATGGTCCTGGCGGTGGAACGTCAACGCCCGCGCGACGCCGAGCGGGCCATCCGGGAACTGACCAAGGTGGCCGGCGACGCTTCCTTCTTCGACGAACTGTCGGCAGGCGTGTTCGAACTGCTCGGTAATCACGACGAGGCCATCCGCCGATACGAGCGGGTACTCACCCACTTTCCGGAACGCGTCGAGCTGTGGCTGCTGTGGGCTAACGCGATGCAGAGCGCCGGCAGAGCCGAGGCGGCCATCGCCCGCCTGCAACTCCTGGCCACCGAGGCCGAACAGGATGACTTGTTCCTCGTGGCCATCGACGGGCTCCTGAATCTCGAGGCGGGCCGGCCGGCCCTGCGAACGGGGTTGCAGAGCGTGCTCATGCGCCTGGCGACACGTCCGGACAAGCTCTTTCTCTACGATGCGGCCGCAGAGCTAATGGAGGCCCTGGGGCAGGTAGATCGCGTCAATCCGCTCATGGAGATCGCGCTCGCCTTCGCCGGTGAGCAACAGGGAGCCCTGCTCCGCGAGATGATGGACCGAGCGCGGGCCTTGGGCCGATCCGAGGATCACATTCGTTACGGCCAGGTGATCGTCGGCTTGGATTTCAGCGTTCCCCCCCAGGTGCTGCTCGAGTTGGGCGAGGCGTTTCTCGCCGCCGGGCAGCCGGCGTGAGGCAGGCGTACAAGCGACTGCCACCGGGGGAGTCGTCCGACCCAATGGCAAACCGTGCCGGCCGTCGCCGATGCGGGCGATCAGGAAGCTCTGGCGAGCGTTGTGGCCGCCGGATCCTCGTCGCGGCACGATTCCAACTGAGACCGAGTCTCGATCCTGGCTCGGGAGGCGCGAATCCTCCCGCCTTCGACTTCCTGGCCGTGACTCGACGCCTTCTGTGCAGAACCATCACACGGCCAGGCGCCGCCCACATCGCAATTCCCAGGGACCCCGAGTTGTGTACCGGCGTTACGTCGGGCGGAACCAAAGCACGAGTCCTGAGCCGACCGCGGCCAGTGCGATTCCTGCGTAGAAGACCGGGTGGGGGGCCGACGCCGGGCGGTGCCACGCCATGGTCACCAGCGTGTTGATGATCGGCGCGCCGGCGAAGATGAGCGGGGCCACGTACAGCGGCCGCCCCCCCGACTTCAGGGCGAAGATCACGCACAGGGCGCCGGCCGCGCCCGCGACGCCCGCGGCGATTGAGAAGCCTACACCCTTGGCCGTGAACGCTGCCGGCTCGACCTTGGCCGCCAGGAGCCCGCCCGGCAGGAGCACCGCGGTCAGGAAGTATGCGATCCCCACGCAAAGGAATGCACGCAAGGCGCTGTTCTTGCCCAACTCGGCTTGCCCCTGGTGCAGCACGGGCACATACAGGCCCCACGAAACGGCTGCACCCAGCACGAAGATCGGCCAGAGTTTCATACTCGAGGTCTCCTTTCTCAATCACGCACTGGCGGGCGATCGAAGAACTTGGCCACCACGCGCGCTGGCGGGGCTGCAGTGATCAGCGACACCACGACGTGGGCAACGGCCGACGCCAGGAAGATCGGCACGACCGGCATCATCCCGGCCACCAGGTAGTCGCGATTGGCGCCGTAGCCGGCCTGCTTGAAGAACCAGAACGTCAACACCGCGACCGCGAGCACCGAGGCCATCGCCCCCCATTTCGTGCTCCGTCGCCAGTACACGGCAGCGAACACGATTGGAAAGAGCCCGGCGAACCCGGTGAAGCACCACACTCCAAGTTGAAAGACCGAGCGCGGTGCGCTGAGCGCCACGAGATAGGTGGCCGCCACCACGAGCACGACGAACACCCGGCCCAGCGTCACCTTGGCCCGCTCGCTGAACCGCCCGGGTCGCGCGAAGTGGGTCACGATGTCGTTGGTGAACATCGAGCCGATGCAGAGGAACTGCGAGTCCATCGACGACATGATGGCCGCGAGGATGCCGGCGGTGAGCAGGCCGCCGAGGACCGGGTCGGAGTAGGTCTTGACCAGCAGCCCGAGGACCTGGTTCGGTCGGATCCCGGCGGGCAGGTCGGCTACCGTCGCCCACACGCCCAGGAGCACGCACGGCACCCAGACGATCAAGATGCAGATCGGGTGCCCGACGACGGACAGCCGGAAGGACTTTGCCGACCGTGCGGTCAGCCAGTGCTGGAACAGGTGCGGGAACATGCCTACCGAAAGCGGGATCAGACAGTACGTGAAGAACTGCAGCTTTGTGATGTGGTGGCCACGCGACAGCTTGTCCGCGGACGCCGACGCCAGAACCTTCTCGCTGGCCGCGACCGGCCCGCCGAGCTTCGATGCGATCACGAAGAACGTCACCACACCGAGGACCATGAACACCAGAGTCTGAAACGTGTTCGCCCAAGCCGTCGCCCGCAGGCCGCCGAAGAACACGTAGAACAACACCACGCCGCAGATCAGCAGCATGCCCTGCCACGGCTCGAGCGGCGTGACCGCCCCGAGCGTCGTGCCGGCGCCGAGGATGCCCATCAACAGATAGATCCCCACCAGCAGCACGACCACGGGGAACAGCATCAGCGGCAGCAGCTCGGACTGGTAGCGATCTCGGAAGAAAGCGAGCTGCGTCAGGTAGCCGTAGCGTTTGCCGAACGACCAGACCCGCACGCCGACCAGGAAGAACACCGCCGAATGAACGATGCCCGACCACGACGCCATCAGGCCGTAGACGCCGATCCCCTCCTTGAAAGCCTCGCCCGTGCTGCCCACGAGTGCGAAGGCCGTCATCGTCGTCCCGAACAACGACATCAGCAGCATGAACGGCCCGATGCTGTGACTGGCCAGGAAGTAGTCGCGCGACGTGCGCTTCAGCAGCGTCGTCGAGAAGACTCCGAGACCGATGAGAATCGCCAGGTAGGCAAGGATGATGCTTAGCGTCATGGCCGGGCGCTCGCGTCGGCGGGCTGCTCTTCTTCGATCTCGTCAAGTTCGTGCGGCCAGGCGAACAGAACCACGAGCCCCCACGAAAGGCCGGCCGCCAGCGAGATCAACGCATGCCAGAACAGGCCCACGGGCATGAAGCCGAAGACCAGCGTCTTGTCGTCCCACCACCAGTTGTCCTGATGCAGGACGGCCAGGGCGACGATCGGGATGTACCACACCCACCGGCTCATGCCGTGCACGTCTCCGATGTGGCAGCCGTCCGGGCTTCCGGGGCGCCGAGGTCACACACGCGGCTCATGGGCGTGAAGATCCCGTGGACCTCCTCGCGGAACACATCGCCCACGAGCAGGGAGACGAGGTTGTCTTTCTGATCCGGGTTCGCACGGAGGAATTTCGCGAAGCTGAAGCCCTCGCTGTAGAAGGCGTACACGAGCTTGCGGATGGCATCGACGCCGCGGCCGAGCTTCGGGTGGAACGCACCGAGCCGGTCGGCCGACAGGTCGCCCGCCTCGAGCCCTTCGTCGATCGCGTCGGCGGCGAACTCCCCGGATTTCAAGGCCAGGAATACGCCCGACGAGTAGATCGGATCGATGAAGCCGCACGCATCGCCGATGGCCACCCATCCGTCACCGGCCTGCCGCGCGGTACGGTACGAGAAGTCGCGGGCTACGTGCGCGTCGGTGGCCTGCGTCGCCCCGGCCAGTCGCTCGGCCACGGCCGGGCACGCCGCGATCTCGCGATCGAGCACCGCTTGCGGATCGCCGCGCTGCGTGCCGTACAACGCCTCCGGTGTCCCGACCACGCCGACGCTCACCCGGTCGTCCGGCAACGGGATGTACCAGAACCACCCGTTTCCGTTGGGCGCGTAGATGATGACCGTCGCGCCCTCGTCGATCCCTTCGTCGCGATGCGCGCCTTTGAAGTGCGCGTAGATCGAGGCCTTCCGCAAACGCGGATCGGGCTGCTTCAGATCGAGCTTCCGCGACAGGAGGGCACCCTGCCCCGTGGCATCGACGACCACCGACGCGCGAAGCTCAGTCGTCGTTCCGTCGGATTGCTTGGCCCTCACGCCGACAGCGCGCGTGCCCTCGAAGAGCACGTCGCTGACGTGGAGTCCCTGGCGTACGTCGACGCCGTGGTCGGCCGCGTTATCCAGCATCATGGCGTCGAACTCGTCGCGCGGGACCTGCCAGGTGGTCGAGCTTTCGTGCGGGTTGGTCTCGAAGAAGTAGAACGGTCGCGACGCTTTCCCGGACGCACCGACGAACTGCACGGATTGCTTGCGCGGAAACCGCGAGGCCTCGAGCTTATCGAGCATGCCCAGCCGCTGAAACGACCAGTACGTTGCCGGCATCAGAGACTCGCCGATCTGGAAGCGCGGGAATCGGCTCTTCTCGGCCAGCATCACGCGGCGCCCCTTGCCGGCGAGCAGCGTCGCGCACGTCGCCCCCCCGGGTCCGCCGCCCACGACGATCACGTCGAACGACTCGGTGTTTTGGGCGTTGCCGGTCATGGGTTCTCTCTTGCCGGGTGCCGCTGGCGGCTTGCCCGCCAGTGCCGCGTTCCCCATCCTCCGCCCGCCGAAGGCGTGACAAGGATGGGAGAATGACCCGGGTGCGGGCGTTTGCGTCCCCCACCCTTCGCAAACTGCCGCGAAGGATGGGGCACCCACATTGCGTTCCTCTTCTCACTCGGGTGCGACGATCTCGAGCAGTTCGATCGTCGGCCGGCCGTTCGTGTGGATCGTCGCTGCGCGTCCGTAGCCGACCGTCTCTCCGAGGCGTCCGAACACCTTCATGATCTCGGTCGCGCCGTCGATCCTCAGATATGCTGCCGGCTCGATGCGCCGCATTACGTCATGGTTGACGAGTAGCGTGCCCAGCGGCGTTCGGCCGGCCACGATCTCGCGGCGCACGGCCTCGCTGCACTCGCGAAGGTGAATCCGCACCGTGCAGTGCTGCACCACCCGGCCGGCGGACCGAAGCGTCAGCAACGATCGACGCGCGTAGCATGCGTCGTCGTGTCGCTCAGCCAATACTTGCACGTCGACCGGCCCACGGTGGTAACCCTCCATCGCGACCGTCATGTGGTTCTCGTGGACCAGCAGCGCGCGGTACGGCGCCGGAACCGCCTCCGCATCAACCACCTCGAAGCACGGCGAGAGAGCCTGCTCGTCGAAAATGTCCAGCAGACCCTGCAGGATGCCAGGTAGTCGTTCCGTCATCTCCATGGAATCAGTATCGTGATCGAGACGCGTCACGAACCGTCGTGGAGGGATCACTGTAGCGTCTCAGGCAAACAGCGATTCTCGGCGCCCCGACCTTGGAGGGAGGGACGATGCCACATACCGCAGGGGCCGCTTCCTCACGGGCGCGGTTCGGAGCGGATGGGTGGCGTCACGTCTGAGACACCGCGCTAGGTGTACCGCCGGTTGCGGTAATCGGGCTCGAAGAACTCGGGAAGCAGCGAATCCGCTCGCAGCAGCCCCTCCCGCGTGAGGGTCACGGTTCGACCGTCGGCATGCAGCGAGCCCGCGTCCCCCAGGCGCCGCAACGGCTCGGCGAACTCCGCAGCAACATCAGTCCCGTGTTTGGCACTGAGCGCGGCGACATCGACCCGTCCGAGCTTCATCTGCAGAATCAGCTCGCGAATCAGCAGTTGCCGCGCGGTCAGGGTCAGGGCCCGGTTGATCGGCAGATCGCCCGATTCCACTCTCGACAGGTACCCTTGCCATGAATCCTCGTTCTGGTAATGGACGCCGCCGACGTGCGAGAAGCTGGCCACGCCGACGCCCACCATGTCCGCGCCGTGCCAGAGACTGTCGCGGTAGGTGAACCGGGTTCGGGCCGCATCCCGCACCAGCGTGTACGCACTCGATACGCTGTACCCCGCTGCCTCGAGCGTTTCGAAAGCGTGGCCGACCCAGGCTCGCTTGGTGGCCCAGTCGGCGACGGGCGAGGCGCGGTCGCCGCCCTGTATCTCGCGAGTGAAGACCGTGTTGTACGGAAGTTCCATCTGGTAGATGGTCACGCTTTCGGGAGCGAGCTCGATGGTCTTGGCGACGCAGTCGCGCCAGTTGGCTTCCGTCTCGCCGGCCATGCCCGCGATCAGGTCGATGTTGATCTGGTCGAACCCCACCTCGCGAGCCCAGTCATAAGAGCGAAAGATCTCGCGGGCCAGATGCGCCCGCCCGTTGGCTTCGAGTACGCGATCGTCGAAGTTCTCCACCCCGAGACTCAGCCGGGTCACGCCCAACGCCTTGATGGTCTCGAGCTTCTGCTTCTTCAGTGTCCCCGGCTCGCACTCGAACGTCACTTCTCGGGCGTCGTCCCACGACACGTGGCCGGAGAGACGCTCGACCAGCGACGACAGTTGCGTGGCGGAAAGGAACGACGGCGTCCCGCCCCCGAAGTACACGAACTCCAGAGGTCGCTCGGAGACCGCCGCCCGGCGACTGTACATCTCCATCTCCGCGACCACGGCCGCAACGTACTGTTCGACGTCCGCGGCGTTCTTGTCGGTGAACACGCGGAAGTAGCAGAACTTGCAGCGTTTCCGGCAGAAGGGAATGTGGATGTACAACCCCAGCGGCGTGCCGGGCCGAGGCGGTGCGTCGAGCGCGGCCCGGGCCTGATTCACGTACTCCGTCTTCCACGCCGAATACGGCGGGTAGTTGGAGATGAAGTAGTTGCCCACCTCGGTGCTTGTGGTTGTCTTCGTCGTTGCCGTACTCATGCTTCCCCAGCGTGCTCAGTAAGCGCAGCGGTACATTTCGAGCATCGCCGCGGCATCGACCGGGCGCGGATTGAACTGCCCTGTCCACTGCCGGGCCGCTTCTTCAGCCAGCTCCGCGAGGCGATCCTCATCCACTGCGTGCGCCGACAGCCGATCGTCCACACCGGCGGCGCGGATCAGTACCGTCACGCGCGAGGCCAGCCGTTCTGCCGGTTCCGCTTCCCGGTCGTTGTTCGAAGTCCGTCCCGAAGCAAGCTCATCGTACCAGATCCCGGCCACCGATGCATTGTATCGAATCACGTGCGGCAGCAGCAGCCCGACCGCGACCCCGTGCGTAACTCCATAGTGTGCGGTCAGTGGATTGGCACATGCATGGGCCGCCCCGAGCATCGATTGCTCGATGGCCGCTCCGGCCAGGTGGGCGCCGAGCTGCATCGCACCGCGGGCTTCGAGGTCGTTCGGCTCACGCAGCACGGTCTCGAAGTTGGCGTTCAGCAGGTTCCACGCTTCGCGTGACAGCATCCGCGAGAATGGAGTGCGCCGCGTGGTGACGTAGCTCTCGATCGCGTGCGTGATCGCGTCGACGCCCGTGGCCGAGGTGACCGCCGGTGGTTGCGACGCGGTCAGCTCCGGATCGAGGATGGCCACGCGGCACGCCGCCTTCTTGTCTCCGCACGCCATCTTGACGTGCGTCTCGGGGTCCGCGACGAGGGCGAACGACTGCGCCTCGCTGCCGGTGCCGGCCGTAGTCGGCACGGCGATCATGGGCAGCATCGACTTGGTCGCCTTGCCCACGCCCCAATAGTCCTGCATCGTGCCGCCGTTGGTGAGCAGAAAGTTGATTCCCTTGGCGCAGTCCATCGGACTCCCGCCGCCGAGCCCGACGATCAACTCGATCTCACCCGCCTTTGCCACCGCCAATCCCGCCGCCACGTGCTCGGTGGTCGGGTTCTCCTCGACGCCGTCGAAAAGCACGACCTCAAACCCGGCCGCCTCGAGCGCCGCTCGCCCGCGCTGCGTGTGTCCGGCCGCCTCGACGCCTGGGTCGGAGACGAGCAGCACGCGCCGCCCACCCTGCTCGCGCGAGAGTTCTCCCAGCCGGTCAATCGCTCCCGACCCGAAGACAACGCGGGTCCGTGGTTCGTAGTCAAACGCCTGCATGTCTGCCACTGTCGCTCTTGGTGGAAGGCGCAGCCTAGCCGCGCAACATCACGATGCGTCCATGAGCGGCGCCTGCTGGAAAGCCCGTGGACGGAGCAGGAACTCGACGATGTTCCCCTCGTGCGGCTGCAACCAGTTGATCCGGATGGTCGGGATCGGCCCGACGTTCAGCCGGTCGATGCGCGGCGAGCGGATGGCCCCGCCGATCAGCGTCTTGTCATCGGTGATGCACGTGGCGACCAGCGTCGCCCCCGTGCGTTCGAGCATCTGTGCTTGCGGGCACTCCACCACTGACGCGAACGGGAACATGTACTCGGTGTTTGCGATCGCCGGCTCGGGTGAGTCGCAATAGATCACCGTCGGCCGAAGGTACGCGCAACGCTCCTCCCGGACGAGGCGCTCACCGTCGCGGTATCGCGCGGTGACCTCCTCGCCGCCCGCGGCCAGGTCGCGATCGATCGCCGCGTTGATCTGCTCGGCCATGGCCGGGTTCGTGAACGCGGCCAGCGCCGACTCGGGATCGCCCGGCGGCTTCGGAGCAACCGGGCCCAATCGTGCCGCCAGTGCCTCGGCGATCTCACGCCCGTGACGCGACACCCAGATGCCCGAGCACGAGATGCAGCTTCGACCCGAGTTGATCAGCACGCTGTCGACCATGAGGTCGAGGTACTTCTCCCAGTCGTCCACGCAGTCGTCGCCAAGGAGGATCTTGCTGAACCCTGGCCCGTGTGCCTGCACGCGGGCGTCGTTGGCGTAGCGCTCGACCGTCGACGCGCCGCCGAAGATCACCGACCGTGGGCACGCCCGCAGCACGGCGGCACCGGCCTCCGGACCGCCCGCATACAGGGCGATGGCCTGCGACGGCACGCCGGCCTTGATGAATGCCTGGGCCATTCGATACGGCGTCCACGGCTCCTGCGGGCCGGGCTTGAGCACGAGCCCGATCTTGAGCGGGATCACCGGCAGCCACAGCGCGTGCACGCCGGGCGAGTTGCTCGGCAGCACCATCCCCAACACGTCGGCTTCGGGCTGGTAGGAGAGGACGCGCCCGGCCGCGTCGACGCAGTAACCCTCGTCGAGGACGCGCAGGTCCAGCCCGCGCGTCAGCCCGTCCAGTACGGCCTCCATCTGCGTCAGGACGAAGCGGTTCTTCTCCATGTTCTTGCGGCACATGTGCTCGGGCAGACCCGTGGTGCCCGATTGCTGCCGCACGAACTCGTCCGGCGTCTGCGTGGCCTCGCCGAGCGGAAGCGTGTCATTCATGAAGATCTCGGCCGCGTTGCGAGCCATCGCGATCAGATCGGCGCACGGAATCTCGCGCAGCGCGGCCCGTGCCTGCGCGGCCTTGCGCATGTCCCGCTCGACGAGCCCTGCGTTCGCTTGTGAGACTTCCGCGATGGGCTCGCCCGTCGCGAAATGCACGACCGTATCGAGGTCGAGGCTCTTGTAAGGCTCGCCCCAGCGTAAGAGGGGAAGGTGAATCACGTCCGATCTCCCTCGATAGTCTGCGCTTGCGCTTCATCTCGCGGGCAGGTCTCTGCCTGCGGGAGGATGGGAAGGTTAGTGAGACCGAGGACTACGTACGCCGCTGCCGACGGATTTCGCGCATGGCTTGTGGATCAAACAGCTCAGCGTCGCACGTCGAGCAACGATAGTGAGGCAAGTCCCGCACCACGGTGCCATCGAGCAGGGTGCAGTCTTCCTGGACTCTGCTGAGCGACTCCGCGCCGCACTCCGGACATGGAAGACAGGTTCCGGCGGGCTCCATAGTGGCCGCGTCAGGTTGTGCTTTTCTTCGACGAGACGAGGACATAGAACACCTCTCGGCCGTCCGCCTTCAAGATCTTACCTTTAGTGTACACGACAACCCCATCGAAGGTCACGCCTACGATCACGTACAGGTACTCCGCCTTGGAGGTTCTCGGATTGGTTGAACGGATTCGCTTGGCAATGGCAGGTGCATTAAGGATTGCCTCACAAACCAAGTCCTCGTCCAGGGCGTCCTGCTCCATTTCGTCCTCGGCCTTCCTCGTAAACAGGACGTTGCCTCTCAGCACGAGTCGTTTGATCGTTTGCAGGGTGTCCACAGCTCATCTCCGCAATTGAGCCTTCAGTATACACCCTCGACCACACTCGTGGCGAACCTGTGGAACGGTCGGACGCCGCTCACGCCGTCCCACGGATAGATGTGGATCGGCGGTTCCCGCTCGCCCTCGTCGCGCTCCAGGAAGCGGGGTACGAAGAACTCCTTGGTCAGCGTGGTCAACATGACCCGCCCGGTCTGGCCGTAGTCGACGACCTTGTTGGCGTCGTCGAAGTCGACCACCTGGATCAGGGCTCGCGGTTGTGGGGCGTAGTAGGTGATCTTGTAGTTGTCCTCCGGCACGAGCGGCTTGCCGCACGCCAGCCCCATCAGCGTGTTGCCGTAGGTCGGCGTCATGTAGACGCCCTCGAGCAGTTCCTCACACGCGAAGCGGTACCACTGCGGCGTGAATTCCGTGCCGCCCGAGAAGATGCCGGTGATGCCGGCCTCCTTAATGCTCGTACGGGCGGCGAGCGCCTCCAGCAGCTTGGGCGTCGTGAACAGGCACTTGATGTCGTGTCCGGCCGACAGCACGGTCAAAGCCTGGTCGATGACGTGGTCCTTGTACGCCTCCAGGTGCTCGGTCCAGCCCTTCTTGATCAGCTTGATGACCCACCGCGGGTCGAGGTCCACCGTGAAGCAGATCCCGCCGCGGTACTGGGCGAGGTGCTCGACCGCCAACCGCAGGCGCCGCGGGCCGGAAGGTCCGAGCATCAGCCAATTCGCGCCGCGCGGGAAGTATTCTCCCGGCAGCGTTTCGCTAAACAGCTCGTAGTCGATCCGGAAGTCGTCGACCACGATGCGGCTCTTGGGAATGCCCGTGCTGCCGCCCGTCTCGAAGACATAGACCGGCCTGTCCGCGTATCCCTTGGGCACCCAGCGCCGCACGGGCCCGCCCCGCAGACACTCGTCTTCGAAATGACCGAAGAGCCGCAGGTCGTCGACGCCGTTGACATCCTCGAGCGGGTCGAAGTCGAACTGCCTGGCCCGTTCCAACCAGAACGGCGTGCCCGTCTCCGGCGAGAAGTGCCACTGCACCACCTCGCGCACCTGCGCGTCCAATCGCTCGCGCGCCTCAAGCAAGCGCGCGTCCGACGGCGCGGCGACCTTCTCCGACAGTGAAAGTGTCTCTTGTCTCATCGATCACGCGAGGTACAACAGAGGCTAGGTGGAAGGCTTCGCCGCAAGCGCGTACAGCCGCGACCGCGTCATGATGTACAGAACGCCGTCAACGGCCACGGGTGTGCCGTACACGGTGTCGTTCATCACGTTCTCGGCCAGGACTTCCATCTTCTTGCCGTGCTTGAGCACGACCACGTCACCGTCCTCGTCGCCGAGATACACTTTCCCGTCGACGACGTACGGCGAGCCCCACACTGCCGCGAGGGCGTCATAGGTCCAGTGCTTCTTGCCTGTCTCGAGGTCCAGGCAATTCAGGAACCCCGAGAGGTCGGTCGCATAGAGCAACCCGTCCGCGATGGCCACCGTCGAGATCGTCCGACCGAAGTCCTTGTTCCCGAAGTGCCATACCTTCGCCGACTCGGTCACATCACCCTTCTTCGTCGCGTCGATGGCCCACAGGTGCCCCGGTCCTTCGCCGTGCTCGGGATCCTGCCCGACGCCGATGTACACCTTGTTCTCGTGGAACACCGGCGTGGCGATGAGGCTGTTGCGCGTACCTCGCCCGCCCAGTTCCCACTTCGAGTCCTTCGGGTTGCAGTCGAACTTCCAGATGAGCTTGCCCAGTCCGTCCGCGGTGCCGAGCGGCGCAAACGCGTATAGCCAGCCGTCGCCGCCGGGGAAATACACTTGCCCTTTGCCGCCAACCTCACCGTAGCCCGGAGAGGCCCATTGCCCGTGCAGGATCTTGTCGCCGGGCGTCCCGTCCTCCCACACGATCTTGCCGGTCTTCTTGTTGACGGCCAGAAAGCTCGGAGCGCGGGGCGACGGGATGTTCAGGTGCCCTTCGTCCACGCCGTTTGAGGTCAGCAGGTAGATCAGGTCGCCGATCACCAGCGGCGAACTCGTGGCCAGGTTGTGCGGGAACACGCCCAGGTCGTCCGACATCATGTCCAGCGTCCACACGATGTCGGCGTCCTGCTTGCCGGTCAGTTTCTCACCGGTGAACGGCCCGTCGTTGTTCCCGTCGCCGAACCCTTCGACGTCGACGCACACCAACTCGCACCGGTTGCTCACATAGAAGTAGCGGTCGCCTTCGACGACGCCCGACGAACACACGCCCTGCTCGGGCCAGTCGTTCACGCGCCCCGCTTCGAGCTTGTCGTGAATCGCCTGCCAGAGGAACGCTCCGTCCGATGCGCGGAAGCACATCACCACGCCTTTGTCGCCGGCGACCTTCGGGTTGCGTTTCGACTCGTTGTTGGTGCCGACGATGATCTTCCCGTCGGCGATTACCGGGTTGCCGTACGACTGCGAACCCAGGCCGACCACCCACTTGACGCCCTTCTTCGTGTCGACGTCCCACTTGACGGGCATGTTCTTTTCGCCCGACACCATGTTGCGATGCGGCGTCCCGCCCCACATCGGCCAAACCCCGACCGAAGGCTTCCTGGGTTCGCGCGTCCCGGCGTCGACCTGCGATGCGCAGGACAACACGACCGCCAGGGCCACAACAGGAAAGGTTCCACACACGCTCAAACGCATTGCCTCACTCACGACAGTCAACCTGCCTCATCGATTCCGCGTCACGCGGACGTTGTCGAAGAACACTTCGGTCCCGGGCGACGTCTGCGTCACTCCGGTCGAATACGCGTAGAGCCCGGGGCTGCCCTCCGGGTAGGGCGCCGGGTCGGTAGCCTCGATCGTCCATTCGGTCGGCTCCGTCTCGCCACGAGGCCAGACCTTGCCCCGCAGCAACCCCTTGCCGTCCATCACGTCCGCCGAGAACTTCATCCGGTACCAGACCTTGGGCTTCCAGTTGAAGTCGACTTCCCGCTGCAGTCGCGGCATCGGCGACCAGGCCACGATGCGCAGCTTCGGCCGGGCCGTGGTACCCATGAGTATCAACCGATACCGGCAGTTGAGCAGTCCCATGTCCGGATAGAACCGCCGTCCCTTATTGACGCCCTTCACATCGGCCTCGACGGTGTAGCCGGCCTCGACCGGCGGCGCCATCCGCCCGAAGATCCGGGCGAAGGGCGGCGAGTTGCTGGTCGCCAGTTTCTTGAGCACCTTCCCGCCGTCATGCTCGACCACGCGGCATTTACCCTGCACACCGATCCACCCGCCAGGCACGCCGTTGTCAGCCACACCGTCGAAGTCTTCGGAGAACGGCAAGTCGGGAGCGACACGCACGCGGGCCGTCGCCTTCAGGTCACCCGCCTTGGCCAGGATCAGCCCCGCTTGGAACGGAGTCTCGCCGTCCGCGGTGAAGGTCCCGTTCGAATCGACGATCCCCTTGAGCGCCGCCATCTGCGGCGTACCGGCCATGGGTCCCTTGGCCGGCGGCGGCGGTGGCGTGGGTAATGACCAGGTTGCGTTCACGTCGCGCACGTACCGCCCCTTGTCGTCGTACGCCCGCACGGAAAACGAAACCTGTTCACCCGGTCGGATCGACGTGTCCCCCGGAATCACCAGCAGGTGCGACACCTTGGCGTCGCGCGGCGGCGACCGCTTCGGCTCCTCGGTGGATCGGACGGTGCGGGTCGGACGCTTCGTGCCGATGCAGTACAAGGCGTTGCGCGTCAGGAAGTACACGCGGCCATTGGCGATTGCGGGTGAGCCGAAGACCTCGACCTTGGTTCCGTCGGGATTGCTGAACTGTTCGACGTCCAGTGATTTCGCGCTGCGCTCGCCCGCCCGAATGATGTGGAACTTCTCGTTGACCTCACCTACGAAGAGCTTTCCGTCAGCCCACACGGGCGAGCCCTTGCCCACGGTCCCGAGCTTGTGCTCCCAGATCCGCGCTCCGCTTTCGGCGTCGATCGCGGCCAGGTTGGCCGCGTTGTCGATTGCGTACAGTTGCCCGTCGTGAATGGTCGGCGAAGCGTAGCCCGCCATGAAGCCGTCGAGGCGCCACAGTTCATGCGAAGTCGTCACATCGCCCGTGCCCGTCGCGTCGATGCAGACGATCCGGCCCATCGACGTGCTGTCGAGGTTCTCCTCGCTGTGCGAGACGCAAACACGATCGTCCCATACGACCGGCGAGCTGTTGATGCCACGCTTGGACAGCCGGAACGACCAGACCTTCTCACCCGTACCGACCTCGAGGGCGTGCACGGCCCCATCGGCGTTCGGTGCGATCAGCAACCGCTGACCGTCGATCTCCGTGACCACCGGGCACGAGTACGTCGTGTCCAACGGCTTACCGCCCGGCTGCGACCACCAGATCACCGTCCCGTCGCGCTTGTCGAGCGCGATGTACCGGTGCGAGCCCTTGCCGTGTGAGCCCCAGCTCGAGTTCAGGAAGCTCAGAATCACCAGGCCACCGTCGACCACCGGCGTGTGCAGCCGACCGCCGTAGCCGGAGACCCGGCCGACCTGCTCGGTCAACGACCGTTGCCAGACGACCTTCCCGTCCCGGTCGAGGCAGATGAGCAAGCCGCCGGTGCCGTGCACGTAGACATTGCCCGTCTCCGGATCGCCGGTGGGGCTCGACCACCCGAGCCGGTTTGACACGATGGTGGTAAGGAAGACCCCGAACCGGTGCTCCCAGAGCACCTTCCCCGTGTCGGCGTCCAGGCAGACCACGCGTTCTTGCTCGGTCACGCCCGAGCCGACGTTGGTGAAGACGTAGACACGCCCGTTCATCACGATGGGCGTGTTCCGGCCGCCGATGGGCACCGTCCAGACCAGGTTCTCACCGTCCTGCGACCACGATGACAGCAAGCCGGTCTCGATCGAGGTGCCGTTCTGCTCCGGCCCTCGCCAACTCGCCCAGTCGCCGGCCACCGCCGCGCACGCCGGCAACAGCCAAACTACGACCAAGGTTGTGATGCTCTCGGTCCGCATAGACCTCACGCTCGTTCTTTGGAATGCCCGACCGTGTAGCAATCGCAATACAACCGGCCGGGCGAACACGGGAGGGCGTCCGGCCTGTCGGTGGGACGCTATACATCGACACCGTCCCGGGTGGCATGGGTCCCGACGTAACGTCGGGATCGCTCGCAAGCGAGCGAGGTTTGCCCGTGGGCATGCATGAGAGGGCGGGGGACTGACTGGGTGGCGAAGTACTCCGTCCCCCACCCTTCGCGATACAGCCGCGAAGGATGGGGCACCCGTCCGGGAAGCAGTTCCGTCATTGTCGTCGGATGAAACGTCGCCCCTTACCCTCGAAGCGCGGCAACGCTCCCGAAGCGACCGTCCGCACCTCGGCCCGGAAGTGCAGCGCATCGTGGATTGCCCGTGCGACCTCTCGCGCCAGATCGTCCGCCTGCATTGCGGCCTCCGGCGTCGGTTCCAACTCGATCGTCAGCTCGGCCCCCGCGGTCTGCTCGACAACCTCCGCCCGGTACTCGGCCACACCATCGAACCCGCGAACCACCCCCTCGATCGCGCCGGGAAAGACGTTGTTTCCCCGGATGTGCACCATGTCGTCCGCACGCCCGAGGATCCCGCCCTCGGCCCGCACGAACCATCGCCCGCACGCGCAGCGCCGATCGTCCAGCCGAACCAGGTCGCCGGTGCGGTACCGCAGCAGCGGCGAGCCCCAACGCCCCAGGTTGGTCAGCACCAACTCCCCCTCGCGGCCCGCGGGCACGGGCGCGTCGCCGTTCGGCTCGACGACCTCGACGATCCACTCGCTCTCGTTGAGGTGCACGCCGCCGGGATGGGCACGACACTCGAACCCCACCGGCCCGATCTCGGTCATGCCCATGTGATCGAAGACCTCCGCCCCCCAGCCGCACTCGATGCGCGCTCGCGTGGCCGGGATGCTGCCCCCGGGCTCGCCCGCTACGATCAGCGCCCGCACCGCCGACCTCGGGAGGTCGATGCCCTCGGCCTGAGCGACCTCGACCAACCGCAAAGCGTAGGAGGGCGTGGTCAGCACCACGGTCGTGTTGTTCTCGGTCAGGAAGCGTAGTCGTGCTTCACTGCTCATGCCGCCGCTGGCCAGCGCCCTCATTCCCCGGGTGATTGCCGCCTCGAACCCGGCCCAGAAACCGATGAACGGTCCGAACGAGGACGCGACCAGCACGCGATCGTCGCTCGCCAGTTCCGCCGCCGCGTAGATCGTGTCCCAACCCCGCATCCACCAGGCCCAGTCGTCGGCCGTATCGAGCCACCGAAGCGGCGCCCGCGTCGTGCCCGAGGTCTGATGCAGGCGAACGTACCGTTCGATTGCGTAGGTCAGGTTCGTCCCGTACGGAGGATGCTTCGCCTGGTCGCGGCAAAGCTCGTCCTTGGTAGTGAACGGCAGCCGCCGCAGATCGTCGACGGTGCGGGGGTGTTGCGCATCCACGCCGGACGCGGCGAACTTCCGCGCGTAGAAGGCATTGGTCGGGCAGACGGCCGCGGCCATTGCCTGTAGCTTCTCGGCCTGTAGCGAAGCCAGTGCAGCCCGGTCTGGAAACCCGTCGTTCAGAGTGATCCTCTCAATCTGCGGGGGAGCCGCCCAACGGCTCCGCGCGGTCCGGCCGACATCAACTGCCTACCGCAATAGGACATGATAGCGGCCAGTGGGATGCTGTCTTGGCTCACTGTTGTGCGTCTTGGTTCTCACATCGCCGACGTGCGCATCTCCATCGGCTGCTTGAGCAGCCAGAGGCTGAGCACACTGAACAGGATCATCCCGACGAGCATCGGGAGTTGGCCGCGAGACGCCGCCGCGTCGCTTGTGAAGAGACGGCGGCTGATCTTCTGCGCGGCCCACAGGCTGTAGACGTGGCCGACGCCGACGAGAATCACTTGCAGAACCCAAAGCACGTCGAGCGACACGAGCGGCGGGATCCGCCACGCGGCCGTTCCGAGCACATTCCATCCCCAGCCGAACGGATCGCTTGCGAGAGCCACCACCTTCGGGCCCTCCATCAGCAGGTGTTCGAGATTGTGGGCCAGATGATAGAACAGTGCGATGGGCAGCAGGCAGTAGGCGTATCGGATGAAGTACTCACGATAGGGAACGCGGCCCGCCGTGCCTGCGTCGGTCCGCACGGCGATGGCTCGTGACCACCACACCAACAAGGCGTAGGCCACGATCGGCAGAATCATCAGTACGGACATCCCGACGCTGAAGGCGGCGATTCGACCGATGGGGATCAGCGACTCGAGCGACTCGGTCAACGTCTTCCACACCGGCGTCATGGTCAGGCCGTGAAAGCCCGTGATCGCGAGCATCAACAGCGCGAGATACGCCTCATCACTGCGGGGTTTGCCCGCGACGGCCAGATCTGCGCCCCAGGGGCGGAGGTTGACGGCCAAGTTGTCGTGCGGGCACGCTTGCAGGCACTCGGCACACTGGATGCAGTACGTGTTGGTCGACATCTTGCCGGGATACTCGAACGTCGGACAGCCGTAGGCGGTCTCGCTGCCCCGGACACACTCCTTCGTGCGGCAGCTCGTGCAGACCTGGTCGTGTTTGTGCCGCACTTCGATTCCCGAGAAGAGCGCATAGAGCCCGCTCACCCGGCCGACCAGGCAGCCGTAACGGCAGAAGCTCTTGCGGTCGAAGAGAAACGCCGAGACGATCGCAAGCACGAGCATGGCGATGGCGATGTACGCCGTGGCCCGCGGCTGCATGGTGATGCCGAAGCCCAGCTCGATCCAGGTGAGCCCGACGAAGAGAATGGTGGCCAGCCAGATGTTGCGGAGGACGCGCGGCCATCGCAGCCCCAGCCCGGTTCCGGTGTCGCTCTTCTTCCAGAAACGAAGCCGCTCGGCCCAGAAGGCAATCGCCTCCCACGGGCACATGTAGCACCACGCCTTGCCCGCGAACATGATCAGCACGACCAGTCCGCACCACCAGATGGTCCACGTCAGGATCGGGGCGATATTCAACGCGGGGTTCTGATTGCCGAACAGTCCGGCGGCGACGATTACCAGGAACGTCAGCACGATCGTCAGTTGCACGCCGAAACGAAACGGCCGCGAGAGCAGGAGCGCGCGCACGGGTCGGAGTTGCAGCAGATCGACGCGGTTCGTTGGGCCTGCCGGGGCTGGTCGCGCTTGCGTCGCCGCGTGGCTGCCGTGGGGGAGGACGGGCAGGGCAATTGCGCCGGCAGTCGCTGCGCCGCGGGCACCAGTGTCCATCGACGCCAGCGACTGTGGCAGGGGCAGCCGCCCCCACCACGACGAGAGCGATCCGGAGGTAGACGTGCGGGCAGGCTCTTGCGCGCTCGCCGATGTTCGATCCCGTCGTGTGCGACGGAGCGCCGATAAACCCTCGAACATCGCGAACGAAACGATGAGCACGAGTGCAATCGAAAGATAGTAGAGCCAATCGGGGATGCCCCACATGCGGTGCATGAAGAACGCGGCCGGGTCGGCCTTGAAGCTGCGTCGGTGGTCTTCGGTGCACAGATGGAACGTGCGACCGAGATAGGTGGCGGGCAGGCCGGTCGCCGCGTCGGTGGGAATGTTGCAGACCATGCAGCGTTCGCCGATGTACGCTTCGGGGTCTGCCGCGAACATCTTGCGACAACGTTCGACACAGAAGTGAAAGGTCTTGCCGTCGAACGTGTGCGAGATTCCCCAGGCCCGATTGACCTCCATTCGGCAGACCGGGTCGACTTCCCGCGCCTCGAAGTCGGATCCCGCGGCAGTTGCCGCACTGCCGCTCGGTGCGTGCATCGCTCCGGCGCCGCCCACGTTCGACCACACCACCATCGCCGCCATGGCCGCGAAGAGCAGGTATGGAAAAGCGATCCGCAGTCGACCCATGTGCGTTTGCTCCGACCTTGTCCTGCGCGGCGGGCTTGTCCCCACCCCTTGCGCCCGCGTGCAAGGGGTGGGGAACCCGCTCCTTTCCTTTCAGCCTGCCGGTTGGGCGACCGGGACCCGTGCCAGAGCGATCTCCCGCCGATCGCGCTTGATCCGAATCGCCCGGATAACCACGATGAAGATCCCCAAGCCGACGCCGACCGCGACCACAACCGAGGCCGTCGCGGTGGGCTCGCCTGCGATCATCAGGAACGGAATCACTTCCTGCTTGCCCTCGACGTTCATGGTCAGTTCGATGATGTACTCGCCGTCCTCCGGGAACGTCACCGAGAACTTGTGCGGCACCTCGAAGGGCGGAATCTCGGTGGTCGGGAGAACCTCGCGGCTGCGGCCGAATGTGAACGTCTGCAGGACCCGCACGGCAATCGCCTGATCGTACGGCACGCCGGTCGTCTGGTTCTTGATGTAGATGGCGAGATTCGCGGCCTCGCTCGGCACGGGCTTGCCCGGGTAGCTCGTCAGCAGCACGTCGTAGGGACCGGTGGTGGCCGGGTACTCGAGCGTCGGGGCCTGCGGGTAGTTCTCCTTGTAGGAGTAGTGCGGCAGGCCGAGGATGTGGTGCCCTCCCGCGGGAGCGGCCAACGCGCCGAGCAGCACCGCCGTGACCGCAGCCGTCGTGACAGCGCGGGTCGGCAAGCGCTTCTCGACCGGGCTCGACCGCTTCCCGCTGGGAAGCCCGATCGTGTAGAACAGCGCCCGATCGGGGCAGTGACGGACGCACACGCCGCAGTTGTCACACTCGATTCCGTACGACTGGCGCACCGGGTCGAGACCCGGCTCGCAGACGGGTTCACACTTCCGGCAGCCCGTGCATCGGTCCGCGTTCAGTTTCACGCGGACAAGGCGAGGCCAGCCGAGCAGCGCATACAATGCACCGCCGGGGCACATGGCGCGGCACCACCAGCGGGGGGAGACGAACAGCTCGAAGGCAACGATCACGCCGATGAAGATCAGCATGCCGGTAACGGCGGTACCGAAGATCCAGGCGTGTACGAGCCGGCTCAGTAGCGCCGGCGGGTACACCAATGCGAAGATCGGCAAGCCGACGACACCGGCCGCGATCAGGCCCACAGCAAGGAGGACGTACTTGTTGTTGTGCGAGAACTTCACGTCGGCCGGTGGCAGCTCGGCGAACCGCAGCAGCTTGCGCAGCTTCCCCGTGATCTCGAGCAGCAGACCGGCCGGGCACATCCAACTGCAAAATACGCGGCCGAGCAGTACCGTGACGATCACCGGGAGCAGCACCGACATCAGCATAGGCACGTACAGTACCTTGGACGTGGCGATCATCTCCGCGGCGGCAAGTGGGTCGCTCAGATCGAGAGGCCCGAGCTGCATCGACCAGATCGTGCCCTTGATGCTGTCGAGAAACGCCTGCGGATCGTCCGCCGTGGCGACGCGGGCGTCGATCCACTCGAGCGCCGTTCCTTTCCATCCGCCGAGCTGGTCGAGTTCCTCCGTGGCCCTGGCTGCACGGTAGTGGGCATACAGACTCAGGCACGCCACCGCGATCATCAACGCGATCACGCCAAGTTGCACGAACCGACGGATGACCTGCACGAACCCATGTTTGCACTGATGTGCGGTCATATCCGTTCCCTCACGCCTCGCCTCGCGTGGGCACGACGCGTATCGCCGGCTCTCCTTTGACGAGGACCCGACAGATCTCCTCACACATGCCGCAGCCGACGCAGTGGTCGGCGAACACGAGCGGAGCCAGGAAGGCCCCGGGCTCCAACCGGATCGCACGCTCGCGCAGCGGACAGAACATGTAGCACTCGCCGCAGGGCCCGCGCCGCTCGAGTAGCGCCGTGGATTCGGTCGGCTCCTGCCCGAGCTGCATGAGCATGTTCTGCTCGTCACGAATGCGCTTGGCCTTATACGAGAGGCAGAGGTCCTCGCGCAGCTCCACGGTAGCCATGTCCACGTCGGCCTTGTCCTCGATCTCCAACGGCACGAGCACGCCGGTCGGGCAGACGTGCGTGCACTTCATGCAGAGCGTGCAGCCCCTAATCGCGGGGTCGACGTACGGCGTATGGTAGTGTTTGCCGTCTGCCTCGGTGAAGAACTGAATGGCTCCGGGCTCGCAGGCATCCTGGCACCGATAGCAGCGGATGCACCCGGCCAGGAACGGCTCTTCGTCGACGGCTCCGGGCGGACGGATGAGGCGCGTTCCCACCGGCCCACCTTCGTCGTCTTTCAGCGGATAGGTCGTTCGGCGCTTGTCGAGCAGGGAGTGGCCCGCCGCCATGGCGACGCCGAACCCGGCCGCGGTGCCGGCGATGCGTGTGGCCTTCTTCAGGACGCCGCGCCGCGTGAGCTGAGTGGCCGTTCGGCTCATGCCTCGGCCTCCGGGCGGTTCGACTGCACGTGCACGCGGACGGCCTGGGGGTAGCGAATGCACGCTCGTTCACACAGTCCGCAGCCGATGCACGCTTCGGCGTTCACCTCGGGTCGTTCCCACAGGCCGAGGGTCATGGCCTGGCCGGGGAACGGACACGCGCGATGGCAGGCCCCGCAGCTCCAGTCGTTGTAGGAGTAGCAGAGCGCGAGATCGATCTTCGCTGTGCCCATCGACACCTTTTGCCGAATCTCCTGCGCCGTCTTGCGTACTGGCTCGAGGGCGCCGCTGGGACAGACCTCGGTGCACCTGAGGTGGTCGCCGGGGTCGGAATCGCACAGCATGCAGGCCTGCCGGCGAGGCTGGATCATCGGCGTCGATTGCGCGCCGCGCCCGAATGAATCGTCGAGCGGGATGATGGCGTTGTTGGGGCAGGCATGGGCGCAGCGAAGGCAGCGGATGCAGCGAGACAGAAACGTGTCTTCCTCGAGCGCACCGGGAGGACGGACGACCGCAGCTCCGGCCTGGGCCCGCCGTCCCTCACGCTTCGCGATCGAGAACCAGCCGCAGCCGAGGGCGGTGGCACCGGCGGCGGCGGCGTTCCGAATGAAGCCGCGGCGGTCTACCTCTGGCTCGCGGGCCATGCGTGATGCCTCTCTCGGTTCCGCCGGCCGCCTACGTGATTCGTTCGATGCGGGCGGCGGACTTCTTGTAGTCGGCCTGCCCGCTCACGGGGTCCCAGGCCCGGTGGCTGACGGCGTTGACCAGCCACTTGTTGCGAGTCGGGTCGGCGCTGTCGGCCACGGACAGGTTCCACGGGCTGAAGAGCAGTCCCGGCGGCACCTCGGTCCGCGCCGGCCGCAGCATGCTGTCGATGCCTACGGAGACACGCGCCTCGTAACTGCCGCGGCGCGTGAGCACCCGGACCTTGTCACCGTCGCGCAGGCCGTAGCGCCTGGCGTCCTCGGGATTCATCTCGAGGTACTGCTCGGGCACGAGCTTGAGCGTAGTGGCGCCGCGGATCGTCTTGGCCGTGTGGAAGTGCTCGTACACGATGCCGAGCGAAAGCCAGAACGGGTACTTGTCCTCGGCCGCGTGCTCCGCCAGGCCCTTGCTCTTGTCGTCGTATACGTCGAGGTCGGGCAACTCCGGAGGTAGACCGGCGTCGCGGGCCTGGACGAGGAGACTCTTGCGGTTCTCCCTCTTGGCCTCGGCAAGATCATCGATCAGGTACGGGCCCGCCCCCGGCCGGTCACGGTGCCCGTACTGCATCAGCTTTCCGCACACGGACTCGAGCTGCGTGTAGTCTTGCTCACAGAGCTTGAAGCGGGCCTTGCCGTCCTTGTGGCGGAACGAGCCGTAAGGCTTGCCGGCCCAGCCTTCCTGTCCCAGGTAGCGCCGGGGCGTGCCGCCCTGGCGGGCGACCTCGGCGGTCGGAGCCGGCCACTGAATGCCGCGTAGCCGTCGCAACTGGTCGTACAGGCCCACCTTGTCCTGCTTCTCGACTTCGAGCATGCCCGTCAGATCGGCATCCGATCCTTCGCTCGTAGCAATGATGTCGCGGAAGATGTCCTCGGGGTCGTAGGCCATGAGCCCGTTGCCCATCTTGATGGTCTTCTTGTAGGGGAAGATCTTGTCGGCCTTGAGCCCCAGCCTCTCGGCGAGGGCTTTGCCCTTGTCGATGGCCATGTCCATGTCGGGAATGCAGTTTAGCGGCGGGTTGGCCGTACCGTCGCAACAGTAGAGGCGACGTTCCGACTGGATGTACGTCCCTCCGGTCCACTCGCCCCACGTCGCCGCGGGAAAGATCACGTCTCCGTACAGGCAGTTCGGGGCGTGGCGATAGATGTCCTGCACGACCACGAACATTCGGGTCAAGGCCGGACGCACGAGCGTCTCGACGTCGGGCATGTGCACGTGCGTCGTGTACATCCAAAACATGGCCAACAGGTCGCCCTTGAGGGCCCGCTCCATTAGGCCGACCAACATGCCGGGGTTCGGCATGGCGCTGGTCTGCTTGAGTTGTTCACGCCCAACGCGCCAGGCGTCGGCAATGTGGTCTCGCCACGCTTCGTTCGTGAGCGGCTGGTTGAACGGAAGCCGCCCGGTGAGCCCGCCCATCAGGCGCTCGCTCATCGCGTTGGGCTGGCCGGTCTGCGAGTGGCTCCCGCATCCGGGCCGGCCGATGTTTCCGGTGAGCAGGTGCAGGTTGATCAGACCGATCGTGTTGTGCTGCCCGTGCAGCATCTGGTTGTAGCCGATGCCCCAGAACGTGAGGACGCCGCCTCGGCCGCGCTGGCGGCCCTTGATGCTGGCCGTCGCCCACGCTTCGGCAATCTTCTCGATCACTTCGACGGTGACGCGTCCTCGGTCAAGCCGGTCCAGGCGCTTGATGACATCCGCCGGGGCGTACCGCGCCTTGACGCCCTCGACGTAGTTCTTCCACCCGACCGTGTTCTTCTCGAGCCATTCCTCGGGCATGCAGGCCTGCGGATACTTCGTTAGCAGCACGTGCGCGATTGCGTTGTGGTAGCTAACGTCCCCGTTCATGGTCGGCAGGTGGTAGCTGTTGCGCGGATTGATCGCCTCGAGCCCGATGACGGTCCCGGTCGTCCGCGGGTCGGAGACGAGCGTGGGGATGTCCTTGCGTTTCTTGTGGTCGGCCACGCGCCAGAAGAGGATAGGATGCGCCTCGCGGGCGTTGTGGCCCCAGAAAGTGACGAAGTCGGCTTCCTCGATGTCTTCGTAGCTGGTCGGCGGCGCGTCGGACCCGTACGAGTGGAAGTACCCCGTGACGGCTGACGTCATGCACATGCGCGCGTTGGCCTCGATCGAGTTGCTGCCGATCACGCCCTTCATGAGCACGTTCTCGATCCACTGGGCCTCCATGGTGAGCTGGCCGGACCCGTTGAGGCCGATCATGTTGGCGCCCTTGGCCTTGATGATCTCGGCGATCTTGTCAGCAACGAGTTCCTCCGCTTCCTCGTACGACATCACGTCGAAGACGTCGTCGTCGAAGCGTCCCTTCGTGGCCGACACGTGCCCGCGGAGCGGGTCGCTCATGTCCTTGCGGACGAGCACTTTGGTGAGCCGATCGCGGTAGATCGGCTCGTGCGCGTTGAGCCCCTTGATGCACTGGATCCCACGGCTGGTCGGGTGCTTCCTGTCGGGGACCATCCCGACGACCTTGCCGTTCTGAACCTTGATCAACGTGCCACAGCCGACGCCGCAGTAGGGGCACGCCGCCTGCAACAGCTTGACCCCGGCCGGAGGCTTCGACGGTGCTGCGTTGGCCGCCTCGATCAGCTCGTCGGGCAACAGTGAGCACGCCGAGCAGGCGACCCCCGTACCCGCAGCCATCTTCATGAACTCGCGACGATCGAAGTGGATCGGTCCACGTTGGCGTGCCATATCACTCGTCTCCTTTCAGCACAGGATGCGCACCTGTCGCAATCAGATCATGGGAGGACACTTCCGCTGCCCCTCTCGTGGTGTCCGCGCGCGTTTGCGCGTCGGTCGTTTCCTCGGCGCCCGCCACACTGCGTTCCGCCGGAATCGTCAGGGGCGATGGGGTTTGCGTAGACCAGCGGCGGATGAAGGCAACGATGTCATCGATGTCCTGCATCGACAGATCCACAAGACCTTGCGTGCCGTGCCCGAAGGGGCGCATGGCCGTGCCGATTCGCCCGCGCACGATCGTCGCCTGCAGAAAGCCGTCGGTCGCCGCAGCGAGGAACTCTTCGTTGTTGAGCGCCGGAGCCCACGCCGAGAGGCCGGGAGCGTCGGTTTCCGCCTTGCCGTCGATGCCATGGCAGCCCGCGCAGTGCGACGTGTACAGTTCCCGGCCGTGGGCCAGATCCCACGGGATCACGAATCGGTGCGGGATCTCATCGTCCGGTGGCTCAGTTTCCCACGACCGAAGATAGGCGATGACATCGTTGACCTGATCGCTGCTGAGTGCCAGGATCGACTGCGGCCCCTGTTTGACGGGTCGCATCTCGGTTCCGTCACGTCCCATCGCAAGTGTGGCCATCAGGAAGCCATCGGAGGCCGCGTGCAGGAAGCCCGGATTCGCCAGCGCCGGCCCGCTTGCGCCTTCGCCGTGGGGTCCGTGACAGGCCGCGCACATGTTCGCGTACCAGACACGGCCAAGTTCCGGTCGACCGTTCGGCGAGCGCATGGTCGACACCCGTGGGTGGCGTTCCAGCGAGCGGAGATACGCGACCAGGTTGTCGATCTGGCTCCAGGTCAGCTCGGCCGTACCCTGCTCTCCCTTGAGGAACGGCCGCATCGGCGTTCCCGCCTTGCCGTGTGCGATCCACTCCCGGAGCATCGCGTCACTCGTCGTGCGCAGAAAGACAGGATTGTTGAGTTGCGGGCCGACCGCCCCCTCGGCGTCGTTGCCATGACAGCTCGCGCAGAGGCCCGCGTAAAGAAACCTCCCCGCGTCCCAGTCACCCGCAATCGTGTCGCCGGGAAGCGTTTGGGATTCCTCCTGCTGCCACGTGCGGATGAACACGATGAGCGAGGCGACATCTTCGTTGCTGAGGTGCTTCCAGGCCGGCATACCCGTATCCGGCCGACCCGCGGCAATCGTTTCGTGAAGGTAGTCGTTCCCGACGAGCGTCAGGAACTCCTGCGTGTTCAGCGACGGCCCGAGGTCTCCCTCGCCGGCAGAGCCGTGGCACGTCACGCAATTCGCGGCGTACAGCGTCCGGCCGATCGCAACTGAGACCGCCGTGTTCCGGGGTTCGGCGTCCACGAGTGCGAGCACAGCGGCACGGTCGCTGCGCTGCGAATGCCAGCTTCGAAGGTACGCGATGAGATCGCTGATCTGCTGAGAGTTGAATTGACGGTAGCTCGTCATAGCCGTGTTCGGCCGACCATCGATGATCGTTCCGGCGATGAAGGCGTCCGAAGCGACGGCGAGGAAGCCCGGCGAGTTCAGTCGCGTGCCGATGCCGCCCCCACCGTTGGGACCGTGACATGCGGCACAATTCTGTCGGTAGAGCACACGCCCGGCGGGCGGACTGCCCCGCGCGGCTGCGATAGCCGTCTCGTCCGGCCGGGGTGGTTGCCAGGAGCGAATGGTCTCGATCAGCCGATCGATCTCCTCCGGCCGGAGGCCACCGTCACGCAGACCCCACCCGATCATGTTCGTGCCGGCCCGGCCGTTCGCAATGACGTGGTGCAGGTAGTCGTCGCTGGCCACGCCGAGCGTGTCGGGGTGATTCAATGACGGCACCATCAACGGCTGCGGCACGTCGGCGGCCGCGGCAATCAGCGGATCACGAACCGTGCTGCCCAGTCCGTTCTCACCGTGGCACGCACGGCAGAACATCGCGTAGAGCCGCTCACCGCCGACCGGCTTGCCTTCGCGGCGCTGCGGCACCGGCGTGTAGGCCGCCGGCATCGACTTGCGATGAAGACTGAGCATGTACGCCGTCAGGTCGCGGGCCTGCTCGTCGGAGAGCTGCGCGTCCGGCATCAGTGTCCCCGGGCTGACTTCGTCCGGTCGCTTGAAATGTTCGAAGAGCCACTGGGCGACGGTGCGCTCGCCCTGGATGTGCTTGAAGTCAAAGTCGTGGGCCGTCTTGTCGCCGACGTAGGTGATCTCCGGTCCGAGCGAGCCGCCGCGCCCCCGGTACTTGTGGCAACCGAGGCACCCGGACTCGAGCACGAGCCGCTTGCCGCGCGCGATCGACGCCCCCCCGGGCACAAACGACGCGAGTTCGGTCTCGTCGAGTGGATGCAGCGGTCCGCCGCGCGCGTAGAGATCGGTTTCGGCCCCGTACAGGTCATTCTCGTAGTGGCAGCGTCCGCAGCTTGTGTAGACGGCGTCGCCGCGTCGCAAGGGGGCCGGCCAGTGGGGCACTTCGCCGTGAGCCGCGTCCCTCGTGACCGCGCGGCCCTGCCCGTCGTGACACACCGTGCACCCGAATTTGTCCGGTGGATGGTGATCGAAGATACCACTGCGGTGCGCCCGAAGCGGGTGCTCAGCGTCCGCCTGACGAGGATCGTCGATGCCCACGTGGCACGTGATGCACCGATCGATCCGATCCAGGTCGGGGAGGAAAGCCTGCGCGAAGCTGATCTCCATGCTTTCGGCTGCTGCGTGTTCGATATCGGTCTCGGCATGCGCGATGGCGGCAGCCCGGTACGCGGCCTGGTGCCGGCGCCACTCGCCGCCGACGTTCTCTTCGAAGGCCGCCATCAGCAGCAGTGCGAGCGAAAGCAGCGACGAGACCAGCAGCACGATCTTCAGTCGCCGCAACGGGATGTCCTTTGACCTCACGCTCATTTGGCGTCCTACCTTCGCGTCTCCGACCCTTCGCGCGGGTGCGCAGTTCGCCGTCTCTTGGCTAACCGACGTGTCAATGTGCAGGCCATTGGCTCGGCCACCAGTAGAAGTCCCAGTTCGGTCCGCGGTGGATCGTGGCGAAGTACGTGAGAATCACGAACGCCACGATGAAACACGTGAACAGCGCGATCGCGCCGAGGCGCGTCGATTCGGTCATCCGTACGCACAAGACCGACCATACGGCGTACAGGAAGACGAGAACGGTTCCCGGATTGAGGAGCGTGATGACGATCTGCGGCGTGCCCGGACTCCACTCGCGCAGCCAGCCCGCGCTGACCGTGAAGACGAGCATGCCGACGGTCACGAGAACGGCATAGGCCGCGCTGGCCGCCACGACGCGGCGACCGCGCGACCCACTGAACCACCGGCCCGGATCATCATGTTCGCGATCGAGGTACGGGATCAACGCCAACCCGACGATGACGACGGCAGGAATCCCCACACCGCCCATGAACGCCGAGTAGCTCACCATCTCCTGCAAACCGAGGAAGTACCAGGGAGCCTTGGCCGGGTTTTCAGGTACCTCCGGGTTGGCCAGCTCTGTCAGCGGTGCGTCGAAGAAGTATCCCAAGGCGAGCGTCACGGCCGTCGTGAGCATGGCCAGCGCTGCGACGGCGTACAGGGCATAGGGGTAGGCGGGAACGGTGTTGGCTAACCCCTTATCGACGGCGGGCGTGCGGCCGCCCACCAGGGCCATCAGGCCCCATGTCTTGGTCGATCCGGTGCCCTGCACGCTCGGTTCGGGAGCCGATGTGGCGGCTTGTCGGTCAGCTTCGGGCGGCCGCGACGCGATGGCCTCGGCCGGGCGGGCAATTCCGCCGTCTTTGCGCACGCGCCACATGTGCACCGCGATGAGCAGCGTTATTACGATCGGAAGCACCATGACATGCAAAACGTAGAATCGGATCAGCGCTTCCTGGCCGACGTAGTGCGCCCCGAGCAGCAACTCCCGTTGGAATCCACCCACGTCCAGCCATGACGTGATGCCGACCGCGTCGGTAACCTCTTGGGGTGACGCAGCGATCTCCGAGCCG